>DASSWC010000413.1:0-5494 GCA_035705395.1 Pricia sp. | reverse complement strand
CCTTGAACTGAAGGAGGTCGGTATCGATGCGGAGGTTATCGATGCCCAGACCCTGTTGCCCTTTGACATCCATCACGATACCGTGAAAAGCGTACAAAAAACCAATCGGATTTTGGTGATCGACGAAGATGTCCCCGGGGGCTGTTCCGCCTATCTACTCCGTGAAATCATTGAAAAACAAGGGGGATATCGATTTCTCGACAGTGCCCCACAGACCTTGAGTGCCCAAGCACACCGGCCGGCCTACGGTACCGATGGCGACTATTTTTCGAAACCCAGTATCGAAGACGTGTTTGAAAAGGTCTATTCCATGATGCACGAAAGCGATCCGGAGAACTTTCCCGAGCTGCGGTAATTCCAAAAAAAAATGCTTACTTTTAGTGCGGATTTTTAGAAATTAAAAAATGTAAAACAATATGGTACGCGATATTGGACTGGCTATTTTACGTATTGCACCATCGGCCATGCTGCTGACCCACGGCCTTCCGAAATTTCAGAAAATAATTAGTGGTAACCTTGAATTCGGCGATCCCGTGGGCATCGGTGCCGCACATTCCCTCTTTCTGGCCGTAATCGGGGAGGTAATTTGCCCCATATTGATAATCATTGGCTTTAAAACCCGTTGGATGGCCGTTATTCCTGCGATTGTCATGGCCGTGGCAGGATTTATCCACCACGTTGCCGACGATTTCGGTACCAAGGAAAAGGCCTTTTTGTACTTCTTCTTTTTTATTGTCATTATTTTTCTGGGGCCCGGTAGGTATAGTATTGACAAGAAATAATCAACGCATCTTGACATACACAATTCATTTTAAACCCATGGTTTCCGCCCAACTATGGCCTTTCTTAAATGATCTTTACCAAAAGCTCCTTCAACAGATCGGCCTGTGAAGCGGAACTCGCCCCTACCCCTTTGCCCTTTAAATCCATTTCCCGAAGGTGCGAAACGATACCACTCACCCGTTTCATCGGATAATTTCGGGCGGCGGTCCGGTATTCCTTCACAAAATAGGGGTTAATACGCAACGCACTGGAAACGCTTTTGGGGGAATGGTCGTTCAGACCGTGATATTGCAATAATTGGGTGAAAAAACTGTTCAGTAGCGTTACCGTCAGTACAAAGGGGTTATCCTTGGGATTTTGGGCGAAGTAGTTGATGATCCGGGTCGCCTTGACCACATCGCGCTCCCCAATGGCCTTTTTCAGTTCGAAATTATTGTAGTCTTTGCTTATCCCGATATGGGTCTCGATATCGGCGGGCGTAATCTCGGTATTTTGCGGTAATACAAATTGTAATTTTTCCAACTCGTTATTGATCCGGCTCAGGTCGGTACCCAAATACTCGGTGAGCAAAATAGCGGCCTTATGGGAAATACTGTAGCCCTTGGCCTGAAGATGTTTTCGGATCCAATCGGGAACCCGCTCTTCGTATAATTTTTGGCTATCCAGAACCACTCCCTTCTCCCTAAAGGCTTTGTACAGCTTCTTGCGCTTGTCGATTTTTTTGTACTTGTAACAGACCACCAATATCGTGGTAACGAGCGGGTTTTCGGCATACCCCGTCAGTTGTTCGATGGTGCGGAAAAGGTGTTGGGCCTCCTTGACGATGACTACCTGCCTTTCGGCCATCATCGGGTATCGTTTGGCGTTTGAAACGATATCGTCTATAGTAACGTCCTTGCCGTACAACACCATTTGGTTGAATTCCTTTTCCTCTTCCCGTAGGACATTCTTTTCAATGTATCCCGCTATGGCGTCAATAAAAAAGGGCTCCTCTCCGAAAAGTAGGTATAACGGCTTGATACTTCCTTTTTGAATATCGGCTACTATCCGTTTTGCTTCGTCCATCCCAAAAAATTCATCAAATTTGTCATTGATTAAAAAAAACGCCAGTTCATGAGACCGCTCAATTTTCCGGCCTATGGTTTTCGTCTCAAAAATAGCGAAAATACTACCCGTATTTTTGATGTTATCCGTAAAAGATTCGTGGTCCTACAGCCGGAGGAGTGGGTACGCCAGCATGTGATAAACTATTTGATGTTGGATAAAAAGTATCCCAAGGGCCTTATCAATGTTGAAAAACAACTCAAGGTCAATACCCTCAATAAACGCTACGACGTCGTGGTTTTTAAACCGGACGGCCATATTGCCGTACTGGTGGAATGCAAATCCCCTGAAATCGCCATCACGCAACACACCTTCGACCAGATCGCCAGGTACAACCTGCCGCTAAAGGCAGATTACCTGATGGTAACCAACGGGTTGCAGCATTATTTTTGCGAAATGGATTTCGTCGCCGAAAAATATAGGTTTCTTACCGATATTCCTGATTTTAGCCGTTAATTTGTGCCCGTCTTGCGCATCGCCATCGTCATACTCAACTGGAACGGAGAGGTACTTCTCGAAAGATACCTTCCATCGGTGGTTCAGCACTCCGAAGGAGCCGATATCTATGTGATTGACAATGCATCGACCGATGGATCGATCGCATTCCTAACAGCGGAACATCCCGAAATAAAAATTATCCGGAATGCAGAAAACGGCGGGTTTGCCAGGGGGTACAACCAAGGGCTAGAATATGTGCAAGCCGATATTTTTTGCCTTTTGAATTCGGATGTGGAGGTGACGCCTGGTTGGTTGGATCCCATTATCGGGATGTTTGCTGAAATGCCCCGCGCCGCCGTTATCCAGCCTAAAATATTGGATCTGATGCGAAAGGACCATTTCGAATATGCGGGTGCGGCAGGCGGGTTTTTGGATCGGTTTGGATACCCATTCTGCAGAGGAAGGATTTTTCAAGCTTTGGAAAAGGATACCGGACAGTATGACGATATTCGTGAAATTTTTTGGGCCACCGGTGCCTGTATGTTCATTAGAAGTGATATTTTTTGGGAACTGGACGGCTTTGACGAGGATTATTTTGCCCATCAGGAGGAAGTAGATCTGTGCTGGCGCGCCAAGAACGATGGCCATCTGGTCTTTTATGTGGGTACCTCTAAAGTGTACCACTTGGGCGGTTCTACTTTGAGCAACATGAATCCCAAGAAAACCTATCTCAATTTTAGGAACTCCCTGTTTTCCATCACCAAAAACCTTCCGCGTCGAAAAGCGTTGCTCATTATCTTCATCCGTCTATTGCTCGACGCGGTGGCCGCTGTTCGCTTCATGCTACAGTTCAAGTTCAATCATTGTGTGGCCATTCTACGGGCGCACCTTAGCTTTTACAGGCAGTTTCATAAAATGTACCACAAAAGGGAAAAAGCCAATTTTATTCAAAAGTATTATATTACGAAGTCCGTTGTATGGTCCCACTTCGTAAAAGATGTCGATAAATTCGGTCAATTAGTAAAAGATTAACTAATTTTGACCCGGCGAAAATGCATGAATTCCTAATTTTGGCACTTATCTTGTGCAATCAAATCAAAACATAAACTATTAATAATTAGCAACCCACATTATGAAGAAAGTAATTTTAGGCTGTTTAGGAGCGACTTTGTTGATGGCTTCCTGCGTATCGAACAAGAAATACGCCGACCTTGAGGCCAAGCAAAAAGAAACACAGGACCTCTTGAATTCCGCTACGGTCAAATTGAACGATTGTTTGGAGGAAAATGCGACCACCACCTCCAAAATGAAGACCCTACAAGACCAAAATAAGTTCTTGAAGGCCAACAATCAGGATTTGATCAACAATATGGGCAACCTGACCACATTAACTACCAAAGGAGCCGAAAATCTTGAAAAATCCTTGGAAAGTCTAAAGGAAAAGGACCTTACCATCCGCAAATTGGAAGATGCCATTACGCGTAGGGATTCTGTCAACCTCGCTTTGGTTCAAAGTTTAAAAGGCGTTCTGGGTAATTTGGATGACGAGGATATCGAGATCAGCGTGGAAAAAGGCGTTGTCTTTGTATCTATCTCCGATAAATTATTATTCAGCAGTGGAAGTTACACGGTGACCAACCGCGCCAAGGAAGTTCTCGGAAAAGTGGCTAAAGTAGTCAACAACAAGCCCGATTTCGAGTTTATGGTCGAAGGCCATACCGATGACGTACCCTATCGAGGGTCAAAAGGTGTTCTTTTGGACAACTGGGATTTGAGCGTAAAACGTGCCACCTCCGTCGTACGCATCCTTCAAAATGATTTTGATGTCGATCCCAAGCGCATGACCGCTGCCGGGCGATCGGAATATATTCCCGTTTCGCAGACCGAAAAATCGAAGAATAGAAGGACGCGAATCGTGGTACTTCCGAAAATCGACCAGTTCTATAGCATGATCGAGGAAGGAATGAAAGATCCTGCAATCAATAACTAAATCGAAGAGACCCAAAATATCAAAAACCGCAACCTAAAAAGTTGCGGTTTTTTTATGTCCAAATGATATGCAGGTGCATGCACATTCAATAAAAGATATCCACGCTGCCTTTACCCTCCCGTAAAATTACCGGTTCACTGCCGGACAGATCGATTACGGTCGACGCCATATTATCGCCATAGCCGCCGTCGATGACGACATCGACCAGCTTGTGCCATTTCTCAAAGATCAGCTCGGGATCCGTGGTATATTCCAACACCTCGTCCTCATCGTATATGGATGTGGATACGATCGGATTTCCGAGACTTTCTACCAAGGCCTTGGCAATGTTATTGTCCGGTACGCGGATACCGACCGTTTTTTTCTTTTTAAAATCCTTGGGCAGGTTATTGTTGCCGGGGAGAACAAAAGTGTAAGGCCCGGGCAGGGCACGCTTTAAAATCTTAAAGGTCGCCGTATCGATTTGCCGTACATAATCGGAAAGGTTGCTCAAATCGGCACAGATAAACGACCAATTCGCCTTGGCGAGCTTCACCCCCTTGATACGAGCTATTTTTTCCAGCGCCCTTGAATTGGTGATATCACAGCCCAATCCGTAAACCGTATCGGTCGGGTAGATGACCAAGCCGCCATCCCGTATAATATTGGTTATCCGTTTAACTAAATCCGGATTCGGATTTTCGTCGTACAACTTAATTAATTCTGCCATGATATACCGCTTAAAATGTTACTGTGGGATAGGTCTCAAGAAATCACTTCCAGTTTTGCGAATCGCAACAGAAGCTTTTTGATATCTCCTTTCTCGAACTGTATTTCCGCTTTTTTATCATGGCCCACACCCTCCATTTTAAGGACCTTGCCTCGACCGAAGCGGGTGTGGTTTACCCTTGAACCTTCCTGAAGGCTGGGGTCGATGGCATTGGTGTTTCCAATGGGAGTGGATAGTTCGGGCTTGAGCTTACGCAATTTGCGAAGCTGGGTCTCGTTGGGCCTACCGACGTTAGGGGGTGTGCCGTTGGTCGGTTTGTTTTGGCGTAACCGGCTTTTGTCCACATCCCCGAAAATATCGGCATCGATCATGGACTTGTAACGGTATCGGGCATTGTCTATGGGCGTTAGGTTTTCTACATACTGCTCGTCGATTTCCTCCAAAAAACGGCTGGGCTCGGCATCGATCAA
>DASSWC010000412.1:0-2699 GCA_035705395.1 Pricia sp. | reverse complement strand
GGGCTATATTTTCGGAAGCCGTATCGGAAACCGTACAAGTGTAGCACGGGTACTTTAACGTGTGGCCACTTGGTTCGGCGGGTACTGCATCAAAATTTCAGATACAAATTCGCGGATGCGTTCTTCTTTTTTGGTAATATCCTCGATGTTGCCGAGATGGCCTACCCCTTTGCCCTGCCAGACCAGCTCCTTGGAGTCGGCGTCGATCAGGTCGATGTACAAAGAGCCTTCAGTACTGGTACTGGCATACGGACCGCCGCCCCAGCCCCAACCGGGACCCCATCCGCCATAGTAATAAGGACTCCAGCCCCAGCCGCCGCCCCAACCGTAGGCATTGCCGTAGATATCGACCTCTTTTTTCTCCTTGGTAAAGATACTGACCAACAGGTCGGGGTCTTCAGATTTCGTAAATCCCCTTTCGGACATTTCCGCCTCGATGGCCCTCAGAATCCGTTTTTTGTCCAAATCCGAAATTTGAGCCTTGTCGATGCCCGTTTTAAAGAAGGCGTAGGAGTCGTACTCGTCGAAGTTGGCCTGCCTATCGTAATCCGATAGCACCCGTACCGAAGAACAGGAACCTAAAAAAAACAGCGCCAACATCGGTAACACTAGTAATTTCAATGTTTTCATAATTTTTTTATTTTGGAATTATCAAGTTCTTTTATTATTCTAATTAGTTCAATAATCATGCCGAATGCCGCTAAAGGCTATCGGGTGTTCGTTTTTGGATCATAGCCGTAGGGACAATGCCTACAGCCACTTTCACAGCAATAGCCCCGTTTCAAATGGTATATTTCGGTAAAAACCTTATAGCCTTCTTCGGATAGGTAAAAATCGCCGTCCTCCAATGGAATCATTTTTTTCACATTGTTTATCTTAAAGATAGCCATTTTTTGTTGATAAACGACCAAAAGCACCCGCAAAAACGTACTTTTTATAGGTGTTTTGAGTGTTATGTCGATTTGGTACAATTGTTGGCAACATAATACGCTTATTGATTATACGGGGCCGATAACAATTAACTTTGTTGTATTCCGTTTAAAACTTGATCATGATTTTGGTATCCAGACATTTTTTTTACAAGAACTATGTGGGGCTGTCCCTTTGGCCCTTTATCATCCTGAAGCACGATGCGCTAAAGGACGATACCATATTGATCAATCACGAGAAAATACACCTGAAGCAGCAGCAAGAACTCCTGATCGTCTTCTTTTACATACTCTATATATCAGAATGGCTTTTGCGGACTCTGTTTTATATGGATAGCTATCGCGCGTACCGTAATATCAGTTTCGAACGGGAGGCCTACGCCAACGAAAAAAACCTTGACTACCCCGATGATCGGAAGGCATTCGGATTTTTGTGGTATTTTTAGGGATATAGTTTTCCGCCCACCAAAGGTCCTCCAAAGTTTTTGCACAGCCGGAAACCTATAGCGCCAATAATCGGTCATGTCGGAAAAAATTGAAAATCAGCCGGTGCATCTCCCTTTGCTCGCAGAAAAACGGATATCCTTCAGTATAAAACGCGATGATCTGATCCATCCCGTAATCTCCGGGAACAAGTTCCGCAAACTGAAATACAACCTGATCGAGGCCAAAATACGGGGATGCGATACCCTCCTTACATTCGGCGGTGCCTATTCCAACCATATCGCCGCTACCGCCTATGCCGGTAAAATGCAGGGCCTCAAAACCATCGGCGTCATCCGCGGTGAGGAACTATCCTTACAATGGGAAGCCAATCCTACCTTAAAAATGGCATCAAAGCAGGGCATGCGGTTCCATTTTGTATCCAGGGAGGACTATTGCTTCAAAGAATCCCCATTTGCATTAAGAAAACTAAGGGAAAAATTCGGTGCCTTTTATCTTCTCCCCGAAGGCGGTACGAATGCGCTGGCCGTCAAGGGCTGCGAAGAAATCCTCTCTCCCTCGGATGCTACTTTCGATATTATCTGTTGTGCCGTAGGAACGGGCGGAACCTTGGCGGGAATTCGCAATTCAGCCCCGGAAAAACAGCCTATTTTGGGATTTTCAGCCCTAAAGGGCGACTTTTTAAGGGAAGATATTCGTAAGTTTGCCAACAAAGGCCAATGGGACTTGATTTCCGATTACCATTTCGGGGGGTATGCGAAGGTTACATCCGAACTCATCGATTTCGTAAACGGGTTTAAGGATACGACGGGAATTCCCCTCGATCCTATCTATACGGGGAAAATGGTCTACGGTATCCTGGACCTGATTAAAAAAGATTGTTTTTTGCCGGGCACTAAAATCCTGGCCATACATACGGGAGGGCTACAAGGGATTGCGGGCATGAACCGGAATCTGAAAAGGAAAAACCTACCGGTACTGCGCTGATGATGCGAAACTTTGTGTTTCTAAAGTCTGTGAAGCTGAAAATTATGCTTTAGCCTATGTCCGAAGCTTTGTGTTTCGCGCATCCGTGAGACCGAAAATTATGTTTGTTAAGCGTATGATTCGAAATTGTGTATTTCTGTTATTTTTAGGGGCATTTTTTATAGGATGCAAAGCCAAAAGAACCGTGACTCGCAGTACGGAGAGCCCATCCGAAAAACGAATGGAAACGACGGTGGCCCACAAGATCGAAAAAGTGGATGACGGCGTGTACGTGATGCCAGAGGATACGGGGGAATTTATCCACTTTGAGATCGGTTCGCCCGAGGAATACATCGCGAC
>DASSWC010000411.1:0-2804 GCA_035705395.1 Pricia sp. | reverse complement strand
TTCGCAATGGCTTCTCGGCTTTCCCAATAACTGACCGTAATGCCGATGTCTTCCCGCGCACTTTCGATGCCCAAATAGCCCGGTTGCTGTTCGGCCAGTTCCTCCATCCATCGTGCCATTTCCGCGTAACCTTGGTTACCTTCGGTACGGGTGGATGTAAAGATTACGGCGTAATACGATTTTTCCATTCCATTCGGGATTCAGGGGTTGGGGCAAGGGAGTTGAGGATTTGGATTTTTAAACAATATACTCCTTCTCCAAAAAATATCCCACTATGGCTTCCTTCATCAGCACGGATTGTTCCCCGGCCTTTAAAGGCGGCAATTCCTCCTTAACTATGTAATGTGGCCAACCCTCTTCATCAAAAAATTCGAACTCGTAATATCCATAGGGTTCCAACAGGCGGCAAATGGCGATATGCATCAGGTCGAGCTTGTGGTCCTTTTTAAATTTTCGGTGAAATTGGCCGAGTTCCTGCACGCCGACCAGGTAGATGATTGCGTCCAGCTCCAACGGGTCGCCGTCCGCGAATTGAACGGAGAGCTTTTCGACAAGTTCTTCCCAGCGCTTTTTTAGTTGTTCGTCTCTGGCCATTGCCTTTTTCTTATGCCGCTCCTTTTGTCTAAAGGAAAAAGCAAAAATGGTATTCAAAGGTACAAATCTAAAGTTCTATATTTGTTGAAATGCTTCACCGATGAGCTTCTTGGATATCATTTTGGGATTGTTTCTCGTATGGGGGTTGTGGAGAGGTCTTAAAAATGGACTTTTTATCGAATTGGCCTCTATCGTCGCACTGATCGCCGGTATCTACGGGGCGATCCATTTTTCATATTTTGCGGGGGATTACCTCGCCCAAAACATGGATTGGGACGAACGCTATATCAACCTGACCGCATTTGTCATTACGTTTTTTATTGTAATTCTGGTCGTTCAACTTTTGGCGAGACTACTGACGAAAGTGGCCCAATTGGCCCTTCTCGGATGGCTGAACCGATTGGCCGGCGGCATCTTCGGGGTGGTAAAGGTAGCCGTCATCCTCGGGGCCCTTTTGGTGTTCTTCGACAGGGTCAACACCTCTGCTGGCCTGGTCAAGGACGAAAGTATTGCGCAATCCGTTCTTTACGAACCTATCAAGCGGATTGGGGCTTTGATATTTGATAAAATATTAGAGGAACCGGTCGTGGAGAAGGAGACGTTTACAATTTAAGGCTCTTTTGTATTACTGGTGAAGTGCCTATTGGAGTTATAGTACCTGAAAATCATCCAAAAACAAATTGCAGATACGTACGTTATTTATTACATTTTCTTGTAACAACAAATGCTTATGGAAACCACAAACGCTACTGAACTACGAAAAAACCTGAAACGAAAACTAGACACGGTTTCGGAGGATAAGGAAACTTTGATCATTCATAGATCGGGTCAGGAGGATGTCGTAATGATTCCGTTGTCAGAATACAACTCTTGGAAGGAAACCCTTTATCTATTATCCACGAAAGGCAACCGAGCCAATTTAGATGCGTCAATCAAAGAGGCCGAAAACGGTGCGGTCGAATCTATCAAGTCCGATGACCTTTGGAAATAGTCTTCACCAAAAGAGCTATCGAAGAGCGTAACTATTGGAAGAAATCGGGCAACAAGTCCGTACAAAGACGTATTTCCAATTTACTGAAAGCAGTCGTCACAGACCCATATCACGGTAATGGAAAGCCTGAAGTGCTAAGGGCAAATCTGTCCGGTTACTGGAGTCGGCGCATTACGCAGGAACATCGTTTGGTGTACGGCGTAAATGAGGACAAAGGCCAGATTATTGTGATATCAATGCGGTTTCATTATTGAACCACCTCGACCTACTGCCCTTTGGTCCGCACCATAAAATCATGATTGTACATGGCTTCGGCCTGGATGCCGGGTAGGTAATAACGGCCGAGGTAGGAAGCGTTCACCAGAATGCGAAAGGTTTTGGTTTCGTTCTTTTTCATATCGAAGTAGAAGTTGGCGCGGTCGTCGCGGAGGTCGGTGTAGATAACCTCGTTCCGTGCCAAATCGCCAAAATCGGTGAAACGGGTGTTTATGATTTCCCAACCGCAGGGGAAGATTTCCGTAAGCGCCATGTTTTTTATGGCGTTGCCGGTGAGGTTGGTCAGGATGACTTCGGCTACAAAATCGGTGCCTTGGGGCATTTGACCGACATTTAACCGGGTGCCATCCCGGCCCTTGAAGTATACTTGGGCGGTGCTTTGGGTACTCATCCATTGGTCTTCCGAAAGCCGTTTTGCAACGGTCTTCGCCAAATCTTGTGCTTTGGTTTTCTCTCCCAATACCACATAGGTCTCCAAGGCCATGGCGCGGTTTCTTTCCGGAGACCCGTAGGTGTACTGGCTGTGATTGTCCCCATCGAAATCCAACCGGGCCCTTCCCTAGATATCCTTGGCTACTCCGGCCTGACCGATCAGGGCATAGGTGGCCGCCAGGCGAAATTTCGCTTCATCGGAGATTCCTCCTGATTCCCGCAACCGGTTCATGCTGGGGACATCGGCATTGCCGGACAAGGCGAGGGTATAAACACGATAGGCTTGGGCCAGGTCGGAGCGATTGCTTGCGGTTCGCCATTGCTTGGAGGCATTTCGTTGGTATCGGATCCAGCTCGATTTAAAGCCGATGGGCAGTACGTATCCCTTTTTTTCGGCTTCCAACAAAAAATGTCCGGCGTAGCTGGTGCCCCAATCATCGGACGTATTTTGGCCCGGCCAATACGAAAAGCCGCCCGTAGCATTTTCGTAGGTACAAGTTACTACCCACCG
>DASSWC010000410.1:0-11249 GCA_035705395.1 Pricia sp. | reverse complement strand
TAGTAATCGTACTTTTCACGGGCATCGCCGAATTTGTGGAGTAGCAGCTCGTAAAGGGCCTGTTTGGCGTGACCGTAGCCGTAATTCCCGGCGAGGTAGTTGGCACTCATTTCCTCGACCTGTTCTACGGAAGCCACTATTTTGTACAGGGCAAAGGTCGTATCGGTAGCAGGATCTTTGGGTTCTTCCATGGCGGTACTGTCCGTTTTAATGCCCATCAGCTGTTTGCGCAGCTGTTTGTCAGGCTGAAACAGGTTGATGAGATTACCCCTGCTCTTGCTCATCTTTTCGCCGTCGGTGCCCGGCACGTACATGGTCTCCTGTTGCACCTTGGCTTCGGGTATGACAAAAGTTTCCCCCATTTGGACATGGAAACGGGAAGCTACGTCGCGGGTGATTTCCAAATGTTGCAACTGATCTTTGCCCACCGGTACGATATTGGCATCATACAACAATATGTCCGCGGCCATCAACATCGGGTAGCTGAAGAGTCCCGCATTGACATCTGCCAATCGATCGGACTTGTCCTTGAACGAATGGGCGAGTGTCAGGCGTTGGTACGGAAAAAAGCAGCTCAGATACCAGGTGAGTTCCGTGACCTGCGGCACAGCGCTTTGCCGGTAGAATACGGTCTTGTCGATATCGAGGCCAAAGGCCAACCACGCTGCGGCTATGGAATAGGTATTCTGCCGCAGTTGGTCCGCATTCTTGATCTGGGTCAGCGAGTGCATATCGGCAATAAAGAGAAAGGATTCATTATCGGGATTCCCGGCCATTTCGATGGCGGGAGCTATAGCGCCCAAAATATTGCCCAAATGCGGTGTTCCGGTGCTCTGGATTCCCGTTAAGATTCTAGCCATTGCGTTGTTTTCAAGTAAAAATCATCCTTTGTAAGCAACTGATACCCATCCCGCTACTCAAAACAAAGAAGGAAAGACCAAAATATACCTCACGGTCAAAGGTAAAACAAATCATAAAAAGCACCTCCAAATTGTTACTTTTGATCGATGCTTGTCTTCCTCAAAAAATTGGGATATACCCTGTACCGGTTCTGGTTCTATTTTCTGGTGACCTTGCCTATTGTGGTTTTCTTCCCCTTTTTGTTGGTGGCCACATTTTCCGAAAAATGGTATCCCCGGTTTTTTTGGCTGGCAAGGAATCTCTGGGCCACCCCGATTCTATATGGCATGGGCTGTCCCCCGAAAGTGACCTGGGAGCAGAAAATGCAGGTTGGCAAAAGCTATATGCTCGTGGCCAACCATACCAGCATGCTCGATATCATGTTGATGCTCTACACCAGCAAAAATCCTTTTGTTTTTGTGGGGAAAAAGGAATTGGTCAAGATTCCCCTATTCGGATTTTTCTACAAAAGGGTATGTATTTTGGTCGACCGCGGGGATACCAAGAGCAGAACGGGAGTCTATCGCCGGGCTCAGCGACGGTTGAACCAAGGGCTTAGTATCTGTATCTTTCCGGAAGGCGGCGTACCGGACGATGAATCCATATTGCTCGACCGGTTTAAGGACGGGGCATTCAAAATGGCCATTGCCCATAATATCCCTGTCGTACCGATGACCTTTTGCGACAATAAAAAACGTTTTTCGTTCACATTCTTCAGCGGAGGGCCCGGTATTGTGCGTGTTAGGATACACCGCTTTTTTGAAACGCGGATTTTAGGGGAAGAGGACAAGGGAAAGCTAAGGGAAGATGTGCGAAATGTCATCTTGAAGGAACTGGAAGGCCTTTAGCATCGGGAGGGGAGGATGGCATTCAAATGTATTTGGAATGGGATGGCGACGCGTGGAAAAAAATCCCTAAAACCTAAAATTCAGTCCGCTGTAGACCCCAATCGTGTAGGGCCGGAAATCCCCGGAGGTATTGGAGAAGGTATTCAATTGGTATTTAAAGACCGGCTCGACATTGATCTGTATCCGGGGCGTAAACTCATAATTGACCCCAAAACCGATATTGGTGCTAAAGTTCAGACCGTTAAGATTGCTGGCCTCCCCGATTTCGGCCGTCAGATTCCCGGAGTTCAGGGTTACGGCATTATGGATTAGCAACAAGGAGCTGATCCCCCCTACCAAATTGACGCCAAACCTACGGTCGACCAAGGCATAATCGAGTTCCAACGGCACTTCGAGATACCCGAAGCGCTGGGCTACCGTACCGTCACGGGCGGAATTCAAGGTTCTGAACTCCGAATCCTGGTTGTTTGCGTATTCCGAACCCGAAACCGCATCGTTGACCGCCAGATTGGCGGGGCCCTCGGCATAATCAATGTTTTGCAACCTACCGCCCGAAGACGCTGCCAAGGTCGGGGAAAAGCCCACTTCATTGGTATCGTACCCATAATCGGCCTTATGGATGCCGGAACGGACACTTAGCCTGTCATTGATAGCGTAGGCAACGGATAGTCCGTAGCTCAGATTGGTGCTGCCGGATTTCGAGTTGGTAGCAAAACCGGGATCGATCGGTGACCCCTCGCCCATTGCATTAAAGTAGACGGGGGCAATGCTCGGTCCAGCCGACCATCGACCGTCGGAATCTTCTTCCGCAATTTTAGCTTCTTCGGCCTGCTCTTCCATAGCCTCGAAAAGGGATTTCTTTTCGGTGTCTTCCTCGCCCGTGTCCGTTGGCTTCTTCGGGTCGTTGGAGGTATCCTGAATCCGCGCGATTTCCGAATTCCGGGGCTTATCCTCATTTTGGACCTTAACCTCAATCCGGGGGATTTCCGAATTCCGGGTCTTTTCCGTATTCCGGGGCGTATCCGAATTCTGGGCGGCAATTCCTTTTGGGGCGGCAATTTCCGCATTCTGTCCATTGGGATTTTTACCGCCTTGGACCCTATTTTCATTTTTATGCCCTGCGGGTTCCATCCCGTTTTGGACTACTTTCCCCGGTTCCTGCCCCGAATTGGTCCGTGTATCTGCCTGTGATGCGACGCTCCCATCTATGTTGTTTTTGGGGCCGTCGTTTTTATAAGAACCGTCTCCCGGACCATCATCGACACCAGCATCCCTTGTGCTATCGGAAATGGGAAAAGCTTCCTCCGAATCGTTCACCAAAGCATCCTTCTGGCTCTCAATGACCGGAAAGACCTCATCGCCAGTCTTCTTTTTCACGGCATCCATCCCTTCCTTTTCACCAGCATCGTCGTTTTCGGCTCCCTTATCCACCCTGTTTTCGGTATCGGTGACCGCAGGAGCTTCACCGGTGTTGTCCACCAAAGGATAGAATACAATAAGGCCAATGGCCAAGACCGCGGCCACTCCGCCTAATTTCCACCACAAGGGAACGACGTGACTTTGCCGCTTCTTGTCCAACGACCGCTCAATAGCTGCCCAGACCCTTTCATCGGGGACTTGCCTAAAAGCCTTGAACTTCTCACGAAAGAGTTCGTCTAGATTTTTCTTGTCCATTTTCAGGATTTAGGTATGCGGTTTCCTGTTAGCTATTCGTTTTTTTTTGTCTCGGCAAATTTCCTAGTACAGGCAATTTTCAAACAGCACCAAAATCAAAAATCCGATTATAGCGACATTTCGTTTGGTTTCGATTTTTTCCTTAAGGAGCACACGGGCCCGGGACAGGTTCGATTTCGAGGTGCCTGGTGACGTTCCCAATAGGGCGCCGATTTCCTGATGGGTATATCCGTCCAAAACATACATATTAAAGGTTATCCGATATTTGTTGGGCAATTCCTGAATATAGCCCAACAGGATATCCAGACCGATATCGGCATATTCCGGTTCAACCTCGACCTCGTCTTCTAAGTTGTCGGTGACCGGTTTCATGTGCTGCTCCTTCCGATATTTTTGCAAAACAGTGTTCACGGTAATGCGCTTTGCCCATCCTTCAAAGGAGCCTTTGGACTTGTACTGCCCGATTTTGTCGAAAATGGTCATGAAACTGTCGTGCAGGTTGTCTTCGGCCTCCGTTTTATTGCGCGAATATTTGAGGCAGATGCCAAACAACGTCGGGGAAAACTCCCTATACAATTGTTCTTGCGCCTTCCTGTTTCCCTGTTTGCAGTTATCAACGAGTTCTTCGAGACTCAACGTTCCTGGTTAGATTTTTACGCCCGCCTCCATGAAATTCGGACCACTTTGGTCTGCTTGCGTTACTTCAAATATAAGAAGTATGTGCGTTCGGTAGGGTCTACTGGTTGTGTTTTACAGGGACCTCGATTTCCAGGAATTCCGGCTCGCCGTTCTCGTCGTTACCCGTATAAAACCTAAAAATATAGGGTTTGGTGTATAATACCTCGAACCGGAACGTGTCCTGGATTTCTTCGTTGACCTCCGCACATTCACCGTTTTCGTCCTCGATGACTATGCCTATGGCTGATACCGTCCTAACATTCGTGGAGTCGGTAAAGGAACGTCGCACATCAAACGTTTCGGTAAAAGTACATTCATCAGGCCTTAGCAGATTCACGTCGATGTTATAGACCCTGCCCAACTCGAAGGTGTCCGGCACATTGGCATTTACCGTCTCCAAGGTGGTATACGTAAAATTGGTCTGGTCGTCTTCAAGACTGCAGGATACAAATACTGCTGCCGTGGTAAGGGCACACAGAATGGAATACATTCGTTTCATACTATATAGTTCTTTTCTATTAGATGAACGAATGCCGAAAGGGTTGCGTCAAATTTTAAAGATGTTCGGAGCGGATGGGTGGCTACCGTTCCAGCGCCCCGATGGCATCCCGGATCTTGGAGTCGAGTTCTTCGAGAAGTTCGGGATTGTCCAAAAGCAGGGATTTGACCGCATCCCGTCCCTGGCCCAATTTGGTATCGCCGTAGCTGAACCACGAGCCGCTCTTTTTGATGATTTCGTATTCTACCCCAAGATCGACGATTTCCCCGACCTTAGATACCCCTTCGCCGTACATGATATCGAATTCTGCGGTCTTGAAGGGTGGGGCCACCTTGTTCTTGACCACCTTGACCCGGGTCTTGTTGCCTCGTACGTTTCCGTCGGTATCCTTGATCTGTGTAGAGCGGCGGATATCTAAACGGACCGAGCAATAGAATTTCAGCGCATTACCCCCGGTCGTAGTTTCGGGATTTCCGAACATCACCCCGATTTTTTCCCGCAATTGATTGATAAAGATGACCGTACATTTGGTCTTACTGATCGACCCCGTTAGTTTCCGGAGGGCTTGGGACATCAATCGGGCATGCAATCCCATTTTGGAGTCGCCCATTTCGCCTTCAATCTCGCTTTTGGGTGTCAGGGCGGCCACGGAGTCGATGACTACAATATCGATGGCACCGGAACGAATTAAATTATCGGCAATTTCTAAGGCCTGTTCCCCGTTATCGGGCTGGGAAATAATCAGATTATCGATATCAACGCCCAGTTTCTCGGCGTAAAAACGGTCAAAGGCGTGTTCCGCGTCGATAAAGGCCGCGATACCGCCTGCCTTTTGGGCCTCGGCCATAGCATGCAGGGTCAAGGTCGTTTTCCCCGAGGATTCCGGGCCGTATATTTCGATGACCCGGCCGCGGGGATATCCTCCAACGCCGAGGGCAATATCCAGCCCTAAAGATCCCGATGGAATCGCATCGACATCCTCCACCACACTATCGCCCAATTTCATAACGGCACCCTTACCGTACGTCTTGTCCAATTTATCAAGGGTTAGTTTTAGGGCCTTTAATTTTGCGTCTTTTTCGGAGCTCATGGTACTGTCTTTTAAGTTTCGAAGCCTTTGGATTTCTGAAAATCCAATGGGAATTTGGAATTTGGAATTTTTTGGGATAATAATGCCCGGGGGACATTTTCAAGGGATGCTAAATTAGCATTTCTTTTTCCATTTACACTCCATACGTCGGGTATTTTGTCAAAACCAACGACGAACTGCCTTATTTCAATCCATTGTAACCTTCTGAATTGTACCATCCCAAAGGATTGGCTATTTTTGCATTCTTATAAAATCCCTTTTCCACTTAAACCGTTCGTATAGCATGCAACTGTACAATACCTTAAGCGCGAAAGAGCGGGCGGCCCTTATCGAGGAAGCGGGGCAGGAGCGTCTGACCATCTCTTTCTACCAATACGCACATATTGGCAACCCCGAAATCTTCCGGAACCATCTTTTTATCCGATGGAACGAACTCGACGTGTTGGGTCGGATTTATGTTGCCCACGAAGGTATCAACGCGCAACTGTCCATTCCCGCCGAGAACTTCGAAGCCTTCAAGCAACACTTGGACAGCATTTCCTTTCTTGAAAATGTGCGGCTGAACATTGCAATCGAACAGCATAATCTTTCCTTTTTAAAGCTAAAGGTGAAAGTTCGCACTAAAATCGTTGCGGACGGACTCGAGGATGCCGCTTTCGATGTGACTGACAAGGGTATTCACGTCGATGCCGAACAGTTCAATGCCCTTATCGACGACCCCGATACCGTTCTGGTTGATATGCGCAACCACTACGAAAGCGAGATTGGACATTTTATGAACGCGGTCACGCCCGATGTGGATACTTTCAGGGATTCGTTGGAAATCATTGAAAAGGATTTGGCCGACCATAAAGAGCATAAAAAACTAGTCATGTACTGTACCGGTGGCATCCGCTGCGAAAAGGCCAGTGCGTACTACAAATACAAGGGCTTTAAACAGGTCTACCAGTTGGAAGGCGGTATCATCGAATACGCCCGGCAAGTCAAAAAAAGAAAACTTGAAAACAAGTTTTTAGGAAAAAACTTTGTGTTCGACCACCGCCGCAGCGAACGTATTACCGACCATATCATCGCCCAATGCCACCAGTGCGGCACCCCTTGCGATACCCACGTCAACTGTGCCAATGAGGCCTGCCATCTGCTATTCATCCAATGCGAGGATTGCGCCCGGCAAATGCGCGATTGTTGTTCCGACGCCTGTAAGGAAGTCCACAGCCTTCCCTACGACGACCAGAAAAAACTGCGCAGGGGAAAAGGCGCAAGCAACAAGATTTTCAAGAAAGGTCGGTCGCCGGTGTTGAAATTTAAATCCTAATCTTAGGGGCTGTTCAGAAATAAAGATTACAATTTATAGGTAGTTATTTTGTTTGCCAACAAGACACGACACAACGAAAGCTGTGCGCGGGTTGATGCCAAGGCCAGGCCTAGCATCGCTGGGCGAGTAATTTCAACGTAGCGCCTTCCCCGCTTAAAGAAACGCGATTATTTCATCTGCGCAATTTTCGAGGGGTTTTTACCCCGCTCAACCACCACTCAAACGAGAACGTTATATTTGAACCTTTGACCCCTTTTCGTTACACGTCAAAATTTCACTACCTTTACCATGAAGGGAATACGAACCAAACCCCGTCAAAACCAATCGGTATTTTCGGGGCCAAGATATACAAAATATGAGCTGTAGCAGTTGTTCGACCGATGCGGGCGGGCAACCTCGTGGGTGCAAGAACAACGGAACTTGTGGTACCGATGGTTGTAATAAGTTGACGGTCTTTGATTGGCTTTCGAACATGTCGCTTCCCAACGGCATGCGACCGTTCGACTGTGTGGAAGTCCGCTTTAAAAATAGTAGAAAGGAATTCTTCAGAAATACCGAAAATCTTTCCCTTTCCATAGGGGATATCGTGACCACGGAGGCCGAATCGGGACACGACGTGGGTATGGTCACCCTGGTCGGCGAGTTGGTAAAGGTGCAGATGAAGCGCAAAAAGGTGGATTTTAAAGGCAACGAATTGCCGAAAGTGTACCGGAAAGCGACGCAGCGGGACATCGATCGCTGGCAGAAATGTCGCGACCGCGAAGAAGAAATCAAAAAGCGCTCCCGCGAGATTGCCATCATTCTCAACCTACAGATGAAAATCTCGGATGTGGAGTTCCAGGGCGATGGCTCGAAAGCCACGTTCTACTACACGGCCGAAGAACGGGTCGATTTCAGACAGTTGATCAAGGATATGGCTAGGGCCTTCGGGATCCGCATCGAAATGCGACAGATCGGCTACCGGCAGGAGGCGCAGCGTTTGGGAGGAATCGGCTCCTGCGGGCGCGAACTCTGCTGCTCGACCTGGCTGACCGATTTTAGGTCCGTCAGCACCTCGGCCGCGCGGTACCAGCAGTTATCGCTGAATCCCCAAAAACTGGCCGGCCAATGCGGCAAACTGAAATGTTGCCTGAATTACGAGTTGGATACGTATTTGGAGGCTTTAAAGGATTTTCCCTCCACTGATACCAAGCTTTATACGGAAAAGGGTCTCGCATTCTGCCAAAAAACGGATATTTTTAAGGGGATGCTCTGGTTTTCATACAAGGACGATGCCTCGACCTGGCACGAGCTCACCAAGGATCAGGTAAAGGAAATCCTCTTTAAAAATAAAAAGAATGAAAAAGTACCCGGTCTTGAGGAATATACCGTAGAAAATTTCGTTAAGGAAGAAAAGGTATTCGAGAATGCCGTAGGCCAGGATAGCCTTACCCGGTTCGACCGACCGAAAAAATTTAAGAAACGCAACCGGAAAAGGAACAAGGACGGCAATCGGCCGAAAAACCGAAAAAGCAATAAAGACGGAGGCTCAAGCAAAGGTGGAGGCCCCAATAAAGGCAGTAGTTCCAATAAAGGGAAGCACAAAAAAAGCAACAACAAACGTAGACGGCCCAAAAATGCGTAGTTTCCCGTTAATACTGGTTTTGGCGGTAGTTTTTTCTTCCTGCAACGACAATTTGGTAAAATCCGAATTTCGGGCGACTGAAGGCGGGGCATGGGGCAAGGACAAAACTTTCGAGTTCAGCTTTTCCGAAATCGATACCGTAGAAGAACACGATCTCTTTATTACCGTTCGCAACAATGCGACTTTTCCGTACAGCAACCTTTTTCTGATTGCCGAACTGGAGGCCCCCACCGGCGAAACCGTGAAAGACACCTTGCAATATCAAATGGCGTTGCCCGATGGTACCTGGTTGGGCAAGGGTTACGGCAGCATCAAGGAAAACAAACTGTGGTACAAAGAGAACATCGTTTTTCCTGTCCCGGGCGTATATACCCTAAGATTGTCCCACGCCATGCGAAAAAATGGCAGCGTCGACGGGATCGAGAATTTAAAGGGAATAACGGATGTGGGGTTCGAGATCGAAAGAAGTGAACCCTGAAAAAAAGTAACAATCCAAAAATTAGTAATCCTCTCATGGCAAAGGCTGCTAAAAAGAAAAAGAACACCGGGTTCTTTAAATACATTAAATGGTTCTGGATATTGTTCTCCGTGGGGGTCCTATGCTTCGTACTTTTGTTTGCGCTGGCCTCATGGGAGGCGTTCGGCCCGATGCCGGAATACGAATATCTGGAGAATCCCCAGACCAATCTGGCCACGGAAATTATTTCTTCGGATGGTGAGACCTTAGGCAAATTCTATCTCGACGACAACCGTACCCCGGTGCCCTTTGACAGCCTTCCCGATAATTTGGTCAACGCCCTGATCGCCACCGAGGATGCCCGCTTTTACGGCCACTCCGGTATCGATGCAATCGGCGTCTTGCGGGCAGTTGCCTATCTGGGCACCAATGGGGGCGCCAGTACGATTACCCAGCAATTGGCACGACAGCTTTTTGTTGGGGTACGCTCCGATAACAAGTTCGAGACCATCCTGCAAAAGGCCATGGAATGGGTATTGGCCACGCGGTTGGAAAGACAGTACACCAAGGAGGAAATCATCGCCATGTACCTCAACCAGTACGATTTTCTATACAATGCGGATGGTATCCGTTCCGCGGCGAAAATCTATTTCGGCAAGGAACCCCAAGACCTGAAGACCGAAGAATCGGCGGTCTTGGTGGGGATGCTTAAAAATTCATCCTATTACAACCCCATACGAAGGGAAGAACTGGTGACGAACCGCCGTAATACGGTACTGATGCAAATGGCGAAGTACGATTACATTACGGAACAGGAGCGGGATTCGTTACAGAACCTCAAAATGGTAATCCGGTTCAATCCCCAATCGCACAAAGAAGGCTTGGCCACTTATTTTAGGATGTACTTGCACGGGTTCATGAACGATTGGATCGCCAAGAACCCCAAACCGGCGATCGAGGGCGACCGCGACCGTTGGAACCTGTATCTGGATGGCCTGAAAATCTACACTACCATTGATTCGCAGATGCAGGCCAATGCGGAACAGGCGGTGCAAAAGCATATGGCCAACCTTCAGGCGGAGTTTTTCCATCAAAATACTCCAGAACGCAATCCGACCGCTCCATTTCTGGAACTTGAAAAGCCAGAGATCGAGCGTATCATGGAACGCGCGATGAAAAGGTCCACCCGTTGGCGCGAGATGAAGGCCGCTGGGATTTCCGAAGAGGATATCCGGGAGTCGTTCACCAAAAAAACGGAGATGACGGTCTTCGATTGGAAAAGCGAAACCCGGGAAAAAGACACCATCATGACCCCGATGGACTCCATTCGGTACTATAAAACCTTCCTGCGCGCCGCCATGATGTCGATGGAACCCCAAACGGGCCATGTAAAGGCATGGGTCGGCGGCATCGATTACCGGCATTTTCAATACGACAACGTATTTCAGGGGGCCCGGCAGGCTGGCTCTACGTTCAAGCCGTTCGTGTACGCGGCGGCCATCGATCAGTTGCGGTTGTCGCCCTGCGATAAGTTTCCCGACACCCAATATTGTATCGAGGCCGGCAAACACGGTAATCTAGAGCCTTGGTGCCCCAAAAACGCCGACGGCAAATATTCGGGCAGGGAATATACACTAAAGCAGGCCTTGGCCAATTCGGTCAATACGGTAACGGCCCAATTGATCGATCGGGTCGGGCCGGGATCGGTGGTATCCATCGTTGAAAATATGGGACTCGACCGGGAGATTCTCGAAGTACCCGCCATCGCCTTGGGCACTCCGGGATTCAATGTCTACGAAATGGTCGGCGCCTACGGGACCTTCGTCAACCAAGGGGTTTATGTAAAACCCGTCATGGTAACCCGTATCGAGGACAAGAACGGAACGGTACTCTATGAGTACGTGCCCGAAACCAAGGACGTGCTGAGCAAAGAGGTGGCCTATACGATGATCGATTTGATGAAAGGCGTCACCGAAAGTGGTTCGGGTGCACGGTTGCGGCATTCTTCCCAAAAGGACGTCACGGTATATAAAGAAATCATGACCGGATATCCCTACGGCTTTACCAACCCCATCGCGGGAAAGACAGGCACTACCCAAAACCAAAGCGACGGTTGGTTTATGGGCATGGTACCGAACCTGGTCACCGGGGTCTGGGTAGGCGG
>DASSWC010000409.1:0-9279 GCA_035705395.1 Pricia sp. | reverse complement strand
TATTTTAGTTTTGTCGCTTATCCTTTATTTTTTCATGCCATGCACAATTAAATTGCATAACGGCCTTGTGAGGTGTTTCCCCAAATCCGACTATTCCCGTTTGAATATTTTCACCGTAAAGGCAGCACCATTGATTTCCGTCCTGATAAAGTTTTGGTTTTATCATAGAGAAAAGATTGTACTCCGCGGCCTCGACTATCATGTTCATTTTTTCCTGATGCTGCAATTCGTCGTGCCATTGCCTTGCGCTGCTTTCTACCGCTTCGTAATCGCTCATATCGTTTTTCTTTATTGGTCTTGGGTCAGTTGGTGGTCCGCAGACTGTTTTTGAGCGTCAGTATTGCGTAGGTGTTCTGCTTCATGACCTTTCTTGCATGCAGCGCCCTTTCCGTTTTTCCGTCGATCATTTCCCCGCAAAAGTTGATTTCGTCTATCAGGGCCTGTTTTACGCAGTCCAGAATGTCAAGTGACGGGTTTTCCGATTTGATCGTCAATGCTCTTTTTTCAATTGATTTCGGTATCATGATTTCTGTTTTTTTTGCTTAATGGCCTTGGGTATTGGGGGCGGGTTAGGATATCTCGAAATTTTCAAACTTCATCTTTCTGTTAAGCGCAATCCCGGCCAGTTCCTTTCTGTCCCCCGTTCCGAAAATATAGTGAAGTTTCCCGCTTTCGTGCATTGCTCTTGCGGTAATCTTGCTCACCTCGCTGTGTAGGGTGATGTTCAAGGGGTGGGACACCCCCGCTGTTTTTCCATAGTCCTCAAGAGTGAATAGGCTTTTTCCGTTTGTGTAGATGATGACATTTTCCATGATGTGAATTGTTTAGTTGTTGAAAATTGATGATATTTCGGCAGCGGCAAACTGTCTGTGCATTCCCCATCTCTTGCTCCCCATGAAAGCTTTGACCTCCTGTAGCTGGTCGTTTTCAATGGCCCATTTTTTGAAAGCCTGCAATCTGGGAAGTTCTTTATCGAGTTCCGGTTTGTCGGAGAAGCATCCGTCCTCAACGTTCTGCATTAGGGTAACTACCTTTTCGATCAACCTTAGTCCTTTGATTCTGATATCTGTAGTTGTCATGATTTCTTTTGTTTCTATTTCTATAATACAAATATAATACCTTTCTACACACTAAACAAGACTTATGTGTACTTTTAACATAGTTTTAACTTTTTATGGGTTTGGTTTTTACAATGGTGAAATCCTTGGTTTCCCACCTACCGCCCTGGACCTTGGTATCGGAACGACTGAACTTGGTCCGCAGCGTGTTGTGGCTTATCCCGGTGGTGCTTGCCATTACCGACATATTCCCGAAAAGGAAGTATTCGTCTATTTTTTTGTTGTGGTATATGTACATGGCCCTAATTTAGTGTTATTTCCTTAAAATACGCAAGAAATAGGTCTTACCCTTTCCTTAGTTGTTCCAGAACCCATTTTGCGCCGCTTTCAAACCAATGTGATATAGATGTTACGCTTTGAAATTCCTCTATAGGACGGTTTTCTTTTATTATTTCATCGGTTATCGCTTCCAGTTTTTGGGCGTGGTAATGTTCGGCGTACTTTCTATACCCCGCGGTCGTCTTTTGTTTAAATCCCTTTTCAAATGCGGCCTTTGATGTCTTAAATGATATTAATTGTTCCTTCATTGGTCTTTGTCTTTGGGAGGTTCTATTTCGCACCAATGGGTAACGCTTTCGTTGTGATAGTATTCTCGATCGATGAAAACGTTCTTTTCTTCATTGTATCGGCAGATGTGAATGCCGTTTTCCATAAGGACAAACCTATATTTTCTGTCCTTTGGTAATCTTTCCTTAACTGATATCCATTCCATATTACACGTCTTTTTTGGTTTCCATTTCTTATGTGGGTTTTAAATTATTGTTTGCCTAGTGCCTTTGAAATTGCTTTTTTGGCGTTTTCATAAAGTTTTTTCGAAGTTTCGGAATCGGCCGGGACACCCGTTTCTATCCATGTTTCAAGATTATTAACGAAATCGGATAACGCTTCCAATAGTTCGGGGGCAGCGGATTCGTTGTAATATTCCGCCATCATAACAACGGCCAATTTCTCCGGATCGGTTTGGGGGTATTCCCCGAACTTGGATTTCCAGTATTCATTTGCGCTTATCATAATTTTGTTTTTTGATTCCTTTGTTTGTTACTTGGTGGGTGAATTTATTAATGCTGTCCCTTATTTCATTTTTTGCGCTAAATCTTAAATAGCGTCCATCCTTGTTTAAGTTTTTGCGTTTGATCTTGATTCCAAATATCTTAATGGTACTTCCCTGAAATCAATCCGTACATCCACCTGAATTGCACATGGTATAATCTGGGATATCGCTGAAAAGGTTGTGGTATTCGGTCTTGAAAATCTCCCAGTAAGGAATCCTGTCATCGTGCCAAGTGACGTTCTTTTTGTCAAGACGCAATTTTTTGTCTTCCTGTAAGGCGAACCATTCCAGTATTTCGGGGTCTTCCTCATAGTTTTTTTTGATTACCTCGTTGGGCTTGTGGTGACATCCGGCACAATTGGAATCCCATGGGAAATCCAGTTCGGGAAAATTATTTATCCACCACGAACGTATTTGAAAATGGAAGGTGGTCTTTAGGGGAAACCGTTTTATCTGCCAATCCACGTCTGCCCAATTCTGTAGATGTTTCCCATAATTCTTGCAGGACACGGCACGTTTAAAAGTTCTTTGTTCCGACCCTCTTATTATGCGCTCCGGTTCGTCGGCACGGAACCCGATATTATGTATTGTCTTTCCGTATCTCGGATACAGATATTCAAAAATAGGAACCATCTTCATTTCGGTGGTACAAAATCGTCTCGCCCAAGTGGGAAGTGCCGAATTTTCGTCTATTACCTTATCGAATGACTTTCCCCTTACCCATATTATTTCCCTGCCCAGGATTTGTTCCAAGTCCATCATTACCCGCAAGGTCTTTTGCCTTTCGGCGCTCGCTATAAAATTTCCATTGAGTTTATCCAATGCGTACTTCATTACAGCGGGGTCTTTGGGGGCTGCTTTCGGATAATCGATGCAGACACAGGCGAAGATATTTATATCGGTAGGGAAATGTATTGCCATGTATGAGCTTGTTTTTCCCCCGGAAACACTGTTTACCGTTGTCAAATTTTCATCCTCTGCTTCTTTGTTCCTTTCGTAGTTCATTGGGTAGGGGGTTTAAGTGGATGTTTATTTTTCAACCACCTTTCCGAGGGTCAATACAAAGTATTTTTTATTGATTTCCGCACCCCATTTCTCCTCACCTCCCCGTACTTCCATGCCTTTCAATTCTATTTCGAATTGGGGCCTGTTTTTGGAATATCCGTTTGAAAAAGTAATGGTGTCGTAATCATAAAAACTTATTTTGTCGTAATTTCCAGACCTAAGCCGACCCAGATAGCTTATTCCGACCATATCATTGACCCATAAAAACCGTATAAGCCTCCCTATCCAGTATTCTTTTATCTCCCGATATTCTTCCTTCTTTTCACCTGAAAGAATCATGTCGAACCACTTCTTTTTTAGGTTTAAATGTAGTGTTTTCATCACTCTAATTTACCACTTATTTACCTATAAACCAACGGTTTAGGTTGTTTTATTCGTTAATTTTTTGTATTTTTACGGTAGTTCTTTGACGTGTTGTTATTAGTTAATTCAAGCCTTTCGGCTATTGCTTTTACTACATCGACGGTTACCGCATTCCCCAGCATCTTGTACCTTTGGGTCTTTGGTATTTCTTTGATTTCACCATCGTAATTACCATACTTAGTCCAGTTGTCGGGGAATCCTTGGTATCTTTCGCATTCTACCTCTGTTAATTGACGTATCCTATCCCCTATCAAAACTGTTTGTTCTATGGTTTGGGTCGAAGTAATTGTATTAACATTGAAATCCTTTCTTTCAACAACCTTTTTGCCTCTTCTGGGAGAAAAATCTATTCCATTTTTTCTACTCTCTTTTCTTATTTTTTTAGCTTCTTCAGTCCTAGCCTCTGTTAAGGCGCGAACATTTATGAAGTCTCCGCACCAACTTGAATATTGTCTTGCCTGTTGGGTAATTGTTGAACGGTTATTTGAGTGTATTTTTTGTACAGCCTCATTGGTTCTGTTATGAATTTTATTTTTTTCTCCGATAGGAAATATGTTTCCTCTACATTTTTCTCCAAGAACTCCGACAAGGTATATCCGCTCTCTATTTTGGGGTAAAAACCAGTCTGTATTAAGCAATTGCCATTCAAGTCGATAGCCCCCAATGTCGGCAAAGGCAGCGAGAATTGCCCAAAAGTCCGCGCCATCGTTTGAGGAGAAAGCCCCTTTAACGTTCTCCCAGACAAAAACACTTGGCCTGATCTCAGTGATGAGCCTAATTGCTTCGAGGATAAGAACACTTCTTTGTCCTCCAAGTCCACTCTGTTTTCCAGCCACGCTAAAATCCTGGCAAGGGCTTCCGAAAGTGATAATGTCGGCCTGTCCTCTTGATCCCCGAACATCCGTAACTGATCCGATGTATTCCGCATTTTTGAAATTGTATTTATAGTTAGCTATTGCGTGTTTGTCTATTTCAGAAAACTGGTGTTTGCGTATCTTAAATCCGGCTTCCTGTATTCCCCTGGAAAACCCGCCTATCCCGCTGAAAAGTTCCATTACGTCTATTTCCATTAACCTGTAATCAAAAAATAACAAAACCCCAATATCAGTACCACTATCGCCAGTATCCCGAAGAACATTGCGAGCCTTAGCATGTATCCCGCTTTTTCACCTTTAAAATAGTCCTCTATATCCATAATTTCGTTTTTAGGTTAGTGTTTAAGTTTGATTTCAGCAACCCATGTTTTTAAAATAGGTTTCCCAGTAGACCCATCCTTTTGAGGTCGTGAATCCCCATGCCCTTTTCCGTTTCCCCATAATTACAAGGGAAACAGCCTTTTTGCCGTTTACCAACTCTACTCTATGCAGATGGTTGGCTTTTCTGTAAAGTATCATTCCGGGGTATTTTCTGGATTTCCCTTCAGGGGTCTGTTCGTTATAGCCGCGCCACAGCAACAGGGATATAAAAGACCACGGATGGTCGTGTAGATCGTCGGCATCCGACCTGTGGAATATATGTAGGCATAGCTGAACATTCTTCAAGTTCAATATGATATACCTTGTCAGATAGGGCTTATCAAAATCCCCCCTTGACTCACATCCGTAGATTATTTTCTTTTTTATAAATCCCATATCGTTTAATTGTGCTTCCATCTTACCCTCCAAAACCCTACGTGGACTATACCATCGCCGTAAAACTGTTTTTTGGGCGTTTCGCTGCATTCGTAGAACAGCTGTTCCCTGAAAACGGTATGGTTGACCACGCTTATGAAATTGGGCCTTCCTATGTCCCTGTCCAATACTTTCCAGATCAATACCGTTTTGTAGTTCATTTGAACCAGTTCTTGACTTTGGCCGTAATAAAGACCGTCAATGCCCCTACTATCCAGATCAAAAGAACCGCCAGGGCCAACAACCCTATTACTATTACAATGTCTATCAAAATGTCTATTGCTGTTTCCATGTTTTTAAGTTTTAGTTATTATTTAGGTCTGCTTGAATTTTATAGGTTCTTAATGTGTGTAAAGTCTTCCATCACGATACAAGAGGCCTTTATACATGGACTTTTCCTCTATAATCTCATCTTTTCCGTTGATAGTGATGTAAGTCCTGTAAATTGTGATGGTGTCGGTACTTATAAGTTCCCTCACCCATTTATCCCCACATTTGATACCTCGATAACTATCGATTATAGTGTCCTTTACGGTTATTTTGGGTATGAAATAAATCTTATCTTTTAGGGTTTGGGAATACCCAAGCGCTGATATAATTAGCATTAATATAATTGTCGTGGTTTTCATGATTGCTTGAATTTTATCAGTGTTCGGTCATATCCCATCGATGAATTTGTCGGATTCGTCCAATTGCCTTACCTCGTTCGTTCCGTGGAAAAGCCGTTTCCTTCTCTCGGCTGCCAGTCTGGTTATAAGCTGCCTTTGGTTTTTTGTGAGTGTTTCTTTCATGATTGTTTCAATTTGATTAATTCCTGTTCCAGTTTTTGATATTCACAATTTTTCCCAGAACGATTATCTGGTCGCCCTTTTCCACCTTCACTTTTAGCCCGTTTGAATATTCTCGAACAAATGGGTCTATGTTTTCCATGAAATCCAGGAACTCACATTTAAAATATGGCCGATCCTTACCATAGCCATTGGTGAACTCCACAAAATCGTAATGTTTTCGCGTATATAGTTTAGCGGGATACAGCTTTTTTTTGTCTACATTCCATAGCCTTGACATTATCCAATCAGTCTTTGACCTGAACTCCCATGTTTTTTCTCCGGTCACCATTACCTCGAATGCTTTTTTGTGTAGGGTCAATTTTAATATTTTCATGGTTCCTGCTTTTTTTCGCTCCTTTTTCTCTCGTATTTCGCAAGTATCTTATAATTCCCCGTGGACCTGAATCCGGTAATCGGATGCACACCGTATTTTAGCCAGTCCCTTCTTGGAATATCGTTCATATCGCATCTATGAATTTGTCGGATTCGGTCAGCATCGAAAAATATTCCCGTGGGTTTTCCTTTGCCATTATTTTCTTGAAATATCCTTCAAGTACGAGGCACCGGAACTTTGATTGTATCTCGGCACTTCTTAAATCCTTGATCCGGTGCTTTTCCGCTACCAGTTTTTTGTAGTTTTCAGTATCCGCCAGATCCTCTTTTTCCATCCACTTTAATTTGTCGAATATGGGCGCGGCAACATATCCGAATGCGCACGTAAGCAACATATCGTACCTCTTTTCTATCCTTGGATCGCTTTCCTTTGCGGGAAGTATCCCGGCATCGTAGAGCCTATCGAAAAGGACCGAATAGGCCTCCTTTACCTTTTTTGTTTCCCTGTATTCGTCAAATGCCAGCATTGCGCTCTTTTGGGCGTTGGAAATCTTTTCCTGTTTGGTAATTTTAGGTTTTTCCAATAGTTCCGTTTTTGTCGTGCGCTGCTGTTTGTATTGGTTCACCACCTTATTGAACACTATCGGGGTTAGGTGTCCGTCCATCGGGTCCAGACCTGCCAGCTCGCCTTTTACGTACATCAAAAACGCCTTTTCAATCTCTTCAGGGCTTAACCGGTTCGCACTTTCCTTTATCATCAGCTCGGTAGCTGCGACCCGTTCGGGGTTCCGCTCGAGGTTCACGCTCAAGAGCATAAGTATTCTCGGGACAAGCCCCCGGCAGATAACCTCGTCCCATTTTTTTGGGGGCAGTGCATGTATGGGCATATTGTACCCGGTGGTCTTAATTAATTCCATATCGTTCCTTTAAAAATTCGGTTGCTATTTCCTGTGCCTCGTTTACCTTTATTCCCCGTGCGCTGTTCCACTTTTTGTTGTTCCTTGCCCATGTTCCCAACCTTCTGCCTATGTGGAAGAACTTTTGGGCCTCGAAACGCATCTTGGTATTTGATTTGTTCGGCTCGGTCCAATAGGCGATGAACTCGTCCAATAGGCTTACCGGGTATTTTTCAAGGGCTACCGACATTACTTCATTATGGAAATCGGCCTCTCTCTCGGAAATGGGGGTTTTTTGGTTCATCTTAAAACTTGTGTTTTCATTTTGTCCGATACCTTTTTTATGGTGCGAACGTTATACAATGCCCTTCTTTTTTCTTCCGTATCAAGCTGTTCGTATATTGTCGTTATTTCTATTTGTTTTGATTTTATGCTCTCGATTTCCCTTTCATATGAAATCCTTTGGGCATCCATTTTGGCGGTCAAAAAACGGTTCCTTGACCTTAATGTGGCTATGGTTATTATGGCGTTTTCCGTCCTTATATCCTCTTCGTTGCCGTCATAAAGGGCGATACACGATTCTGTAATATCCTTGTAGGCCATGCTCATTTTGGGGTCGTGTACGGTTTCGTTGTCAAAAAGTTTGATGCCGTGTATTACTGTTGCATGGTCTTTTTCAAAAACATCGGCAATTTTCTGATAGGGCATATTGGTAAGAACACGGGCCGCCTTGAAAAAAACCGACCTTGCCGCTACGTATTTCGGGCTCCTGGTTTTCTTCGAGAAATCAAAACCTATTATGATTTTGCTTATGTTGAGTATTTCCTTTAGTTTTTGGCTCATTTATCTTTCTTCAAAACAGGCCCGATTGCCCTTGTTAGATTTAAGTTTTTGTTCCTTCCAGGTCTTTAAGTTGTTCCCTGTTCACGCATTTATAGTAATTGTAATTGTTCGACCTCGTTCTCAAATCTGTTTTCGGCCAATTCAAGGTTAATCTTTGCTTGTTTAAAATAACTGTCCTTCAATTCTATGCCTATCGCCTTCCTTCCAAGGCTTACGGGACTGTAAACCTCGCTGCCCACCCCCATAAAAGGGGTCAGGACCACCTCCCCTTCATTGGAGTACATTTCTACAAGTCTATCGATAACATCCAATTGGAGCGGGTGTACGTGCTTCTCGTCGTCCTCTTCCCGGCTGTCCCGAAAAGGCAGTACGTTGTCTATCCTGATGTCGTCCCAAACCGAGCTTGCGTACCGTTGCCAGATATAATGGCTTAATTTGTTGCTCTTGGGGTCTTGGTGGTCCTTGAATTTTTTGTTCAGGTATTCCCATAACTGGGCCTCATTGAAACCGCTTTTGTTCGCATTGTTCCAGGCGTTCAAAATATTGGGCAGTATCGGGGTTTCCCCAAAGTATCTTGTAAGTCCGTTGGGGTGCGTTACCGGTACTTGGTTTTCGCCTTTTTTGGTGAATATCAGAACATAGTCTGGCATGGCCGTGAAACACTTTGTAGAGTCCTCCACTATGAATTTATGCATTAACGATTGCACCATAGTGCGCATCCGGACCTTTAACGGTTCCTTCCAAATGGTTATCCTGTTCCGATATTCAAAGCCGTGTTTGGTGTGCAGCCTTATGATCTCGTTGGGAAAGTCCCAAAGTCTACACGTATTGTCGAATACATCCGTACAATGGACCGCTGAAATCCGTCCGGGCTTGGTGACCCGTGCCATTTCCGAAATCAAATAATCGTACTGGTCCAAAAACTGCTCTTTGTTCTCGCAATTGGAAAAATCATGCTCGCTTGAACTGTAATTATACAAGCCGGCGAAAGGCGGGGAATAGATCGATAAATCGATTGATTCCTTTTCCAAGGTCGGAAGTACTAGCATACAGTCGCTGTTGTACATTGCGTAATTTTCGGTGATTGTCTGGTCTTTTGTTTTCATGATG
>DASSWC010000408.1:0-17805 GCA_035705395.1 Pricia sp. | reverse complement strand
TCCTTGGAGAAAATGCTAAAGCGCCTGCAAAAAATCGACGGCATCTTTATGCTCTTGGGCACCGGCGATCCAGATTACGAAGAACTTTTCCGAAGGCTGAGCTATACCCATAAGAATTTTATCTTCACGAACGGCCAGTCCGAAGACCTTATCGATTCCATGTACCTCGAGACCGACCTGTATTTTATGCCCAGCTTGTTCGAACCCTGTGGTATCAGCCAGATGTTGGCCATGCGAAACGGCAACCCCTGTCTCGTGCACCATACTGGTGGACTGAAAGATACCGTGGAACATATGAAAACGGGATTTGCCTTTGACGGGGAGACCTTCGACGCCAAACTCGAAAATATGGTCGAAAGATTCGACGAGGCCCTCGACCTATGGGAAAATGACCGCCCCAAATGGAAAAAAATACAGGCCAACGCCAAAAAAATGAGGTTCACCTGGGACAAATCCCTCGATAGGTACTACGAAAAATTATACCTGCTTTAGCAGCATATTTTGAAGAGGTCTTGGCCCTTTCTTTCCCCGAAAAACGGCTTGTTAAAACTGGCCTAAATGGTAGGGCTAAATTGTTAAGATGTCCGGTTTTTCCTAAATTTACAATTAACCTTAATCCATAAGTAATACACACCAATGTCAGACAAAGCTACTTTAGAATACAACGGCAAAAGATACGAATTCCCGATTGTCAGGGGTACCGAAAACGAGCTTGCCATCGATATCAAAACCCTGCGTTCGGCATCGAAGGGAATGATTACCCTCGATCCCGGGTTCAAGAATACCGGTTCGTGCGAAAGCGCCGTCACTTTTTTGAATGGCGAAAAGGGCATCTTGCGCTATAGGGGGTACGCCATCGAAGAGCTCGCCGAAAAAGCGGGCTTTTTAGAGGTGGCCTATCTGTTGATTTTCGGTGAGCTGCCCAATATAGATCAGCTCGAAAAGTTCCATAAAGACATCAAGGACGAGTCGCACATCGACGAGGAAATGAAAAAGATTCTGGACGGATTTCCAAAATCCGCCCACCCCATGGGCGTACTCTCCTCTTTGACCAGTGCCTTGATCGCCTTTAACCCGTCGACGGTCGATGTCTCCTCCGAACAGGATATGTACCACGCTATCGTAAGGATCCTGGCCAAGTTTCCGGTTCTGGTGGCATGGACGCTGCGCAAGAAAAAGGGGCTCCCCCTCGATTATGGTGACGATTCCCTCGGCTACGTGGAGAACATCCATAAAATGATGTTCAAGCGGCCGAACCAGACCTATAAAAAGAACGAAGTAGTCATCGAAGCGTTGGACAAGCTGTTGATCTTGCACGCCGATCACGAACAGAACTGCTCCACTTCTACCGTACGGATCGTCGGTTCGTCGCAAGCGGGACTCTTCGCTTCTCTTTCCGCGGGAATTTCCGCCCTATGGGGACCTTTGCACGGCGGTGCCAACCAAGCGGTGCTCGAAATGTTGGAAGGCATTGAAAAAGATGGCGGCGATACCGCTAAGTATATGGCCAAGGCCAAGGATAAAAAGGACCCTTTCCGATTAATGGGCTTCGGGCACCGGGTCTACAAAAATTTTGACCCCCGCGCCAAAATCATCAAGAAGGCGGCCGACGATGTACTGGGCGACTTGGGCATCGACGACCCAATTCTCGATATTGCGAAGGGGCTTGAAAAGGAGGCCTTGGAGGATTCGTATTTCGTGGATAGAAAATTGTATCCCAATGTCGATTTCTACTCGGGCATCATCTACCGGGCCCTGGGCATTCCCACTGAAATGTTTACGGTCATGTTCGCCTTGGGACGCTTACCCGGCTGGATCGCCCAATGGCGTGAAATGCGTTTGCGCGGCGAGCCGATAGGCCGGCCAAGACAGGTCTATATCGGGGAAACGGAGCGGCCTTTCGTGGGGCTCGACCAACGGTAACCTTCGACCTACAAAAAAGTAATTAGACCTGTAAGGTTTCCGGAACCTGCAGGTCTTTTTGGATCAACCCTGTAACTATGCTTCATCTCAACATCAACGACGAGATTTCACCCCTGAAGGCGGTGGTGCTGGGTACGGCCGAGAGCCCCGGTCCGGTTCCAAAACCGGAGGAGGCCTACGATCCGAAATCCCTCGAACACATTTTGGCGGGTACCTATCCCAAGGAATCCGACATGGTCCGTGAAATGGAGGCCTTTGCCCAGGTTTTCGACAAGCATGGGGTCAACGTCTACCGGCCCGAGGTTTTGAAAAATTGCAACCAGATCTTTTCCCGGGATATCGCTTTTGTGATCGGCAACAAGCTGATTAAGGCCAATATCCTTCCCGAAAGGGAGAAAGAAGTCGATGCCATCCTACATGTGTTGGACAGGATCGATGGAAAGAATATCCTGCAACCCCCAAGACACGTGCATATAGAAGGGGGCGACGTCATGCCGTGGCACAATTATATTTTCATAGGTACCTATACGGCCGAGGATTATTCAGAACACATTACGGCCCGCACAAATAAAGCTGCGGTGGACTATATTGCCGGGCAATTTCCGGATAAGACCATAAAATCTTTCGAGCTGCGAAAATCCAATACCCGGGCCCTGGAGAACGCCCTGCATCTCGACTGCTGTTTTCAGCCCTTGGGCATGGGCAAGGCCATCCTCCACAAAAATGGATTTTTGGTCGAAGCGGAGTATCGCTGGCTCGTCGATTTTTTTGGGAAAAACAATATTTTTGAGATAACCCGGGAAGAGATGTACCGGATGTTCAGCAATGTTTTTTCAATATCTCCCGAAGTGGTGGTATCCGAACGTAACTTTACCCGGCTCAATACTTGGCTGCGGGGACAAGGGTTTACGGTAGAGGAGATTCCCTATACAGAAATTGCCAAACAGGAGGGGCTGCTACGTTGTAGTACCCTGCCCCTTATTCGGGAATAATGGCATAGGCTTCGATTCCCCACGTTACCACCCAAAGTAAAATAGGATTAAACGAAAACATACCTAGCTGATGCAAAGCACCAATACCATCCTCATGATCCGTCCGATCAATTTCCGGATGAACGAACAGACGGCTGTGAACAACTATTTTCAGGAGGATATTGCCGAAAAGAACACCGCAATAAACGATAAGGCACAAAAGGAATTCGACGCTTTTGTAAACATCCTACGGAAAAATGGGGTGAACGTTATCGTGTTAGAGGATACCCAAGAATCTGATACGCCCGATTCAATCTTCCCGAACAACTGGATTTCGTTCCACGAAGACGGTACCGTCGGTATCTATCCCATGTTTGCCGAAAACCGACGGAACGAACGACGCGATGACGTACTCGATGTTGTGGAAAAGGAAGGGTTTAGGATAAAGCATATTATGGATTATACCGCCGCCGAGACCGAGGGATTTTTCTTGGAGGCGACGGGAAGCATGGCCCTGGACCGTGTCAACAAAAAGGCGTATTGCGCCCTTTCCGATCGGGCTGACGAGGGACTTTTTATCGAATTTTGTGAGGATTTTGAGTATTCCCCCGTCATCTTTACCGCGAATCAATCCGTTGACGGTAAACGAATGCCCGTTTATCACACCAACGTTATGATGTGCCTCGCAGACCATTTTGCGATTATCTGTTTGGATGCCATCGACGATAAAAAGGAAAAAAAGAGCGTCATTGGCCACCTGAAAGAAAATGGAAAGGAAATCATTACCATATCGGAAGGGCAGATGCACCATTTTGCGGGAAACATGCTACAGGTACTGGCGGGGGATGGCACGCCCGTTTTGGTCATGAGTACCCAGGCGTACACGAGCCTGGCCCCTGAACAGATCGCATCTATCGAAAAACATTGCGGCATCGTACACAGTTCCCTCGAAACTATCGAAACCTGCGGTGGCGGAAGTGCCCGCTGTATGATGGCGGAGGTGTTTTTACCGAAAGCGTGATCGGAATGGGTATGACATTTTAACTTATACTTAACCCAATTCTATGCGAATAGTTCAGTTTATTTCTTATGTTTATCGGTTTAGGCAAATGACCTAAAAGTGACCGGATAGGAAGGGTAGGTCGAAAGGAGGATGACGCAATAGGAGACGTTCCGAACGATTCGGCATTTTTGATGTACCTAGTTTAACATAGAAAAAATTAAATTATTATGGGAAGACCCGCCACAAAACCGACGGAACTTCGCGATGGATATTATATCGAGGTCCGTAACAAGAACCAAAAATCAGGAATCAAACTTTTTAGGGAAACCAAGAAACAGTTGAAGATGGCTATTGAGGAGTACGAAAAGACCAAGGATGTCGTGGTTCTCGGGAAACTGGAGAACGGCAAAATGCAAGAAATCCCCGATCTTTAGGGATTGCACCATCCCATTGACCTTAAAGGAAAACATCCGTAAAGTAAAGATCGACCTTTTGTAGTGACCGCATACACTCCTGCCTTTTTGCAAGCTCCAGGATTATCCCCCCGAAAATAAAATAATGAAAGGGTACGACACTGTGCCAGTAGCGGCCGCCTTTGAGTCCCTTAGTCCGAAAGGTCGCCGTTTGGTGGATGACGTACCGGGTTCAATTTGGATGCCACCCATTGGCCGGGGGGAATTCATTTGATCTTCAAAGGTCTTCGACCGAGGTCGGCGCATTGTCCGCCTTATAGTACAATAACTTTTTAAAGAATTTCTGGACAGCCTTGGTATCCGAACGCACCTTGATAAAATGCGTATCGCGATATATGGAGTATACCCCAAGGTCGCCCTTGTAGATAGCGAGTTTGTGAAAGGGGATGACCAGTGCAAAGGTTTCGAGCAACGACCTAAACCGGACGATAATGCCCTTGGGTCGCATCTCTATGTTGCACTGGTCGCGATTATTGTCAAGGATCAAAAGGTTCCTTATCTCGATACTGCTTTCCGTCATAAACAATTGTGGTGAACCGATACCACCCAGTGTCCAACGTTCCTTTAGGGTAAAGGGCTTACCGACTTCGGTATCGATTTTTCGGGTGATTTCCTTATTGTTGTAGGATACGTTGAAAAGCATGCACAATTTTTTATAAAGTTAGCGAAAACCAGGTGGATTGCGAAAGATGCCGATCTTTAAAGCTTGAAAAATGCTTAGTTTTGCAGCCTTTAATGGAAAAATGAAATTAGAAACGACACTTGCCCAAAACGTCAAGAAAGCGGTCTCGAACCAATTTTCGGTGGCACTGCCGACGGTGGAATTCCAACCCACCCGAAAGGATTTCGAGGGGGATATAACCGTCATGGTTTTCCCGATGTTGCGCTATCTCAAGGGCAATCCGGTACAGATCGGCGAGCAGATCGGGGCGTATCTGGAAAAGGAAGTCCATGCCGTTTCAGGATTCAATGTCATTAAGGGATTCTTGAACCTGATTATCGATGACCGCTATTATCTGGAGTTCTTTAATGGGATAAAGGATGACCCCACCTACGGATTTGCGTCCAAACCGGATAGGGATGCCCACGCGAAGGATGCCATTATGGTGGAATACTCCTCCCCGAATACCAACAAGCCGTTACATCTAGGGCATATCCGAAATAACCTTTTGGGCTATTCCGTTGCCGAAATCCTAAAGGCATCGGGTAAAAAGGTCTACAAGACCCAGATCATCAACGACCGGGGCATCCATATTTGTAAGAGTATGCTGGCCTGGCAGCGGTTCGGGCAAGGGGAGACTCCCGAAAGTGCAGGCATGAAGGGCGATCAGTTGGTTGGAAAATACTATGTAGCCTTCGATAAAGCCTATAAAAAACAGGTAGCCCAAAAAGTGGCGGGGGGCATCGACACCAAGACGGCGGAAAAGGAGGCCCCGATTTTGTTAGAGGCCCAGGAGATGCTCCAAAAATGGGAGGCCGGCGACGAAGAGGTGGTATCCCTTTGGAAAACCATGAACGGCTGGGTGTACGAGGGTTTTGAAGAAACCTATCAGGATCTTGGGGTCGATTTCGATACGCTTTATTATGAAAGCGATACCTATCTGTTAGGCAAGGATGTCGTAGAGGAAGGCCTTAAAAAGGGCGTTTTCTACCGAAAGGACGACGGCAGCGTTTGGATCGACCTTTCCGAAGAAGGCTTGGACGAAAAAATCGTTCTCCGTTCCGACGGCACCGCCGTATACATGACCCAGGATATCGGCACCGCCATCCAGCGGGTCATAGACTATCCCGATGTAGGGGGTATGGTCTACACCGTGGGTAACGAACAGGATTACCATTTTAAGGTGCTGTTCCTCATCCTTAAAAAACTCGGCTTTCAATGGGCGAAAAGCCTATACCATCTGAGTTACGGGATGGTGGATCTTCCAAGCGGGAAAATGAAAAGTCGGGAAGGTACGGTCGTCGACGCCGATGAACTGATGGAAGACATGACCCGCACCGCCGCCGAAATCTCCGAGGAACTCGGGAAATTGGAAGGCTATTCCGAATCCGAAAAAGTGGATCTATATAAAATGATAGGCTTGGGGGCGCTCAAGTATTATATCCTTAAAGTAGACCCGAAAAAGCGAATTCTCTTCGATCCCGAGGAGTCGGTGGACTTTCAGGGCAATACCGGGCCGTTCATCCAATATACCTACGCCCGGATACAGTCCATTTTGCGAAAGGCGGTGGAGACCGATGTGGTTTCAGCGACCGCAGCCGAGGTGATCGAGTCGAACCCTGACAGGGTCAAAACATGGAATGCTTCCGACGATATTCCGTCGACCGCAGCCGAGGATGTCAGGTCGGGCGCCTCGGTTGCACTCGGCACAGGCTCGGCAGCGACCCCGGTGGCCCTGCATCCTAAGGAAAAAGAGCTCATTAAACAGCTGCAGCTCTTTCCCGAAACCATCCAATCCGCCGCGGAAAATTTCAGTCCCGCTTTAATTGCAAACTACACCTACGATATGGTCAAGGAATTCAATTCCTTCTACCAACAAGTATCCATCTTGGGCGAGCCAGATATGGCCAAAAAGGTATTCCGCGTACAGCTTTCCCAAAAAGTTGGGGAGGTAATTCGGTCGGCATTTGCGCTATTAGGGATCGAGGTACCAGAGCGGATGTGAACTCTTAAAACCACACCCGGAAACTTAAATTGGGAGTAAGCCCCAGCGAAACGTTCTCTATCTTTTCGATATCGTTTTGACCGTCGAGCCGATAGTAGGTGTTCAATACATTTTCGCGGCCGGTAAAGTTCAGCACCGACATCCCTGCCGAGGCTTTCAGGGCCGAACTGATATCAAAACTATAAATCAGCGAGGCATCGGCGCGGAGGTATTCGGGCAACCGATCGGTGTTGGGTGACCGGTAATTGATGCGATTGGGAAAAAAGGTATCGTCGATGGGGTCCTCGGCCAGGGGCTTGGTAAAAGGTTTTCCGGTGCGGTAGTTCAGGCCGATGCCGAACTTGAAATTTTCAAGGGTATAGGTGCCGGCAAATGTCGCCGTATGTCGAATGTCGAGATTGTTGGGAAATTCCGGGGGTACCACCTGCGGAAAATAATAGGTATTTAAATTATACCCATAACTGGCCCAAATACTGTAAGCATCCGCTCTTTTATTGATTAGGAATTCGACACCTTTGACGGCGTAACTTCCGGTCTCCCCATTGAACTGGTTCTGATTCTGAAAACCTTGGGTCGCGGTGCTGATGCCGTCGACTTCCTTGTAATATCCTTCTAAGCCTACGTGTAGGTTTTTGCTATCGTAGCTAATCCCCACGGATCCCTGTTTACTTTTCGTAATGGGCAGGGCCGATCCGTCGGAAACGACCCAGCGCCGCTTTTCGATACCCAAAAAATTCTGTTCCAGATCGATGATTTGGTTGATGGCCTGACTTTTAAACTCCCCCAGCAGTTGTACCTTGAACTCCCTTGTCAATGCATAATTGAGGCTCAATCGCGGTTCGATGATCCAGGCGTCGAAGGTATCGGGGTTCTCGTAGCCGTTCAGGCGCAGTCCGGCTCGGACAAAACAGTTTTGGTCTTCCGATCGGTATTCGATTTCGGAGAACAGGGCCTGGTTCCGAACAATATCGCGAACATTGCTCTGAAAGGGCGGTTGGGTGACGTCGGTGGCATTGGTAATGGCGGTTTCCCTATAATGATAGCCGTTCAGCCAATCGAAACGCTTTCCCAACCGGTAATTGGCATCGAGTCTTAGTGCCGTTTCGTGTACCTGGTTGTTCTGGAACAGGGTCTGTTCCGCGTTGGAAGAGGTGTTTCTTGCATTGAGATTGTACCGTGTGTGGTACGCATTAAAAAAAGTCGATACCTTTTCATTCCATTGGCTTTGCAAGCTTCCCCCAAACGAGAGGTTGGTCTGATCGAGGTCGCTTCTCGACTGTTGATCGGAATCCATCTCCTCTTCCGAATAGTCCAACAGGTTGTTGATATTGATAAAACTAAACCGTAGTTTCTGGTTCTCGGTGATATCGTAAAGCACCTTTCCCGTAAAATCGTAAAAATAAAAATTGCCGTCGCGGTCGACTTCGCTATCTTCGAAAACCCGGGTAAAGAATTTTTCATAGGTCGGGGTGTTCAGCACATCGGTAAGGGAACGCCGGGCCGAGAACTGAACGGCGAGCCGTTTGGAAACGGGCAGTTGGCCGTATACGTCCCCTCCAATAAGATTGACGCCCGCGCCACCGTAAAATCGGTCCGCTATAGAATCTTTGGTCCGCATATCGATGATACCGCTGACCCCTTCACCATATCGGGCACTGGTTCCGTTTTTCGTCAGAACGACCTGATCGGTGAGGTAGGGATTAAAGGCGGAAATCATACCAAAAAAGTGTCCCGATTGGTACATTTTGATACCGTTCCAGAGTATCAGGTTCTGGTCGTTGGTACCTCCGCGGATGTTGATGTTCGATACCGTCTCGTCGATGCTTTCGATGCCCGGAAGGGCTTGTGCGGTCTGCAGCACATCGGGTTCGATCAGTCCTGGGAGCACCCCGAACCGTTCACTGTTCACCTCAATACTTCCATCCGGCTGTTTGACGAGCCCCTCGGTCAGGAATTCGTAGACGACCACCTCTTCCAATATTTGGAAGTATTGCGCCAGCAACAGGGTGGTACATGGTTTTTGCCGGGTCAGGTCGTCGGCATCGACAAATAGGGTCTTGTATCCGAGATGCTTTATCCGGAGCTTGGCGTTGCGGGGCACGTTGCCGATCGAAAAGCTTCCATCCAAATCCGTAATCACGGCCTTGTCGGTTCCCAAAACCTGTACCGTAGCGCCGGTCACCGTATTTCGCTCGAAGTTATCGAAAACCATCCCGCAGATATCCAACTTTGGGCGTAAGGTCACAGTGTAGTATCGTTCATTGAGTTTTTGGATATCGAATTGGGTCTGCCGTTCGACATCCTTCAAAATATGCGCTAAGTTTTCTTTATTGGGATGGATAATTCGGATATCCCGGATATCGTTATCCACATAGGAGAACTTGATTTCGAAATCCCTTTCCAATTCCCCTAAAAGGGAAACAAGCGATATTTCGGATGTATTTTCTTGGGATTCAACGTGCTCCGCAAATAGGAATAGGACAGGGCAAACTAGAAAAAAGGTTGCTTTACGGAGTGTTTTCGGCATAGAAGAGCACTTTGTCGCCCTCAAATTTAAACTTTATTTGCGAGGGGACGCTAATACTCTTTAGGGCTAGCTCGGTATCGGTGTTGCTGAAAGTACCTGTGAACAATTGATCGAGATCGATATTCTGTGTTTTGACCTCTTTGTCGTGCTGCCTTTCGAATTCCTCGAGTACATAGCGTAAGGGAACGCTGTTAAAGGAACTCTCGTTATTCAACCACGAAGGTGCGGAGGTGTTCGGCCGCCTACTTGTTTCCACAATCTCGCCATTGATGGCCAACAGCGATCGTCCCGCCGACAATTGGATTTCCTTTTCGTTGAACGATACGCTTACCAGGCCTTCGAAACAAGTGACCTCAAAAAGGTCCTTCCTGTTTTCGACGTTGAACCGGGTACCCAACACCGCTACCGTTCCCGCATCGGTGGCTACGGTAAACTGTTGGCCTTTGGCGACCTTGAAAAAAGCTTCGCCCTTCAGGTCGACGTGGCGGGTTTCGTCCCATTTTTGTTCGCTGTAGGAAAGTTCGGAATCGGCATTGAGAACGACTTCGGACGCGTCGGGCAGGGTAATTTCCTTGTTTTCGGCGTAGGACGTGGTGATGTGCTCATCGAGGGAATCTATGTAGAAGTAAGCCCCGGTGATCAGTATGGCCACTGCCGCCGCCACGCGTAGGAATTTCCGGAATGGGTGTAAGCGAACGGCCTTGCCCTCCTCAGGTCTACGTTTTTTACGTAAGGCGGTAGCCGCCCTGTCGGCATCGAACTCAGGGGCCTTAAATCGTTCGGAGGCATCACGGATACGCCTGTAGGTGGCATATCCCCCGGATTTTTTGAATTCCTCTAGTTCCGGCCCCGTAAGGTCGCCGTTCAGCCATTTCGCCAGATAATTTTCTTGCATCGCGCTAACTTATATCCTTAATAACAATCAATTTGCGAAAAACCCTACCTTTGCCACCCATGAAACCAAGGGTATTGCTGCTTTTTATATTTTCTTTGGGATGGTGTTCTGCCCAGAAAGATACGACGAAAAACAACTATTCCCTCGACGCCAACTTTTTTTCCGGCTCCGTAATTTTACATAACACCGATATTTCACATCTGATTACCGCGCATCCTGCCGGACTGATTTTGGGATACAACCGGAAGACCTATGGCCATGAAAATTGGCAGCAATACTATAATTATCCGGATGTAGGGGCTTCCTTTATCTATCAAAATATGGTCAACCCGACTTTGGGCGACAATTACGGCCTCTACGCCCATTTCAATTTCTATTTTTTAAAGCGGAACCTCCAGTTCCGCATCGGTCAGGGAATCGCCTATACGACCAATCCATACGACCGAAACGACAATTTTCGCAATAACGCCTATGGATCGCGCCTGCTGAGCTCTACTTTTCTGATGTTCAACTATCATCGGGAAAACATCTATAAAAATCTGGGATTCAAGGCGGGGATTTCCGTCGTACACTATTCCAATGCCAATGTCAAGGCCCCGAATACCTCCACGAACACCCTGGCCTTCAACGCGGGGTTGGTGTACACCCTTGAACAGGCCGAATGGGAGTATATCCATCGGGAAAAAACGAAGGTGACCGAGCCGATCAAGTACAATCTGGTGTTCAGGGGGGGGGTCAACGAAAGCGATAATGTCGGGCATGGGCAGTATCCCTTCTATATTTTTTCCGGGTACGCGGACAAGCGTTTGGGCCAAAAAAGTGCCGTCCAGTTGGGAGTGGATGTGTTTTTCAGTAATTTTTTAAAGGAATTGATCGCGTTTGAGTCCATTTCGTTTCCGGAGAATAATATCGCAGCCGATACCGATTATAGGCGGGTGGGACTTTTCATCGGTCATGAGCTGTTCATCAATAAGTTATCCCTTGAAACGCAGCTGGGATACTATGTGTATTATCCTTTCGATTTCGAGGGCCGGGTGTACAATCGCTTTGCTTTAAAACGCTATTTTGGGGAGAAACTATTCGCTGTCGTCAGCCTAAAATCCCACGGAGCCGCCGCTGAGGCAGTGGAGTTCGGAATCGGTTTGAGGTTATGAAATTAGAAGTTTTGAGTTTGTGGTCCGAAGTGCAATCGATTAAGTAGCTTCGGATCAAAATCAATTATCATATATGGGCCGAACATTTCTTGCGCTGATTAGCATCCTCTTACTGGCAAATTGCAACTCCGAATCCGCCCCCGACTGCCTGCAAAACGCGGGGGACCTCGTCCGCCAGGAAGTCCCCTTACCCGCCTTTACCAAGGTCACGGTCTTCGAGAATATTGCAGTTGTGTTAAAACAAGGCGACGTACAGCGGGTGGAAATAGAAACCGGGAAATTCCTCCGCGATGAGGTTACCGCAACCGTTGAAGGCAATCGCCTGCTTTTGCGGGACACCAACGATTGCAATTTTTTCAGGGATTATGGACTGACAACAGTCTACATTACTTCACCAAACATCGACGAAGTTCGCAGCAGTACGGGGTGGTCCGTTACCAGCGACGGTGTTTTGGCCTACGATAATCTGACCCTGATCTCCGAAAGCTTTAATAATCCCGAATCCGAGACCACGGACGGGGAGTTTGATATGGAGGTCGATTCCCAAACGCTGAGTGTGGTGGTCAACGGCATCGCTTATTTTCAACTGACAGGAACTACCGAAAACCTGAACCTGACCATCGCCGCCGGGGACTCCCGCATCGAAGCGACGGATCTGATCGCGCAGCATATTAACCTGAACCATCGGGGATCGAACGATATGTTCGTGAACCCACAGCGCAGCCTATCCGGCACCATTCGCGGTACCGGCAATGTGATAAGCGTAAACCGACCGGACTCCGTTTCGGTCAAGGAGCTGTACAAGGGCCGACTGGTTTTTAAGTAAAGTCCCGCAATTTTGTGAAATCCATGGTGCTATCCGAGGTGCATAAGCTATATGTGGTGCAGGATTCCCTAAGGCAATATACTTAGGCGCTTGGAATACGAACTGCGAATGAACCAAAAAAAGGGGTGTTCAAACCGTTCAAATGTTAATCAATACCGTTTTTCGACTTGGGGCGAGGGGGGGAAATCATTAACTTTATCAAAAAGGGACCATGAAAACTCTAAGAACACTTTTCGGCATCGGCATTTTCGCCTTAATTTCCACAAATTTATCCGCGCAAGAAATTACGGTTTTCCCAGGATCATGGGGCGAGCAGTTTTATCAAGACAAGGAAAAACTGACCTGGAAAGAGGTCAATGAAATCATGACGGAAAGCCAGGTCGCCTCGGCAGAATGGCAGAAATCTAAAAAACTGGCCTTAGGCGGACTCATATTCGGTGTTGCCAACTTGGGGTCCGCGATTTGGCTCGTCAGCGATCTCGACCAGAACAAACCCCTTACCGGCCCTATCATTGCAACAGTCGGCACCGGTCTCGCCGGAATGGTATTCTTCAAGGCTTCCGCAAAGAATAAGCGGACGGCGATTTTAAATTATAACGATAGCCAGGAAGGGGACGGCACTTCGTTTCGGTTGGTGCCGACCAGCGATCAAAACGGGGTAGGGCTGGCCCTAAAGTTTTAATTCTATCTTCGATAACCGCATCTTGCTTTTTGTAATCGGAACCGAAATATAGGGGCAAAGAAAGATTCAATCCCTATTTTGTGTCAACTCCGCGAACAAACTTTCCAAATTCTTGTTCTTGCGGCTAAGCTGCAGGGTTTTAAGCTTGTTGTCGTGCGCAAAATCGAAAACCGCCGGCCGCATATCCCTTGCGGTGTCAAAGGTAATTTCATATAAAAATCCCGCTACGTTTTTAACCCGGGTAACATGGGGCAGCTGGTTCAAAAAGGCCTCCTCGACCCGATAATCGAATTCCACTTCGATAATCTGTTCGTCGTTGTTGCGCAGGTCGGACAGTTTTTTGTCCGCTACCAAAATGCCTTGGTTGATAATCAGTACCCGGTCGCAAACGGCCTCGACCTCTTTCATAATATGGGTAGAGAGCAGGATGGTCTTTTCCCTGCCGATTTCACGAATGAGTTTTCTGATTTCCAGCAATTGATTGGGGTCAAGTCCCGTTGTAGGCTCGTCGAGGATCAGGACATCCGGGTCGTGTAGCAGTGCGGCGGCCAATCCTACGCGCTGCCGATAGCCTTTGGAAAGCTGTCCTATTTTTTTATGTACCTCCGGGGTGAGTCCTGTTTGGGCGACGACTTGGCCGACCCGACTTTTGACGGTTCCATGTACTTCCGCGTTAAAAGCCAGATATTCTTTTACGTACATTTCTAGGTACAAGGGATTGTGCTCGGGCAAATAGCCGATACTTTTTTGTACGTTCCTTTTATCCGTAACGACATCATAGGAATTCACCCGGGCCTCACCTTCGTCCGCTAGGTGGTAGGTGGTAAGGATTTTCATCATGGTCGATTTGCCCGCGCCGTTCGGGCCTAAAAAACCTACGATTTCCCCTTTTTTAAGTTCGAAGGATACACCGTTCAGGGCTTTTTGGTTGCCAAAGGACTTCGTGATGTTCTTGACTATTATGGACATTGAGGTAATTCGTTTGCGGATGGAATTTCATACCGAACCCTATTCCGTGCATCATTCTTCGGGACCGATAATTTCCTTGGAATTACCGACTTTGATTGTCTTTGCTTCCATCACATCTATGCTTAAAACTGGAAACAAAGTTAAAACAACCTTATAACAAGGGCAAAAAAATCGAGAAGGGTTAAAAAAATTAGTGTAATAGGAGGTGGTTTCTAAATAAAATTATTACTTTTGCGCAAGTTTAAGTGTTCCATGTCGAAACAATATTTCTATACCGGTTTCTATTTTTGCTTCTTTTTTAAAAGAGGTGTGGGACTGTTGTAGTATATTTGAAAATATAGACAAAGGAAGTCCCGCGAAATGCGGGACTTTTTTTTTATGAAACCGAAAATAGCCATACAGGGAATTCAAGGCTCCAACCACCACCAGGTGGCGCGGGAGTATTTCGGCGACGCAACCGATCTGGTAGAATGCATGTCTTTCGACGCCTTAGTCGGCCAACTTTTGAACAAAAGCGCCGATATGGGGGTAATGGCCATCGAAAATTCCATTGCGGGATCGATTATCCCGAATTATGCGCTGGTCAATCACAACGATCTGCATATTATCGGGGAGCATTACCTGAATATCGATCACAATCTAATGGTGCTGAAAGGACAGAGGATAGCCGATATCGAAGAAGTGCGATCGCATCCGATGGCCCTGCTGCAGTGCAAGGAATTTTTTAGGGACCATCCCAAAATCAAATTGGTCGAGGATGTCGATACGGCGGAGACGGCAAAACGAATCCAACAACAAGGATTTCGGAATGTCGCGGCCATTGCCCCAGAGGTAGCCGCCGCGTTATATGGATTGGACATCGTAGCGCGGCAGATTCAGACCATTAAAAACAATGCGACCCGCTTTATCATTGTAAGTACAAAAAACAAGGCACTTCCCAAGGAAGAAATCGATAAGGCCTCTGTTCGGTTCGTGACCGATCACAAACGCGGCAGTCTGGCCACGGTACTCAATGTAATGAGCGATTGCAACCTGAACCTGACCAAGATACAGTCCTTGCCGATTATCGAGACCCCTTGGAAATATGCCTTTTTCGTGGATGTTACTTTTGAGGAATACGAGCATTTCGATAAGGCGAAAGCCCTGCTGGGTATCATGTCCGAAGATTTTAAGGTTTTGGGGGAATATAAAAACGCAAGATTATGATCCATACGGCCGACCGGCTACATACGGTAGAGGAATATTACTTTTCGAAAAAGTTGCGCGAGGTACGCGGCCTAATTGCGGAAGGTAGGCCGATCATCAACATGGGTATTGGTAGCCCCGATCTGGCCCCTTCCGAGGCGATTATAGAAAGCATCCAAAATGCGGTGATGGATGCCGGTGCGCACCAGTACCAAAGCTACCAGGGCCTTTTGGAGCTGCGGGAGGCCATCGCCGGGTTTTACCGTACCAAATTTGGGGTCGATGCCGATCCGCAGAACGAAATCCTGCCCCTGATGGGTTCCAAGGAAGGCATTATGCACATCAGCCTGGCCTTTTTGAACGAGGGGGACAAGGTGCTGATTCCCAATCCGGGGTATCCTACCTATACCTCGGTAACAAAGCTGGTGGGTGCGGTGCCGAAATATTACAATTTGACCGAAGAAAACGGATGGTTCCCCGATCTGGAATACCTGGAGGAACAGGACCTGTCCCAGGTAAAGATCATGTGGATCAACTATCCGCATATGCCGACGGGGGCGACGGCGGAAGGCCGACAGTTCGAAAGTCTGGTAGCCTTTGCCAGGCGGAATTCCATTTTGCTGGTCAACGACAATCCCTATAGTTTTGTACTGAACCAAAAGCCGACCAGTATTTTGTCGTTGGATGCTGCGAAGGGGGTAGCCTTGGAACTGAATTCCCTAAGCAAGACTTTCAACATGGCCGGATGGCGCGTAGGGATGGTCTTGGGAAGCGCCGAACATATCGAGGCCGTGTTGAAGGTAAAAAGCAATATGGATTCCGGCATGTTCTACGGCATTCAAAAAGGGGCGATTACAGCCTTGAATAGCGCCGCCGATTGGTTCGATGGATTGAATATCGTATACAGAAAGAGAAGGGATTTGATCTTTGAACTGGCCGATCGGCTGAACTGTACGTATAATACCGGTTCCGTCGGCATGTTCATCTGGGCCAAGCTCCCGGATGGAAGCCCATCCTCCGAAACCTTCATCGATGAGGTGCTATACGACAAAAATATCTTTATCACCCCCGGCACTATTTTCGGAAGCAATGGGGAAGGCTACATCCGGTTCTCGCTCTGTGTTACGGAGGATAAAATCCGGGAGGCGATCGGGAGGTTTTGAAACGGAATAAGGACGAAATGATAATCACATAAAAGCATGAACATTTTTATCATCGGTATCGGCTTGATCGGAGGTTCTTTCGCCAAGGATATCAAACGGTTGCGTCCAGAATCGAAGATTTATGGCATAGACACCAATGCCGCCCATGAAGAAGAGGCTTTGTCGCTGGGCATCATCGATTTTAGATCCAAGTATGGAGAACTGGGGATTGCCGATATGGTAATCGTCACTGTTCCTGTGGATGCCATGGTCACGGAGCTACCCAAAATATTGGATGCCGTAAACGAAAATTGCGTGGTCTTCGACGGCGGTTCGACCAAAAGTAGGGTATGCCAAACGGTGGCTGACCATCCCAAACGGCGAAACTACCTGGCGGCACATCCCATTGCGGGAACGGAATTTTCGGGACCTTCCGCAGCCATCGAAAAGCTGTACGCGGGCAAGACCAACATCATCTGTGAGGTGGAAAAAACGGCCTTCAAATTACAGGAAAGGGCATTGGACCTCTTTCGGCAGTTGGGTATGCGTATCTGTTACATGAATCCCGTGGCCCATGACAAACACATCGCCTATGTGTCCCATTTGTCACATATCAGCTCGTTTATGTTGGGAAAGACCGTTATCGAAAAAGAGAAAAACGAACGCGATATTTTTGACATGGCCGGCAGTGGTTTCGAGAGCACCGTCCGCCTTGCAAAGAGTTCGCCGGCGATGTGGACGCCCATTTTCAAGCATAACAAAGAGAATGTTTTGGATACGTTGAACGAATACATCCAAAACCTACAGGAATTTAAAATTCTACTTGAAAATGATGATTATGAGGGAATTTACAGTGAAATGAACGATGCCAACCGCATCAAGGAAATCTTAAAAGGAATACCTTTGGGCGCGGCTGGCGAAGATCCAAATTAACCACGAATCCAAGAAAAGTAAAATTAAATCTGAATGGAAAACACAAAAGAAATGAGGGCCTGGCTCGACGATATGGGTTTGGACCATCCGTTAGTCATTGCAGGACCGTGCAGCGCGGAGACCGAAGAACAGGTATTGGGTATCGCCCATAGCCTAAAGGATACCGATGTCAACTACTACCGCGCCGGTATCTGGAAACCCCGAACCCGCCCCGGCAATTTTGAAGGGGTTGGGGCATTGGGCCTGAAGTGGCTACAAAAAGTCAAGAGGGAAACGGGACTAAAAACGGCGACCGAGGTGGCCAACCGCACCCATGTCGAAATGGCCCTGGAACACGATATCGATTTGCTGTGGATCGGCGCCAGATCGACGGTGAGTCCCTTTATCGTCCAGGAAATCGCCGATGCCTTGGAAGGAACCGACAAGGTGGTGTTGATCAAAAATCCCGTTAATCCG
>DASSWC010000407.1:0-2026 GCA_035705395.1 Pricia sp. | reverse complement strand
TTTAAGCCTCTAGTGCTTTTGGGATTGATTTCGTTCGTATCTATGGGCAGCGAGGGGGCGATCGTGGATTGGAGCGGACTCTATCTCAAGGAAATAAGTAGCGCGCCCGAAGCCCTCTGGGGCGCCGGCTTTCTGGGATTTCAGGTGACCATGACCCTGGGCCGGTTTTTGGGGGATGGCATTAGCTCCAAGATCGGATCGATCAAAATGGTCGCTTTTGCCACGATGTTGGTCATGGCCGGCTACGGTCTGGTGTTGACCACCGGCACGGCCTGGGCCATTGCGGGATTTGCCCTGAGCGGACTCGGATTTTCGGTCATGGTGCCCGAGGTCTTCCGTATCGGTGGCAATGTAAAAGGTGTGGATTCCTCGCAAGGCGTCGCCTTTATCGCGGGAACGGGCTATACGGGGTTTTTGTGTGCCCCTCCGCTTCTGGGCTTTATCGCCGATAGCGCTTCCCTGGTCACCTGCTTCATCGTACTGCTCTGCTGCGCGTTCCTGATTTTGGGAGCCACTTTTGTCCTACAGCGTAGAAAGGCACTGGCCTAGTCTCATGATTTATCCCGCTACTCCGTCAGAACTTCGATCCCTGTAAAATGCAACTTGGAATTACCATCCGCGTTTTTATGCATGGTCGCGATTTTCAATCCCTTGAAATCTTCATACCCTTCCCAAGTGCTGGTAACCGAGGCCTCCTTCTGGTTTCCCTTTCGATAGACCCATTCGCGAACGATAAGGTCATCCCCAAAATAAAAATCATAGGCGTCCCCGGGCGTATATCCACCTTCCGAACTGTAGACGATGGTCAGTTTCTGCATGGTTTCATCACTGATCGGAGCCGTGGCTTCCGCCGTGTGTTCGTGTTCAATATTGTTGGCGTTCCACACCAATTGATAGGGGGCGAGCAGCCAGAATTTGTCGTTGATAAAATGGGCGTCGGCCTTCTGGACAGTACTATCCCCCTTCTGCAAATCGTTTCGATTGTAGGTCAGGGAATCCTCGGCGGTCGTCATGGTGATGTCGTTGGTATCCGTGTTCCAGACCCAAGAACGTTCAAAATGGTCGGAACCCCGGTCCACATTAAAAGTAAATTTGAGGGTCGTGACGTCCTTCCAATTTTCAAAACCGTGGGCGTTGGCTACTTTTTGAAGAATGGAGGTTTCCGCCGACTCATTTTGTGCCGAAGTTTCTTGAACGGCGGTTAGGCTTAACACTATTGCTACGAGGCCTTGGGCTATAGGGTACATTTTTTTCATTTTCCGGATTTTCCCCAAAGATAACAGCTTTATCGATCATATTTCTTAAATCAGGGGATTTGTTGACATCACATTTCCCGATAAATTGAGTATTTTTGGGCTTCAAAACAAAAACCGGAATGAGTTCAAAAAAAGGAAAAGTCTACGAAGCGATACAGGAAAAACTGCTCGATGAAAGAAAAGTATTTTTATGGGGGATGGTAGATGACGGGTCGGCCAAGCACGTCATCGACCGCCTTATGTATCTTGATCTGTTGAACGACAAAGAAATACAGTTGATCATAAACAGCCCCGGCGGCTATGTTACCGCAGGTTTTGCCATTTACGATACCGTTAAACAGATAAAGAGTCCCGTTTCCACCATATGCACGGGTTTTGCTGCCTCCATGGGGTCGATTTTACTCTCCGTAGGCGAAAAGGGACGTCGGTTCATACAACCGCATGCCCGGGTCATGATCCACCAGCCCAGCGGTGGGGCCCGCGGTCAGGCATCGAACATCGAGATACAAGCCCAGGAAATTATCAAGACCAAGGAACTGAGTGCCAAAATTCTATCCGAAAACTGCGGACAGTCCTTCGATAAGATTATGAAAGATTTCGACCGCGACTATTGGATGGGTGCCGAGGAATCGGTCGAGTACGGTATTGTAGACGGGGTTTTGGAATAGTAGCGTTTTCCGAATAGGCGATTTAACGATTGCCACCTACCTGCCAATCCCCATAAAATTGAAAAAGTCCTTCGCAATCGAATCGCGAAGGACTTTTTGGAT
>DASSWC010000406.1:0-12045 GCA_035705395.1 Pricia sp. | reverse complement strand
GATCGGCAACTTTTTGGCACGGGAAAACCCCATCGTGCAACACTACGTTTGGCCCATTTTTATAATCGGGATGGCCATGGCCTACTTCGAGGTATTCTATGCCTGGGTCCGGGTGCGGATGAAATCCGTTTTCGGGAATTTTATGAAGGAGGTATTCTCCAGGATAGGCGTTACCTTCCTCCTGTTCCTTCTCTATTTCGATGTGATCGTCGTGGAGGTCTTCATACCTGCGGCGGTCGGGCTTTACCTGCTTCGCACCCTTATGATGTGCACCTATGCCTTTCGCATCCGGATGCCACGGTTGGTCTTCAATTTCCCCGGAAACATTCGGAATATTTTGGCCTATACCACCCTGATTATTTTTGGTGGGTCCGCGGCCGTAGTGCTGTTGGAGATCGATAAGGTAATGATCAACCAGTTTATCGAGATCGAGAACGTGGCCTATTACAGTGTGGCCGGTTTTATCGCCATGGTCATCGCCGTGCCCTCGCGATCCATGCACCAAATCACATATCCCCTGACGGCAGAATTGCTCAATAAAGACGACACCCTTGCCCTAAAAGAGCTCTACCAACGCAGCTCATTGACCCTGTTTATCGTATCGGGACTGCTGTTCATCCTCATCCTATTGAATTTAAACGACCTCTACGAACTGCTCCCCGAAGCCTACCGCAACGGCTTCGTCATCTTTGTGTGGCTAGGGCTGGCCAAGGTGTACGACGCCCTTTTGGGGAACAACAATTCCATTCTCTACAATTCCGATTATTACCGGACCGTTTTGTTGATGGGGGTGCTGCTGGCGGCCATGACCATCCTTTTTAACATATGGCTCATCCCGGAATACGGAATCGATGGGGCCGCCATCGCCAGTTTTTCTGCCTTTTTTATCTATAATTCCATGAAGCTGTGGTATGTCAATTCCAAATTTGGGATCCTTCCCTTTACGTCCGAAACCCTTAAAGTAACCCTGTTGCTAGGTATTATCGGCCTGCCCCTGTATTTTTTGGATTTCCCTTTTCATCCGATCTTAAATATCGTCCTCAAAGGTCTCCTGATCCTCTTTATCTATGTCGGTATGCTGTATCGCTTTAAAATTTCAGAGGATGTATTCGGCGTGCTTTCGCGGTTTTTGCGTCGGTAATAGCGCTGGACAAGAGTTTTTAACCATTATTGATTTTCAGGAAGAATTCCAGTAACTTTCCCTACCGAAAATTGAATGGACTTTACGTATAAGGAACCAGGATTATGAAAATAAGGATAAAAGGAGATTCCGTCCGGTTTCGGCTGGCGCAATCCGAAGTGGCCGCGTTCTGCGAAACGGGATATTATGAGGAAAATACGGATTTCGGGGATGCCATTTTTAAATATGCACTTCGGATGGACGAAACGACGGATGAACTGTTGGCCCGTTTCAAGACGAATACGATTACCCTGCGCGTACCCCAAAAAATGGCGGCCGACTGGGATGCCAATAACAAGGTCGGGTTCGAGAATACGGTACTGTTGGGAAACGGGAATGAACTCCACCTCCTTCTGGAAAAGGATTTCGCCTGCCTGGATGACCGGGGGGAGGATGAATCGGACAATTATCCGAATCCCAAATTAATGGAATAGATAAAATGCGGCATAGAGAGGACTTTAAACGGGATGTTTCCATCCACGGTTCACGGAAGTTTTCAAATATTCAACTGAAAGAGCCGGTACGCCATGCCGCTGGTCTGCTCGGCGTTCGGGAAACCTTGAAACACGGTTTTAGGGAAATGGGCGTCGTTCGTTCCCTGCGGGCCCTTCTTGACATGAACCAGGAAAGCGGCTTCGACTGTCCGAGCTGTGCCTGGCCGAATCCGGAAAATCCCTCGCCCATTGCCGAATATTGCGAAAACGGGGCAAAGGCCTTGGCCGATGAGGCCACCACCGAGCATATCGGCGCCGCATTTTTTGCGGAACGTTCCGTAGAAGACCTTTCCCGGCTCACCGATTATGAGCTCAATAAATTCGGACGGTTAATAGAACCTTTGGTCCTCCGCCCGGGAAGCATTCATTACGAACCGATTTCCTGGCAGGAGGCCTATGGACTGATTTCTGGGGAGCTGCAAAAGCTGAAGTCCCCCAACGAGGCCATTTTTTATACCTCTGGGCGGTCGAGCAACGAAGCGGCCTATCTCTACGGTATGTTTGCCCGGGCTTTCGGCACCAACAACATGCCCGACTGTTCGAATATGTGCCACGAATCCAGTGGCGTAGCCCTTAGCGAAACGCTGGGAATCGGTAAGGGCTCCACCAAACTCGAAGACCTGTACGAGGCCGAAGTCGTCATCGTAGCCGGCCAAAATCCCGGTACGAACCATCCGCGGATGTTGTCCGCCCTGGAAAAATGCAAACGAAATGGCGGGAAGGTCATCAGCATAAATCCCTTGGAAGAAACGGGACTCGTCAACTTCAGAAATCCCCAAAAAATTATGGGAATCCTGGGCGGGGGAGAAGATATGGCCGACATCCACCTGCCGGTCCGCATCAACCAGGATATCCCCTTGGTCAAGCTCCTGATCAAAAAATTGGCGGCTATGGACCAGTGGGGGTCCGGCAAGGCCGGGACGGAGAATGCTAGGCCGGAAACCAAGGTAAACAGCGTGTTCGACCATGGTTTTTTAAGGCAATACGTGGCGGGTTACGAAGCTTTGATGGCGGATATCGAAACCTATGACGAAAATGACCTCTTGCAACGCTGCGGGATTGACGAGGGGCGTATTGAGAACACGGCCTTATTGCTCGCCCGAAAATCCAAAATCGTAATCTGCTGGGCGATGGGATTGACCCAGCACAAGAATGGCGTCGCCAACATACGGGAGTACGTCAACCTGCTTTTGTTAAAGGGTTCTTTGGGAAAGCCCGGTGCCGGCACCTGCCCCGTACGCGGCCATAGCAACGTGCAGGGCGACCGCAGCGTAGGCATCCAGCATTTTGTCGATGAAGGACTGAACCGACGTATTGAAAAGCACTTGGGCTTTGCCCCGCCCGATACCGAGGGCGTCGATACCGTGGGTGCCATGAAGGCCATGCACGATGGCAAAGCCAAGGTGTTTGTCTGTTTGGGAGGAAATTTTCTGATGGCGGCGTCCGACACCGGGTATACCGCCAAAGCCCTTCAAAATTGCGACCTTACCGTACAGATCAGTACCAAGCTCAACCGTACCCACCTGGTCACCGGAAAAACAGCCCTGATACTGCCCACGTACGGCCGCTCTGAAAAGGATATGAAGAACGGCGCCCTGCGTACGCTCACCATGGAGGACAGCATGGGCCGTGTACGCCAATCCCGCGGATTGCTGAAGCCCGCTTCGGAGCATATTAAGAGCGAACCGGAAATGATCGCCGAACTGGCGCATGCCTATTTTAAGGGAAAACATAGCGTTCCCTGGAAAGCCATGGGTGCGGACTATGATCTGATCCGGGAGAGCATCGATACGGTGGCCAAAGGTTTCGAAAAAACTACCGAGCGTTCCCAAGGCGTGGGCTATTATTTGCCGAACAACACCAGGAATCTCGATTTCAGCATGTTGCCCGAAGGAAAAGCACGATTGACGATCAACCCATTGCCCGACCACGCCTTGGCCGATGACGAGTTTATGCTGATGACCATCCGCTCCCACGACCAGTTCAACACTACCATTTACGGTCTCGACGACCGCTACCGGGGGGTGTATAATGAAAGAAGGGTGCTTTTTATGAATCCCGAGGATATGAAAGCCCGAAACTTTAAAAAAATGGACGTGGTGGACATCAGCAGCAATTACGACCATACTTTGAGAACGGCCCGGAATTTTCGGGTGCTTCCCTATTCCATTCCCAAAGGGGACTTGGCCGCGTATTTTCCGGAGACCAATGTGTTGGTGCCGTACAACCACTTTGCGGAGAAGAGCAAGACGCCGATCAGCAAATCCATCAAGGTGCAGTTGATGAGAGTAGAAAATACGGGACTCTAATTTTTAAGAGTACCCTTTTTTTGGGTCTGGATTCGGGTATCGCCTCAAAAAACCCCCGCAGCAGACGTATCTACTACGGGGGCAAACAACTAACCAACCTAAAAACTATCTTTAGTGACCTTTTTGGAAATCTATCGTTCGATTCCTTTGTCCCTTAATATTTTCTTGAACTTCTTGATGACGCGCTTCTTGCTGTTTTATTTCCGCTACTTCTTGAAGAAGTGGCCCTGCCCATCGAACTTCTTGGCGAAGTACTCCGGGTTGATACACTGCTGTTTCTTCTTGCCGGGGCCTTTCTAGCACTACTGGACGAATTGGTCCTGCTTGCACTACTTCGCGTTGAAGTGCTTCTTGTTACGGCATTAGTCCTATTCCTGCTAGGCGCCTGGCTCACCGATCTTCTATGTGTCGTACTTCGCTGTGGGCTCTTATAGGTCCTCGTACTTCGGGTCACTGATTTACTTCGCGGTGTCTCGATTACCGTTCTTCGAGAAACCGTATTGCGCTGCGGCTTACCAACGCTAGTCGACCTTTGGGTAACGGTTTTATTTGCCCTGGAAGCCGTGTTGGTGCTACGGGCTACCGAACGATTGCTTCTGGCCGAGCTGTTGCGGACCGCTACCCGTTCGTCATTTCTGTAAATCTGGGACCGATTCGTACGGATTTTAGTATACCGATGGGTCCGTCCAACTTTGGCATAGGCCTTTCTGGTATTATACCGATAGGGTCTGTAATAGGTATACCTGATAGGGCTATAATACCTGCGGTAAGGCCGGTTGTACACCAAACACAATCCTACGGCGGGCCGGGCAAAAAAGGCATGAAAGGGACGGTATATATAATGTCTGTTAAAAACGTTGATATATCCGGTATGATAGTCATAAAATCCTCTGTGATTATAATAGACGTGTAATCCCCCAATGCGTCGTACGCGATTGTTACGATAGTTGATATTTACATCGCCGATTTGGCTCACCCGCCCGTAGTAATCATAAAAAATAGGCACATTCTCCACTTGAATTACTGCACCGTAATCGTCATACTGGGCATAGGGACTATAATCGTAGCCTGTATTAAAGGTCACCCCATTCCGGGAACCCGTAACATAATCCTCGATATAAAAATCGAATTCCCCATCCGGATATACCGAAAAGGTAATACCGTTCTCGACAAAAATAAAAGAGTCGTTGTAACGGTAGGCCCGATTTTCCGAAACCGTAGCTTCATCCTCATGGGCAGCGTTGGCCTGGACACCCGATGATCCAAGGATGATGGCCGATAAAAAAAGTAGTGCGCTTTTCATGGTTCAAGGTATTGTGCCTGCCGATGGGCAAACTGGTTTTTGAATGCAACTATTTGCGTTCGTTCTTGGGAAATCAAACAACGTGCCAAAAAAAAATTCCACGTAAATATATGGCAATCAAAGACCGTAGATCACAGACCCCAAGGGCCTGGTTCATTGAAATCGAAGTGTATGTTCTCGAAATAAAAAAACAGGGTATTCTGTCCGATTATCCTGTTGATTACCGAATTACGCACAATACAAACACAAAAAAACAGTTAATAGAATGATAAAATCGCAAGTCGGTGACGGCGTGATTGCTTCGACGGCAATTTGAACACCCAATACAAACCCCAAAAAACCAAAACTATTATGGCAATTGATAACGTAGGAATCGGTGGGAACGAAATTAAGGGCGATGCCAATGAGGCCCTCAACGAAATCCCGCAGAACCGGACCCTTATAGCGGGCAAACTGACCCCGAACGCCCCTGTAAAACCCGAAGTGGTCGAAGGGCTCCGCACGGTCGAGGACGTATTCGAACATTACACACCTGAATTGAAAATTCCCTTTGAGAACAAGGACGGGGGTACCGTCAACGAATCCCTTACCTTCACGAAACTCGGTGATTTCGGAAAAAAGGGTATTACGAACAACAGTGTTTTTTTAAAGGAACTCGAGATCGAGAGCGATCAATACAAAAAAATAATCAAGCAACTAAAGACCAATAAGATATTGAAGTCCGCCCTCGAGGATCCCGAGGCGAAGAATTCATTAATCGATACACTTGATGCCCTAATCGAAGAAATAAAAACCTCTAAATAAAAGATATGGCCAACCTACAGAACCAACAGCCCACCGCACAGATCAGTGAAAGGCCCTATGCGGATCAGATCAGACAAAAATCCGATGCGTTTATCAAATACGGCGGCTACGACCTTTTGGAATCTGCCATCGATGGGGTACAGAACCTGAATCCCGACCGAAAGGCACGGCGAAAGATGTTCCTTACCGAAAACAGTAAAAAAGAGGAACGCCGTGATCTTTTAAAGACCCTGCAACTTTGGTCCGAGACCTTGAAAGCCGGGGAAGATATCATCGAACTGGTTCAAACTGCCGACGACAAGGCGCAGCAGTCGCAACAGGTATTGACCAAGAACCTAAAAGCCGTCCTGAAAGAAACGCGGGAACTGGAAACCTCGTACCGATCGGTAGCGCTGTTCTACAAGAATACCGATATGCCATCGCTGAAAAATGTATCCATTATCAATGCGGAGCTGGAACAGCTCTCCGATTTGGACAATACCCGTTTTTTCGACCACATCCGGGAAGAGCTAGTGGACAAGTATGATCGTTTGGACCTTAGGGAAAACTATTCGCTAATGGTACTGCCCGGGTATTTGGGCTCAAAGTCCGTAGTCGATACATGGGCCAAGGTGGCCCATGATAACAAAGTGACCCTGGTCACCGATTTCGCGCATTTGGACGAGCCGGACGATGTCATGGAAATGTTCGAGAGTGCCAATCTCGCGGGTGGTGACATATTTCTGTCGAACACCATAATGACCTGCAATTGGTTGGTAGGTCGCGGCAAGCATGACGAGGTGGGCGAGGAAGACGATGTACACGTACCACCTTCGGGTGCCTTGGCCGGAAAAATTTACAAAACGCTGATGTCGCAGGTGACGGCCGGCAAAAAACATGGGGGTCTCAGCGAAGTTGACGGCGTGCGCTTCGATTTGAGAAAAAGTGAGATTGCCAATCTTGAAAGCTTGGGACTTGTACCCATGGTGAACGAGTACGGCAAGGTTATGGCCTTTTCCGCCAAGACCCTGTTTAACGGTGATAACCTGGGCTTGCAAACGTACTCAGTGGTCAGGGTTTTCGATTATGTGGCGAAAGTGTTGATGGATTTCCTCAACCGCAGGGCCTTCGAGAATTTCAACACCAAGACCCGCAACGAGATCCAGGCCCAAATTGTCCGTTTCTTGGATGATATCACGGGTCCCGATAAACTGATCGAAAACTTCGAAATCCACCGGTTCGAGCAAGACCAAAACCAAAAGGACCGCATCTATATGGATGTCCGTCTGAAGCCTTATTTCCCCGCCAAGAACTTCCTGATCAAGATGGATGGTCAAAAAGGCGACGAAGGTACCGATTGGGATACGGAATACGCCCAGGTGTAGTGTAAAGTAGGAGAAGGAAATAGTCAAAACAAAGGCACCGTTTCAAAAATAGGTCCCTTTTGGCTATGGCCTTCTTCCATCGGCAGGGTATGCCATTTTTCACGGTCGCTGCATTCCAAAGCCCAATGAAAACCAAACGATACTACATTCTTGTCCTGTTTTGCATGGGCATCTACGCCCACGGCCAAAACCCGGCCAGTTTACCCGTAACCCTGTTGACGAACGAGTATACGACGACGACCTTGTTTTTTCCGTCCCAGATCGCCAAGGTGGTCGATCCCGCGGGCAATTACACTTTCGAACACGGGGACATCGATCCCAAGATAGGCCTTTTAAAAGGTAAAAAGGGCCCTCCGAGCAATATGATCGTGATTACTGAAAACGGATACATCTATTCCTTTGCCCTGCAGTATTCCGAGAACGTCGAAATTTTCAATTTTATGCTGACCCCCGATATGGCCATCGGGCGAACGGCGAACGAAAATTCGACATCGGGCCCCGCCACTACCGGGGATACAGTTGTACCCGAAATGCCGCTAAAGACTGCCAAGGAGGATGATATCGATTATCCTGAAAACACATCTGTGGGCGATCTATCGCATAAAAATCCAGCCTTAGGGACTATCCCTGACGAAATTGGGGATAATGGGTCAGAAGGGAACAGCGCATCCCACTCAATTTATCCCGGTTTGGAGCATAACGGCCAAGGGGATCTTTACCATATTGATCGAGAAGAATACTATCGGATTTTTTGTGAAAACAACTACCTACAGAAAACGATTTTTAGGCGCACCTTTAGACAGAACAAGAGGGTGGTGTTGAAACTAAACAATATTTTGGTCGATCGGAACGAGATGTATTTCGTGCTTCAGGTCGAGAACAATTCCAAAAGGGAATATAAGGTAAACGGGTTAAGTTTTTTCCACAAACGGGGGGTGGGCCAAATTCAAAAAATAATGAAACCCTCCTACGTTTTCAATCTTCAGGATACGATCGACCCCCAGAGCATCAACGAGGTCGTCTTTGTTTTCAAGCGATTTACGATTTCGGGCAAAGAGGCGATCTATGTCGTTTTGGATGAATTGGAAAACAATAGAATGGTAATGTTGCCCTTGGATAATACACAAATTAATGCCCCCACAAATTGATACGTTTAACCCCATTTTTAGTCCTGATAATTGTGCCCGTTGCCATGATGTCACAGAGCTATTCGCATACCTTTTCCGCCAGCGGAGGGATTTTTGGCGATGGTTACGGTGGCGAAGTAACGCTAAATACCAACCTAAGTGAAAACAGCTTTACCCAGATCGCTTTCGATCTTTCCGTAGCCAATTACGGATCAGGGGAGGTCAGCCTACCGTACTCCAGCTTTGCCGCTAGCTACTCCTATTTCATCACGGTATATAGTCGAAACAGAAGAACGCAGGTGCTGTCCATCGGCGGGGGCGCCATGGCGGGGTACGAATTGGTCAACAAGGGGGAAGCCGCCATATCCAATGTGGTCTTCCTGGACGGCCATAGCAAATTCATATTTGGGGGTGTGGGTAGCATTGACCTGGATATTATTCTTTCCGAACATATTTCACTGGTCGTGAAATCCGCCCAGTTTTATCATATCAACAGTGATTTCGGCGCGTTTACCAATTATTCGGGAATCGGCCTGAGATACTATTTCAATCTGTATTAGTTTTGTTTAACTATTCGTTTCCCTTTAAACGGATTCCTTCCTCCTGGAAACCGCGAAGCATACCAAATAACAAATATTTCCGCACTTTAACCCAAATCCATACGAAATGATATCCGGCATCGGTTAATACCTGAATCCCCAAAGGTTAACCGATGAAGAATTTTGTTCGTACCACCGCCTTTCTTTTTTTCGCGCTCACCTCTATTTTGTCCTGCACCAAGGAAATCAATCTTAAGACCGAGGTCGAGTTCAGCGTGACGGAGCAGCACAAGGCCGAAGGATTTGTCAACGAGGATTTACCGACTACGGTAACCGTATTGCCGGAAGAAATACTTGAGAATTTTTCGTATTCGTACTCGTATTCCGTTTCCCAAGGGGTCGGACATTTCCGGGATGATTCCGGAAAAAGACTATCCCAAGAGGAGAATATTGTGCTATATCCGTTTTCGGCATCAATGATCTATGTGGGGGCCGAACCGGGCGAACATATTGTAAAGGTAATCGCATCGGACAATTACGGTTTTACCGAAGAAATCGAAATCGAATATATCCTGTCCGAGATACCCCCGGTCACGTGGACGGCCACGAGTACGGTGAAGCGCATCGCATTGAATAATTCTGCACCGATTACCGTAACCTTTGAAAAGTCCCCTGCAAGCAGCGAGGTCGACTATGAAAGAAAATATTATCTGGTATCCGGTTCGGGTATGATTTTGGGAGTGGAACCTTCCGAGCAAGCCAATATCGATTTAGACGAATTTAAACCTATTGCTCCCGGATCCTATGCATTGTTATTTACCCCCGACGCAACGGGAACGGTAGTAATTGGCTTCGATCTCAGGGGAGGCGATGGAGAGGAATACACCACTACGCTGCAATTCGAGGTGTTGGAGGAAATTGTGGATACGGTAATCCCAAAAATTACTTTACTGGGAGACCATCCATTGACCGTAATTAGGGGAAGCAATTTTGCCGATCCCGGTGCGACCGCCCTTGATGATGTGGACGGCGATATATCCCAAAGCATTGTTGTGGATATTTCCCAAGTCGATACGTCCACCGTGGGCAGCTACCAGGTAATTTATAGGGTGAGCGATACGTCCGGCAACGCTGCGGTCGAAGTTATTCGCAGGGTCGAGGTTATCGCAGGAGACGATCCACGGAGCGGTGCCAACGCTATTTTGACCTTTACCTTCCCGGGACAGGTCGGAAATGCGGTGATCGATGAGGCCGACCACAGCATCAAGCTCAATGTACCCTTTGGAACGGATGTCGATGTCGCTCCGACCGAATTGACGGCTTCTCCCCATGCATCCATTTCACCATCCCCGGATACGCAACGAAATTTCGGTATCCCTGTCACCTATACCGTAACAGCCGAGAATGGTAGCGAGCAGGAATGGACCATACGGGTAACCGTGAATCCTCCCATAGATTCCACGGCACCGGTAATCCAGTTGATTGGCGACGATCCCCAGATGGTCGGAATTGGACAGGCCTATACCGAACTTGGGGCGACCGCTAACGATGATTTTGATGGCAACATCTCGGATGAAATCGCAATAAATGGCAGTATGGTGAACACGGGCCAACTTGGAAACTATGAAGTAACCTACAATGTAACCGACGCCGCAGGCAATAGGGCAGATGAAGTAACGAGAACGGTTCGCGTGGTGGATACCACAGCGCCAACAATCATCTTAGAGGATGGCAAGGTCACCATGCGCGTCGGCGAACTATATATCGAGCCCGGATATTCCGCGGAGGATAATGTAGATGGTATTCTTACCGGAGATGTCATCGTCGTTAATAATCTGGATACCCATACCGTGGGTTCGTACACGGTGACGTATGATGTATCGGATAATGCGGGCAATGCAGCGGAACAACAGGTACGTACGGTCGAGGTTGTCGATACCACACCTCCCGTACTTTCCTTAGTGGGCCATACGGTGATAATGAGTGTCGGGCAGGACTATGACGAACCGGGCTACTCCGCTTTTGATAACGCTGACGGAGATATTACCGGAAATGTGACCGTCGATAAAAATCTGGATACCCATACCGTAGGGGTCTATACGCTAACCTATAACGTAACCGATTCTTCCGGTAACGCCGCCGAACAGCAGACCCGCACGGTCGAGGTGGTGGATACCACGGCCCCCGTCATCACACTATATGGTGCGAAGGTAATAATAAGCGCGGGCCAGTCCTTCGACGATCCCGGATATTCCGCTATGGATAATGTGGACGGGGATCTCACCGGTAACGTGGTCGTGGACGATGATTTAAATCCGAATACGTTGGGCACGTACACGGTCACCTACGATGTCAGCGATGCCGCAGGCAATGCAGCAGTCCGGAAGACACGTACGGTCGAGGTTATAGATACCACGCCCCCTTTAATAACGCTTCTGGGGGGAGAGGTCATCCTGAAAGTCCATCGCGACTATACCGAGCCGGGATACACCGCCTCGGACAATATCGATGGCAACCTATACGGAGACGTGGTCATCAGCGAGAATTTGGATACCGATACCGTGGGCACCTACTCCGTCACCTATGATGTGAGCGATGCCTCGGGAAATAGGGCGGAGCAGAAAACGCGTACCGTCAGGGTCATCCCAAGGGAAACCAGCTTTGATGCCAGCACGGGCATCTATACCGCACCAGCGGGATCCATGGTAAGCGTTTCGCTAAATTCCGGGGGCAGTACCAGTGGAACCGGAAGTGCCAATGGTGGTGGTGGAAGTGCCAGCACCTGCTGGGGCGGTGCAGGAGGCTCTGGTTGCAATGGTTTCGACAGTTACACATTTGTGATGCCTGCTAGTGGGCATGTTTCTTTCACTGCCAGCCATAATGGTAATGGCGGCAGTAACAGTACGGTGCTTAAAATTGCATCCA
>DASSWC010000405.1:0-17560 GCA_035705395.1 Pricia sp. | reverse complement strand
CAAAGGCCTCGACCCTCGAGGAAGGTGGCGATATCAAATACGTCTATATCTTCAGTGCGGTCGCGCTTTTTATGTTGCTGATCGCCTGTATCAATTTTATCAATCTCTCCACCGCCGCTGCTGCCAAAAGGGCCAAGGAAGTCGGCATCCGGAAAGTCCTCGGTTCTAACAAAAAACAGCTCATTAAGCAATTTTTGATGGAATCGGCCATCGCCACCCTGATTGCCATGGGCATCGCCGCGGTTCTACTGGCGGTTTCCCTACCTTATTTCAATACCCTGTCCGGCAAGGAACTGGAATTGGCCAACCTTCTAAAACCTTCCGTTTTTGCGGCGCTTTTTATAGGCGCTATCGTCATCAGCCTCTTGGCGGGAGGTTATCCGGCGTTCTTCCTGTCGTCTTTCGCCCCGATTTCAGCCCTAAAAAGCAAGTTCCTCGGTTTCGGAAAAAGCAAAGGCATCCGAAGTGGGCTGGTCGTTTTTCAGTTCGTAATATCTGCAGGATTGATCTTGGCGGTGCTCGTGGTCAATCAGCAGATGAACTACATCCAAAGTAAAAACCTAGGCTATGATAGGGATCAGATTCTCGTCTTACGGGATTCCTATTTATTGGGAAACAACAACGAAACGCTCAAGAACGAACTGTTGAAAAACCCGAAGGTGGCGGGCGTCTCCCAATCTTCCTTCGTGCCTGCCGGTCCTTCCGACAATGCGGTCTATGGAATTTATAAGGATGGCAAATTCAAGCGAAGGAGTGCGCTCTACAACGTAGATGAAAACTACCTATCCGTCATGGGGATGCAATTGGTAGACGGCCGTAATTTTTCCGAGGAATTTGGCTCCGAAGAGGGGAACACCATCATTAATCAAAGTGCCGCCAAGGCTTTCGGGCTGGGGGAGAATCCCATCGGCAAAAGTTTTGAGCGTGCCGCCGATCCCGAAAATCAAAAACTGACCGTCATCGGGGTCATAAAGGATTTTCATTATGAATCCCTCCACCGGGCCATAGAGCCTTTGATTATGGTCTACGGGTCAGGCGGCGGACTCATCGTTAAAGCGGAAACCGCCGACATGGCCGGATTGATTGTCGATACCAAACGGCTTTGGAATAGTTTTGACACCGATGAGACCTTTAGCTATGCCCTACTCGACGAATCGTACCGACAGACCTACTTGGCCGAACAAAAAATGGGCACCGTACTCAATGTCTTCGCCCTGTTGACTATCTTGGTCGCCTGTCTGGGGCTGTTCGGTCTGGTCACCTTTACGGCGGAGCGGCGCTTCAAGGAAATCGGCATCCGAAAAGTGTTGGGCTCTTCGGTCGCCCAAATCATGGCCATGCTATCGACAGATTTTTTAAAATTGGTCGGCATCTCGTTTCTGGTCGCGTTTCCTTTAGGCTATTACCTGATGGAAAAATGGCTGCAAGGGTTCGCCTACCATATAGAAATACAATGGTGGCTGTTCGCCCTGTCGGCTTTGATCACGATGTGCATCGCCTTTGCGACCATAAGCTGGAAGAGTTTTCGCGCGGCGACCATGAACCCGGTGAAGGCATTGAAGGATGAGTAAGTTATTCCATTAGTTTCAAATTAAACACTACAACTATGCTTTTACAACTAAACAACATCTTCAAATGGGTACAATCCGGAGGGCAACGTGTCTTCTTGTTAAAGGACAGCAACCTTGAGGTCGAGGAAGGAGACTTTATCTCCGTCATGGGCCCATCGGGATCCGGGAAATCCACCTTACTCAACGTCATCGGCATGCTCGATGATTTTAACGAGGGGGAGTACAACTTCCTCGATGAACCGGTACACCAGCTCAAAGAAAAACACCGCGCCAATCTTTACAAGCAGTACATCGGATTTGTCTTTCAGGCCTATCACCTCATCGACGAACTTACGGTCTACGAAAACCTCGAAATGCCCCTGCTCTACAAAAAACACAAAGGTTCGGAGCGCAAGGCCCTTGTGGCCGATATGCTTGACCGTTTTGGAATTGTGGGTAAAAAGGACCTTTTCCCGAGCCAACTCAGTGGCGGGCAGCAGCAGCTAGTGGGTGTCGCCCGTGCCTTGATCAGCAAGCCCAAACTGATCTTGGCCGACGAACCTACCGGCAACCTGAACTCCAAACAAAGCACCGAGATCATGGAACTGTTTAAGGAACTCAACAATGAGGGGGTAACCATTATCCAGGCCACGCATAGCGAGCAAAATGCATCGTATGGGAAGCGGACCATTAATTTGTTGGATGGCAGAATGGTAAAGCCATATTAACCCCCAATCCCTTTCACGGTCTCGCCCCTATATCCTATCTTTGTTGTTTAGAATCATTTTACATAAAAGTGGTAAAGTAAGCGGATAATGAAGATCGATAAAAACGACGTTCTAAAGGCATTGGAAAACATCACTGTGCCCGGCGAGGGCCAGAATATGGTCGAAAGCGGGGCGGTCAAGAACATCCAGATTTTTGGGGATGAGGTGGAAATTGACATCACCATCGCCAACCCCAGCCTACAGGCCCGTAAGAAGACGGAGGTTGAAATCCTAAAAATCATCCATAGAAAAGTCTACGAGAAGGCCAAGATCAAGATCAATGTAAAGGTGGATGCCCCTGCCGCCAAACCGAAAAGCAACCCGATCAAAGGAAAGCCGATTCCCGGGATCCAGAATATTATAGCGGTGGCATCCGGAAAGGGAGGTGTAGGCAAGTCCACCGTTACGGCCAATTTGGCGGTGACACTGGCCAAAATGGGCTTTAAGGTCGGGCTGCTCGATGCCGATATCTACGGGCCATCGATACCGACCATGTTCGACGTAACCCAAGAAAAACCTTTGGCGGTCAATGTCAACGGAAAGTCCAAGATGAAACCGGTCGAGAACTACGGTGTAAAAATATTGTCCATCGGATTCTTTACCCAGCCCAGCCAGGCGGTCATATGGCGGGGCCCCATGGCCTCAAAGGCGCTGAACCAAATGATTTTCGATGCGCACTGGGGCGAGCTCGATTTTATGTTGGTGGACCTGCCCCCGGGTACGGGCGACATCCATTTGAGTATCATGCAGGCCCTACCGGTCACCGGTGCCGTGGTGGTCAGTACGCCACAGGAAGTGGCCTTGGCCGACGCCCGTAAAGGGGTTGCCATGTTTCAGCAAGAATCCATTAACGTGCCCGTATTGGGTATTGTCGAGAATATGGCGTATTTTACACCTGCCGAACTTCCCGAAAACAAATACTATATTTTTGGAAAGGAAGGGGCAAAACGTCTCGCGGAAGATTTCAACGTGCCGTTTTTGGGAGAGATTCCCTTGGTACAGAGCATTCGGGAATCTGGGGATGTAGGAAGGCCTGCCGTACTACAAACGGCGACTGCCGTTGAGGAAGCTTTTGAAGAACTGACCAAGAATACGGTACGGGAACTGGTACGGCGCAACAAAGACCTTCCCCCGACCGAAGCGATCAAAATAACAACAATGGCAGGTTGTGCTGCCGTTAAAGGAAAGAACTCATGAAACCGGAAGAACTAGAAGAAAAAGTGGAAAAGGCCCTGGAGGAAATCCGCCCCTTTTTGCAGAGCGATGGGGGCGATATATCCTTGGTGTCCATAGACAACGGTAGTTCCGTAAAGGTAAGGCTGGAAGGGAATTGCATTGGATGTACCGTAAACCAGATGACCCTGAAAAGTGGGGTGGAAATGACCATAAAAAAATATGCGCCCCAAATCGAAGAGGTGGTAAACGTGGGCCAACCCGTCGCATAACACCCAATACCTGCGAACCCATGCCGGGTTTGGTTGTAATGGGATAGAGTGGATGTAGGGGATGATCCAGGATTATAAAGGATGACTTTTAGATGATTACGACAGATATACTGATTGTCGGTGCAGGCCCAACAGGGCTTTTTGCCGTTTTTGAAGCGGGATTGTTGCAGTTAAAGTGCCATATAATCGATGCTTTGCCCCAAGCGGGCGGGCAATGCTCGGAAATCTATCCCAAAAAACCGATTTATGACATTCCCGGTTTTCCCGAAGTATTAGCCGGTGATTTGGTGCGTAACCTTATGGAACAGATCAAGCCCTTCGCACCGGGTTTCACCTTGGGAGAACGCGCGGAGACCATTCAAAAGCAAGAGGATGGTTCCTTTATCGTGACGACGAACAGGGGAACAAGGCATCAGGCCCCCATTGTCGCCATCGCTGGCGGATTGGGCAGCTTTGAGCCACGAAAACCCCTATTGAAAGACCTGAACAAATATGAAGACAACGGTATATCCTATATGGTCAGGGATCCCGAGGCGTACCGTGATAAAAAGGTGGTGATCGCCGGGGGAGGGGACTCCGCCTTGGATTGGAGCATCTTTCTGTCCGATGTGGCCTCCGAAGTCACCTTGGTACACCGCCGTAATGAATTCCGCGGGGCCCTGGATTCGGTGGAGAAAGTACAAGCCCTTAAAAACGAGGGGAAAATACGGTTGATTACTCCCGCCGAGGTCACCGCCCTACAAGGGAACGGCAAACTGGAAGCCCTGACCGTCCGAAAGAAAACCACCGCCGTAGAGGATATCGAGATAGAAACGGATGATTTCATCCCACTTTTTGGCTTATCCCCTAAATTGGGCCCGATCGGTGACTGGGGCCTGGAAATCGAAAAGAACGCCATTAAGGTCAACACCTTCGATTACCAGACCAACATTCCCGGTATCTACGCCATCGGTGACGTCAATACCTACCCCGGTAAACTGAAACTGATTCTGTGCGGTTTCCATGAAGCGACGTTAATGTGCCAAAGTGCTTACCAGCGCATCCATCCCAATAAAAGATATGTCATGAAGTATACCACGGTCGGGGGCGTAACGGGTTTCGACGGAAGCAAGAAGGAAGCGCCCAAGGCTGTTGTCAAAGCGATAGATTGATTTGTATTTAGACCAACTTTGATGTAATAATGACCGATATAAAATTGAGGATTACCGACCGTGACGGTGTTACCCACGAAGTAGACGCCCCGACCGATATGAATATGAACCTGATGGAGGTCGTCCGATCCTACGAGCTGGCGGCGGAAGGTACCATTGGCGTATGCGGTGGCATGGCGATGTGCGCCTCATGCCAGTGCTATGTGAAATCCGATCACATACTTCCCAAAAAATCCGATGATGAGGAGGCCATGCTGGCCGAAGCCTTTTATGTGGAGGAAAACAGCCGGTTGGGATGCCAAATTCATATCGTCCAAGAACTGGATGGACTGGAGGTCGAGCTGGCACCAGAGAGTTAAAACTGTAAAAGTTTTACCCAATCCCAAAGAACGTTCACAGTTTTACACACTTTAATTTATCCTCCAATTTTTTAAATAATTGACGGTTAATGATTTATGTTAATCGATATTTTTTGGTATTCTTTTTTCATATGGTAAAGGGAATTTAATATAAACCCAACCTGCCGAACGTGCAGGTCTAAATTAGAACATCATGAAAAAGTTATTTGTAACAGCCGTATTTGCATTGGGAAGTCTAACTGCTTTTGCTCAGGAAGAGGCACCAGCTACTGAAGAAGCGACACAAGAAACTACTGAAGCAGCTGCCGAAGCACCTGCCCAAGATGGTTTTAACGAAATCGCAGTCGAGGAAGTACCTGAAGCGGTTACCTCAATGGTTGAGACGAACTACCCCGGTGCTACCATCAATAAAGCACACAAAAACGCAGAGAACCACTATAAAATAGAAGTTTCTCTGGAAGATGGAACCTCCGGAGCCCTAATCGTTGACGAAGAAGGAAACGCTGTAGAGCAGTAAGAAGAGTGAAAATGGTTTTGGGAAATAACCCGAACCAATTTCGAGAAAGGAATCGCAGCAATGCGGTTCCTTTTTTTTTGTCCCCCCCAGCTTACTTCCGGGTTCATACGGATAAATAGGCTCAAATCCGAGCCTGATACGTAAACAGGTTATAATACCTTCCCTCGGATGCGATCAATTCGTCGTGCCTACCCCGCTCCACAATATGTCCGTTTTCGATGACCAAAATCTGGTCGGCCTTGCGGATGGTGCTTAACCTGTGGGCGATGACAAAGGTAGTGCGGCCCTTGGTCAGTTCGGCCAAACTCTTTTGTACGAGGGCCTCGCTCTCGGTGTCTAGATTAGAAGTGGCCTCGTCAAGAATCAGTATTTTCGGATTGGCCAATACCGCCCTGGCAATGGCGATACGCTGGCGTTGGCCTCCGGAGAGCTTGATGCCCCGCTCGCCGATCAGGGTATCCAAACCATCCTCAAAGCGGTCGGTAAATTCGTTGACGTAGGCGGCCTTGACCGCTTGTTGCAATCGTTCCTCGGAGGCATCCGGTCGGGGAAAGCGTATGTTTTCCCGAATCGTGCCTTCGAACAAAAAATCGTCTTGTAGTACTACCCCCAAATGCCGACGAAAGCTGTTGAGGTCGATTCGGGACACATCCTTCCCATCAATGGTCACCTTTCCCGCATCGGGATTCAGGAAGCTGGCGGCCAGTCCCGCTATGGTCGTTTTTCCCGAACCGGAGCTTCCCACTAGGGCCGTTACGGTTCCCGAATCCGCCGTGAAACTGATATTGTGCAGTACTTTTTTATCCTCTTCATAGGCAAAGGAGACGTCGTGAAAAGCCATATCGCCCTTTACTCCGTCGAGTACCAAAGTACGTCGGGCCTCATCCGATTCGGGGGTCATGTTCATCAGTTCCTCGGTACGGTCGAGTCCGGCCAGGGCCTCCGTCAATTGGCTTCCGATGTTGCTCATTTGCACGATGGGGGCCACCATCAGGCCCAAAAGCACGGTGAACATCAACAGGTCGCCGATGGTCAGGGTGCCCTGAATGATTTTATATCCCCCCAGACCCATCACGCCCGTGGTCGCGATACCGATTAAAAAGGTGGCCGAACTGGTCATAAAGGCGGTGGTAGTCAAACTTTTTTTTACGTTCTGAAAAAGCTCCTCGACCCCATCCTCGAAAATTCGGTTCTCCTGCGCCTCGGCGTTAAAGCCTTTGATGACCCGAATGCCGCCCAAGGTCTCGGTCAGTCGCCCGGTTACCTCGGCATTGATTTTTCCGCGTTTGCGAAAAATAGGGCGGATGACCTTGAACGCCTTTAGGGCAATGAAGGCAAAGATGGCCAGGGGTACAAAGGTGAAGAGGGTCATAGCGGGACTGATGCTCAAGAGCAACACGAGCGAAACAACTGCGGTGATGGTGCCCCCGACCAATTGCACGAGGCCGGTACCGATGAGGTTGCGTACCCCTTCCACATCCGTCATGATCCGTGAGACCAGGTTGCCGGACTTCGTATTATCAAAAAATCGGATGGGCAGTGAAAGCACCTTTTTCTGTACATCGGCCCGTAGTTCCGATATCATGAATTGGGCCTGGACACTCAAGATCTTGGTCAACCAAAACGAGGTTACCGCCTGTACCAGAATGGCGAGGATGACTCCTACGACCAGTAGTTTAAGCATTTCGATATCCTTGTTGGCGATGACCTCGTCAATCAGGTATTTTGAGGCAACCGGCGTTACAAAACTGGCGGCCTTGCTGATGACGATCAAGATCAATCCGATGAATACCAGTCGACGACGCGGCCAGATAATGGTCTTAAAGGCGGTAAGGATACTGACTTTTTTTTCGGGCACGGGGATGGGTTTTGAATTGGAAGCTGCAAGGTACTTTAAAATTAAGATCTAAGACAGGGCAGGCATTGTTTGATCAAAAGTGTGTACATTGAGCATGCAAAACTATGAAAACCCTTGACGGCATGACAATTTTTTCCGACGGCAACCACCGAACCTTGCTCGCCCGCTATTTAGTCCTACTTTTTATCGGTTTTGTATCCCAGCTCACGGCGCAAAGCCAAGGCGAAGTCCAAAGTTGGGAGTCCCGATCGGAAAATGTCCAGATTATCCGCGACGATTTCGGAGTACCCCATATCTACGGCAAAACGGATGCCGATGCCGTTTTCGGATTGTTGTATGCCCAGTGCGAGGACGATTTCAACCGGGTAGAGCGCAACTACATTTGGGCTATTGGGAGACTGGCCGAGGTCGAAGGTGAGGAAGCCCTTTATAGCGATCTGCGGGCTAAGCTTTTTATGACGGAGGATGAGGCCAGGGCAAACTACAAAAAAAGTCCAGATTGGCTCAAAAAACTTTGCGATGCCTTTGCCGACGGCATCAATTATTACCTGCACACGCATCCCGAGGTAAAACCCAAACTCTTGACCCGTTTCGAACCCTGGATGCCGATGTATTTCAGCGAGGGCTCCATTGGCGGTGATATCGAACGGATTTCAACGGATAAAATAAAGGCCTTTTATGAAAGTGGGATGGCGATTCCAGAGGCGGGAAATATGGAGGAGGACCGTCCGAAAGGGGAGTCCGGGAAAAAGCAGGATATAAAAATAGAACCCGGGAAAAAAGGCACGCGGGGAAAGCTACCCGGGAAAAAAGGAACGCGCGAAAAGGAAGCCGAACAAAAGGAATCCGAGCCCAAAGCCGAGCCCCAAGGTTCGAACGGCATCGCCATTTCCGGTACCTTGACCCAGTCCGGTAATGCCATGCTGCTCATCAATCCACATACCTCTTTTTACTTTCGGGGCGAGGTGCATGCGGTTTCGGAGGAGGGTCTCAACGCATACGGGGCGGTGACCTGGGGGCAGTTCTTTGTCTATCAGGGCTTTAATGAAAATACCGGGTGGATGCATACCAGCACGTACACCGACGTGATGGACGAGTTTAAGGAGACTCTGATGCATATTGATGGCAAACTTTTATACCGGTACGGGGAGCAGCTGCGTCCGGTGGAAACCTACGAAATCACTTTAAAGTATAAGGATGGCGATGTATTGAAGGAAAAGACTTTCCCTGTCTACCGCACCCACCACGGGCCGATTACCCACCTTGATGACGGCCAGTGGACGGCCTCCGCCATGATGTGGGACCCGGTCAAGGCTTTGGAACAATCCTTTATCCGAACGAAACAAGAGGGGTACAATGGTTTCCGGAAGATGATGAACATCCGAACCAATTCCAGCAACAACACGGTTTACGCCGATGCCGAGGGGAATATCGCCTATTTTCATGGTAATTTTATCCCCAAAAGGGATACCATTTTTGATTATTCGCAACCCGTTGACGGCAGCGACCCTAAGACCGATTGGCAGGGGCTGCATACGGTCGATGAGAACATCCTTATCAAAAATCCTGAAAACGGATGGATACAGAATTGCAACTCCACCCCCTTTACCGCTGCTGCGGGATTCAGTCCAAAACGCATAGATTATCCGGACTATATGAGCCTCGACCGGGAAAATTTTCGGGGCATACATGCGATCCAACTTTTGAAAGGTAGAAGCGGGTACACCTTGGATAGCCTGATCCGGTTGGCGCACGACCCATATCTGCCCGCTTTTGAAGTCCTGATTCCCGGATTGGTAAAAGCATACGAGAACTACGGATACAAAAGTCCCAAATTGCAAGAGCCGATAGCCGTTTTAAAAAACTGGGATTATACCACTTCCGAAGAATCCATTGCCATGACCCTGGCCCACTATTACGGCACCCGATTGTACGATGAAGGGGATCATCCCGAAGGAATGACCTCGATGGAACGTGCCTTATACTGGGGCCTGCCCTCGGGCGGACTTTTGGAAATTCTCGAAGCGACCATCGACCGGCTTGCCACCGATTTCGGCACCTGGAAAATGCCGTGGGGCGAGGTCAACCGGTACCAGCGCCTAAGTGGGGATATCCGACAGGCCTTCGACGATGACAAACCCAGTATCCCCATCGGTTTCGCCTCCGGCCGCTGGGGCGCCCTGGCCGCCTACGGAGTCAGCTACGACAACGATACCAAAAAAATCTACGGTACCCGCGGCAATAGTTTTGCGGCGGTGGTGGAGTTCGGCGAAAAGGTCAAGGCCAAGAGCATCTTGATCGGCGGGCAAAGCGGCGACCCCGAATCGCCTCATTTCGACGACCAGATCCAACGCTACGCCAACGCAAATTGGAAAGAGGTTCCTTTTTACAAAGAGGATGTCCTGAAAAGAGCGGAAGAATCCTACCGCCCTGGAGAGCGGGAGTGATGCCCTAGCAGGGTGCCCTGAATTATAGTTTAGATGTATTCCGGGCAAAAATAGCCGCTACAATCGTCTTACTCCTCCGCTTCCTTGGTTACGATCAAGGTTGCCTTCGACCCTGTTGACAACAACCATTTGTTTGAGTAGATAAGCTGGCCTTTGTCGTCGTAGACGTCGATTTGTGCGGTATTCGGCGGGGATGACCCAACATTCAGCGCCTCGAATTCAAAGCGGTTAAAGCCTTCTTCGAGATCTACGTTGATTCCCTTAAAAGATCCGGTCAGTAGCGTGTTGGGGTCGACCACCTCTCCGTTGAGGTAAATCTTTACGCGGTCGCCATCAACGAACTCATGGTCGCGGCAGACGATGCCCACAAATTTGCCCCCACTCTTGACATCACCGAGGTACATGTCCGAAAAATGTTCCCTGGAACCCTCTTTGGGTCTTCGAGGACCGGCTTTAGGATCGATTTTCATGCCCGTGCCCGCCTGTACAAGCTCCCGGTCAGGCAACATCTTGACGGGATTCTTTCGGTCGATGTCCAAATTGACCTCGGGAGTATTGTTGATAACGGAAGGGATTTTTAGGGATGTGCCCTTATCCGGTGCCTTGGTATCGTCAATTGGGTTGACCGCTTCTATTTTCAAAGGTTTTTGGGTAGGAATGTCCGTTTGCCCATATCCCATAATGGATACCATCAGAAAAAGGAAGATAGGATAAAGCCGGTTTTTCGTCATCGCAGTGCGCTGTAAGGACTTTTAAAGATAACAAATACCCTGCCATGGGGACGGTAAGGTATTGTTAAAACGGAAAACGCAGAAAAATCGTATGCCCACTATCGCATCAAGCCCAATTCCTGAGCAAAAAATCGAGGAAATTTTGGTGCATGATTTTAATAAGGTCCCGTTGGGAATACCCTCTCTTTCGCAAAAGCTCCGGAATTTTTTGAAGGTCGGCGATGGTATCTAGGTCCATAGGGGACTGTTCCGTACCGAAACCGCCGTCGAGGTCGGTACCGATACCTACGTGATCGGTATTCCCTGCGATTTGGCAGAAATGGTCGATGTTGTCTACCGCCTGCTGCAGGGATACACCCATACTTTCAGGGGTCGATTGGCCGCGTATCCAGCCCGGTACCATCATCCAAGCGTCGAGGGGGACGCCGATAACGGCCTTCCGCCGGATCAGTTCCTTGATCTGTTCGTCCGAAAACTGTCGGTTGTGGTCGATCAGGGCGCGGCAGTTGCTATGGCTTGCCCAAAGGGGACCTTGATAGGCATCCATCGTTTCCCAAAAGCTTTGGTCGCAGAGATGGGTGGCGTCAAGAATGAGGTTCAGGCGTTCGATTTTTTTCAGAAGTTCCCTTCCTTTTATGCCGATACCTCCGGAGGAGTCCGTGCCAAAAGCATAGGTACCGGGACCGTAGTGCGCCGGACCGATGGCCCGCAAGCCTTGTTCATAGGCTTTTTCGAGATGGTCCATCGAAAGTATGGAGTCGGCGCCTTCGAGACTCAGTATATAGCCAATAGGCTTCTTTTCGACCTGGGACTTTTGGGATGGGTTCTCCCCGGGCATAGCCCCCTGTACCCTGGTCTTTTGGGATTTTTTTTTCAGGTCTTGGTTCTCCCGTACCTCGGTCTCCCAAAGTTCTAAATGGTCTTTTAGCTGACGGGTGTCGCTGATCTGCACCAGTTCGCCGATAGCCTCCATAGTCCTGTACCATGCCAATTGTCCTTGGGTCTGTGCCCAGGCCTGATGGGGGGATTTCCATCCAGGAAGCGTATTTCCCTTTTTTACATAGCGGGCGATTTGCGTCGCCATACACAATCCGACGTTTCCTTTGCGCATGGCGTCGAAGGATACGGTATTGCGGCCGCGGTCGGGTTTGTCCGTCATACCCTTTTCGCTTTTACGGATTTCGGATACCGGCCAAGTCAGGTCGCGGTTCCAATCCATGGCGTTCATGGCAAGGTCGAGATGGGCGTCGAATATAAACATGGTCCGTAATTGTGAGGAACTTGGCAATCCGATGATTGCAATGGCCTCATTACTATTTCAATCGTAGTGTTGCCAATCCTAAACTGTAATGCGTGATTTTCGGGCGGCGACCTCCCAACTGTCAATGATTTTTCCCTCCGATACCACCTGCAAACGCTCGTATTTGGCAACGGTGGGACAGATATGTACCGGAAGCGCATACAAGATATCGCCTACGGCATAGTCCTCGGCATTTTTGCACTCCAGCACGAGATGTTCCTCGCTTTGACCCTTTTGAACCCCATTTTCCAAATTCAAAAATTGCACCCTCGGAAAGGGCATTTCGGGGGCGATATGTTTATGGCCTAGATCGAGGCAGATGGTGTCCTTGGCCGGTTTGCTGATAATGCGGGTCAAGAGGACGGCCGCGGGCAGAAATTCCATGTCGGGAAATAACGCGCCATACCCCGCATCCCAGAGCAGGGTGGTACCCGGACTGGCTACGACCCCATCGCGTTTTGCGTGAAACGGAAAGGTCGGGGAGCCCCCCGCCACGATTCCACGGACCGGGATTCCACCGACCGGGATTCCACCGACCGGGATTCCTCCAATCGAAGCTTTGGATTCCGGCTTGGCGATCTCCAGACGGGATTCCACCCCCGCAGACTCCTCCCCAGGAGACTCTACCCCGGCAGACTCCACCCCGGCAGACGCCAGCCCGGCTTCCAGCTCGGATTTTAGGTTCATGACCGCTTCAAAGGCCCGGTCGCAGTCCTTTTTCCGTCTCGTGACATTCGTATTTCTAATGTGGCCGTCGTAGGCGTGTAAGCCCATTGCCTTGACGTTTGGGTCGGCGTCCATTTCGCGGTACAGGGCGATGGCGTTCTTGCCGGGAAGAATCCCCGTCCGGTTCATCCCGCAGTTAATATCCATCCAAAGGGAAACTACCGCCCTCTGCGATTTGGCCGGTCGACCGGTGGCTTTTATGTCCCGTGGTTGTCGCTTGGTAACTCCCGGCCCGTTTGATTTTGCCATGGACGACAACGCCTTTAGCGTTTCTATATTATCGACGAGCGCCGAAAAATCGGATTCCGGATATTTGTGCATCAATTTAAAAAATCGGGCCATATTTGCGCCCACCGGCTGCATGGCCAAAAGAATATCGGGAACCCCGGATAGGGCCAACAATTCCGCTTCGGCGATGGTAGCGCATTTAAATTTTCGGATACCGGAATCCAGCTGCATCTGGATGATTTCCGCTGTTTTATGGGTCTTGATATGTGGGCGAAGGTGTTCCGTTCCTCCGGCCATTTCGATCATCTTTTTGATGTTGTGCAGGATGCGGGCGGGATACACCAGCAACGCGGGTGAAATCACCTCGTTTGGGTCGTTTATCCTGTACCAGTTTTTGTCTTCCATCAAAATAAGATGCTATCGCGTTTTATCCGAGTTGTGTTAGGTGCCCTGCGCCTTGACCTTATCGATAAAAACCTTACTTGAGTTCGAACATCGCCTCGATTTCGACTGAAATGCCACCGGGAAGCATCATCCCTACGGCACTGCGTACCCCGACCCCGTTCTCGGTCCCGAAAACCTCGGCCATAAGCTCACTAAAGCCGTTGATGACAAGCGGGTGGTCCTTAAAATCGGGTGTCGCATTGACCATGCCCAAGGTTTTGATCAAGCGTTTGATTTGGTCGATATCCCCGAAATGGGTCTGTATGGTGGAGAGCATCGTCAGGCCGACCTGTCGTGCCCCGGCCTTGGCCTGTTCGAGGTCCAAGGTGTCGCCGGCCCTGCCTTTCATCAAGGAGCCATCGGCCCGCATCGGTCCCTGGCCCGATACATACAGATAGTTGTCGACGACAAGTACGGGTTTGTAAAGTCCCGCCGGGGGCGGGGCGGGCGGAAGTTCGAGATTCAACGCCTTTAATTTCTCAGAAGGTAAAGTGTTCATAATATCGTTTTTAAATGAATGTGTTGAGGACCAGCACCCCGATCAGCCCCATCACCCCCACCGTGGTTTCCATGACCGTCCAGGTGCGGAGGGTATCCTTGATCGAGAGGTTAAAATATTCCTTGTAGAGCCAAAATCCACCGTCGTTGACATGGGAAAGCATCAGACTTCCCGATCCAATCGCCAACACCATGAGTTCGGCACTGACACCGGTACCCTGGATCAGGGGCAGGGCGATCCCGGCGGCGGTGAGGCCCGCTACGGTCGCGGATCCCACGCATACCCGGATGACGGTGGCAATAAGCCAGCCCAATACCAAGGGGGAGATGGTGGAACCTTTGAGCATATCGCCAATATATTCGCTTACTCCGCTATCGATCAAAACCTCTTTAAGGGCGCCCGCGCCCGCAATGATCAACAGGACCATGGTAATGCCCGATACGGCTTTGGCCACGGAATCCATTACCTCCTTCATTTTTTTTCCACGGCCCAACCCCAGAGTGTATATCGCGACCAGAACGGATATTAGCATGGCGATAACGGGATCGCCCAGGATAGCGGTAAACCGGCGTATACTATTTTCTTCGGGAAGCACGATGGCCGCGATCGAGGCCAACCCTATCAAAATGACCGGCAGCAGGGCGGTAACGATACTGTTAAGGGTACCGGGCATCTCTTCGTCGCTCAGCACTTTGGGATTCATAAACTCTTCAAGGGGGGAGGCCTCGATATTTTTGAAGGTTCTTGAAAAAAGAGGTCCCGCCACGATAATCGCAGGTATGGCCACAATGATACCGTACAACAGCGTCTTGCCGATATCGGCATCGAACATAATCGCTATCCCCGTTGGGGCGGGGTGGGGCGGTAGATAGCCATGGGTCACCGACAAAGAGGCTAGCATGGGCAGGCCCACGTAAATCAAGGGAAGCCCTGTAGTTGCCGCGATGGTAAACACGAGCGGCACCAGAATGACGAACCCGATCGTATAGAACATGGGAATGCCGACGATAAAGCCGGTCAAGACCACCGCCCATTGAATGTTCTTTTTGCCGAATTTTTCCACCAACTGGGTGGTAATGCGTTGTGCGGCCCCGCTATCGGCCACGAGTTTGCCGAGCATGGCGCCCAGACCCAAGATCAAGATGAGGTATCCCAGGGTGTTGCCTATCCCGTTCTGTATGGAATGGATGGTGGTCAGAATATCCATCCCCTCCGCCACCCCGACCAACAGGGAAACAATGATAAAGGCGATAAAGGCATTGAGCTTAAAGTGGGCGATCAGAATAAAAAGTAGGACGATTCCGGCAATGACAATGGCGAGCGGCATAAGGTCGGTTTATTTGGACCAAGATACTAAAATATGGTAAAGAAAGTAGGAAACAATTGCCGTGAATATCTCCAAAGTACCGAAAGAAAGTGGATATGGCCTTGTCAAATCCCCAAAACCACTTTGGCGATCCAAAAGTAGATCAATATCCCAAAGATGTCGTTGCTGGTCGTGATAAAAGGTCCCGTGGCGATGGCGGGGTCGATGCCACGTTTGTGCAGGAACAAGGGAATGAAGGTTCCTACAAAACCGGCGACAATGATTACGGTGATCAAGGAGATGGAGATGGCCAGTGCGGTCATGAAATCGCCTTGCCAGAACCAAGTAAAAAATAGCAGTACCACGGCCAGGATTGCCCCGTTCAACAGGGCCAGGAGCATTTCTTTAAGCAAACGGTTGCCGACACTTCCCTTCAGGTCGTCGTTGGCGAGACCCTGTACAATGATGGCGCTGGACTGCACCCCTACATTTCCGGCCATGGCGGCTATCAGCGGCGTGTAGAAAAAAAGAATGGCGTGTTTGCTGATCATTTCCTCGAAACCGCCCATAATTGCTGCCGCCCCGATGCCCCCTACCAGACCCAGAAAAAGCCAAGGCAACCGGGCGCGGGTGAGCTGCCATACGCTATCGTCGGCCTCCACGTCCTGGGATATTCCCGCCGCCATCTGGTAGTCCCTGTCCGCCTCCTCCCGGATAACGTCTACGATATCGTCAATCGTAATACGGCCTACCAGCCGGCCGATTTCATCGACTACCGGAATGGCCTCGAGATCGTACTTTTGCATGATCCGCGCCACTTCCTCGGGTTTCTCGTTGACCCCCACACGATCCACTTTCGAAATGTAGACATCCTTGATATGGGTCGTCGTTGAGGTCGTCAATAAATCTTTCAACGATAAGCGGCCCTTGAGTTTGTCTTCGGCGTCGACGACATAAATGGAATGTACTCGGGTGACATTCTCCGCCTGGGCCCGCATTTCCTTGACGCAGGTCAGCACGTTCCAGTCTTCCTTGACCTTGACCAGTTCCTTGGCCATAAGACCCCCTGCGGAATATTCCTCATATTTCAGCAGGTCGACGATGTCTTTGGCGTGTTCCCGGTCCTCGATTTGGGAGATGACTTCCTGCACCATCTCACCGGGCAGTTCGCCTACGATATCGGCGGCATCATCGGTGTCCAGCTCCTCGAGTTCCCCGGCGATTTCCTTGGCGGAAAGACTGCCCAGTATCGCCTCGCGCACGTCGTCGTCAAGCTCGGTAAGCACTTCGGAGGTCTTTTCGCTATCGAGCAGTTTGATGAGATAGGTGGCCTTTTCCTTATCGAGCTCGTCGATAATCTCGGCAACATCGGCAAAGTGCACGTCATCCATAAGGGCTACCAAGTCGGTATCCTGTCGATTTTCGATCAACGTTTCGATCTCGGCAAGGAGCTCCTCCGTAAGCTTAAATGGTATCATTTGATACGACCTTTTTGACCAGCGCAAAGCTAGCTAAAAGTTTATGTATTTATACGTTTATATTGGGGTATCGGAACGGATTGGATCTTTCAAAGTCGATTCTAGTCATGTTATTCCGTAAGAGACCCTAACTATCCCCTTGTATTTTTTGGGTCAGGAGGATAAAATCAACTACCCCTAATTGTTCGGGCCGCAAGTTAAAAATCCCGTCGTTGCGGAGCATAGCTGACAGCTCAAAGGATTTCAAGCTATTGCGAAGGGTTTTGCGCCGGTGGTTGAAGGCGGTCTTGACCACCCGAAAGAACAGTTTTTCATCACAGGGCAGGGTGATGTCGGACTTGCGTACTAGCCGCAGTACACCGGACTGCACCTTGGGTGGCGGATCAAAAACCTGTGGGTTTACCGTAAACAGATATTCGGCCTCGTAGAAAGCCTGTACGAGCACCGACAGGATGCCGTAGGCCTTGCTGCCTTCCTTTTCGCAGATACGCTGCGCTACCTCTTTTTGGAACATACCCGAGAATTCGGGAACCCGGTCCCGAACCTCCAAGAGCTTGAAAACGATCTGGGTGGAAATGTTGTAGGGAAAGTTACCGGTAATGGCAAAGGCCTCGTCGCCAAAAAGTCCGGATAGGTCGTACTGCAGAAAATCCGCCTCGACGACCCGAAAAGAACCTTCCCTTTGCAGAATCTTCGGATGTTCTGCCGGGAAACTGTGCTTTAGGTATACGACGGAATCCGGATCAAGGTCCAT
>DASSWC010000404.1:0-3126 GCA_035705395.1 Pricia sp. | reverse complement strand
CTTTTCCAACACCTCATCGAAGGCGGCAAAGACATCGGCTGATTCATCGCTGGTCACCATTTTCATACGGTAATCCTTAAAGTGCGGAATGCCCTTAAAATAATTGGTGTAGTGGCGACGGGTCTCGAAGACACCCAGTTTTTCACCCTTCCAGGCAATGGCCATCTCTAGGTGGCGGCGGGCGGCGGCGACGCGTTCTTCCATGCTGGGAGGCTCGGCATGGGTGCCGGTCCTGAAAAAGTGTTTGACTTCCTTAAAAAACCAAGGATAGCCGATACAGGCCCGACCGATCATCGCGCCGTCGAGACCGTATTCGTCCCGCATGCGTACAGCGGCTTCGGGGGTATCCACATCCCCGTTGCCGAAAACGGGAATATGCATCCGGGGATTGTTCTTGACCTCGGCAATGGGCTTCCAGTCCGCCTCACCCTTGTACATCTGTGCGCGGGTACGGCCGTGGATGGCAATCGATCGGCAACCGACATCCTGCAAGCGTTCGGCCACCTCGACAATTTTTATCGAATCGTGGTCCCATCCCAAACGGGTCTTTACCGTCACGGGAAGTTTGGTATGCTCCACCATCGCTTTGGTCAGGGAAACCATCAAATCGACCTCCTTTAAAATTCCCGCTCCGGCCCCCTTGCTGACCACTTTTTTTACGGGACACCCGAAATTGATATCAATGATATCCGGGCCGGAAGCCTCCACGATTTCCACAGAGCGCAGCATCGAATCGAGATTGGCACCAAAAATCTGGATTCCTACTGGTCGCTCCTTTTCATAGATATCCAACTTCATCACGCTTTTGGCCGCATCACGGATCAATCCCTCCGAAGAGATGAACTCGGTGTACACCACATCGGCGCCCTGTTCCTTGCACAGGGCACGAAAAGGCGGGTCGCTGACGTCTTCCATCGGGGCGAGCAGCAGCGGAAAATCAGGGAGTTGTATGTCTGCTATTTTGGGCAAAAAAACCGGTTTTGGAGTGCAAAAATACGGAATTTGGACGGAAAAAGACGCAAGACCGCCGCTATATAGACTACCGAACCCTAAGTAGAATCATGAGCCCCAGTTTTCGGGCAGGGCCAAAGGCGAATGAACCAGCAAGAGTATCGTCTCATGCTACAGCCGGTCTCGCTCATCAACACTTTTAGATTTTTGGTTGTCGCGGATCTTGGTATTGCCAAACTTGTAGCGCAAGCCCAGAACGAACAGGCGGTTTTCGGCCCTTTTGAGCGAAGTGCCTTTCTGATCGAGATAATTACGGGTATTGAACTGGTTGCCCTGGTTAAAGATATCCTCCAGGCCTATGGATATGCTGGCCTTTTTGTTCCAAAATGTTTTTCTGAAAAGGAGGCTCAACGCCCCGAAACCGTCATATTTTGCATTTTGGGACAGTACCGGCCCGGTGTAGAAAAATGTCAGGTCGGCGGTCAGCGATTTATCGTTTAGAAACGTAAACCCGTTACTGGTTCTTACAAACCAACTGAACAGCCGATTCTCTACTTTAATGTCGGTCCCTAAATTTTCGAAAACCGCTTTGTCATCAAAAAAACTGGCAAACAGGTAGCAGTTCCAAAAATTGGTAATGTTTTTGTTAATCGAAAGGTCGATGCCATAGCTGGTGTTTTTTTTAAGATTTGAGCTGATAAACCGCAACAAGCGCAGCTCATTGTCCTGAAAAATCAATTCTCCCAGACCGTTTTTCTCCGTCCTATAGAACAGTTCGACCGTGTAGTTGTTCTTAAAGGTGTAGCCCCCTGCCAAATAGTGCCGTGTCGCAGGTTGAAGGTTCGGGTCGCCTTCTAACGTAGAAAAACTATTTTGGAAAACCAAAAAAGGACTGATATCGGCGTATCGCGGCCTCTCTATCCTTCTGTAGTAATAGAGATTGAAATCGTGTTTTTCGCTGGGCGTATATTGCATGGAGAACGACGGAAAGAGCTGAAAATAATCGGTTTCGTTTTTCTGTGCGCCCACATCAAGTTGGCCCTCGGTAGCGGTATATTCGGCCCGTAGTCCCGATTTGAATTTCCAGACATCCCAATGGGCACTGAAAGAGGCGTAGCCTGCAAAAATGGACTCGTCATAGCTAAAATTTCCGGCCTCCGTGGGGTCGATACACGGCCTGTTGCGATCGAAACCTTCTTGACTGACCTTACTTTTGGAGGCTATCCCGGCATAGCGGAAGCCGGATTCAAAGTCGGCCGATTCCCCTAATGGGGTTAGGTAATCTATCCGTAGGCTGTACAGGTCGATGCGCTGGTCTGAATCCGTCGTAAAATCGTTGCGCCCGGCGGGATTCCCATCCGTATTCAAAAAAACGGTATTCAAATCCTGATCGCGTTCATAGTCGTAATAGGTGTAATGGGAATTAAAGGACAGTTCGGCACCTTCTTTGTCCATTTCGTGTACATAATCCAAATAATACGAGGTGTTCAATTGCCGCTCATCGGAATCGTTGATGCTATGGAAGCCCGAAAGGGTGTCGCCGACGATTGAGGTTTGCGTGTCGTAAAAGCGGTCCACCTCGGGCTGGAAAACGTTGATGGTCGAAAGGCTCAACCGGTTCTTTGCGTCGATATCATAATCGAAAAAGGCGGAGAGGTTATGCTTTTTGGTGCGCTGCAGGTATTCCTGTTCCGCCGTCCAAATCGAAGTGACCGAGTTGTTATCGAAAAAATTTGTGATGTCGGTGTATTTGACGACCTCCCTATCGTGGTTAAAGCTGTAATTGACGGAAAATCCGGTTTTCTCGCCTTTAAAATAATGGTCGGTGCCAACGGTATGTTTTGGGAGGATGCCCTGCCGGTATCTATTATAGATCGCCCCGTTATAACCGGCTACCAGGTTTGTTTTTTTCCGGATATTGATCAGTATGGCGTCTTCGGCACCATATTTGGCCGGGGGGGTGGTAATGACCTCGATGGCTTCGACATCGCTGGCCGAAGTGCCCGACAAAAGGTTGATGATGTCGCCCTTGGGCAGGTTCACCTTTCGGCCGTTGATCAGTATGCCAATGGCACCGCTGCCCTTTACGGTCAGTTGGTCGTTGATGATGGTAACGCTGGGAGTGCGTTTCAACACGTCCCAAATGTTGCCATCGGCCACGGCCGTGTTTTCGAT
>DASSWC010000403.1:0-5243 GCA_035705395.1 Pricia sp. | reverse complement strand
GCTCCTGCATCTCCACTTGCTGTTTTTTCCGCTTCTCACCCTGAATCTTGATCCGGTCCGCCTGCCTCCGCATTTCAACTTCCTGTTTTTCCATTAGGGCCCGTTGTTTTTCGATTTCCTCTTCCATATCAATATCCCTGTCGATGTAAATAACCTTACCATCATAAGGATCCTGGGTTTCAATAATTTCCTCAATAACTTGTTCAGGGAATTCTTTATCGCTTTTATCCGGTGGACTTGGAGGCGTAGGCGGTTCCGGGGGTTCGGGAAAATCGGGAAAAGGCTCGGCCTCGGTGTGTTGCGCTTCCGTCATAAGACCGTGCAAGTATTCCATTCGATCGATATCCGATTTTTTGATGCGGATGCCTCCATTGGCCGAGAGCATCGTATTGTATTTTTTGGCCAACGCATTGTATTCGGCCATTTGTTTTTCGGTCGCTCCTTCCTGTTCATCCGATTTCGGGTCGGGACATTCGGGGAAGGGTTGGGCATTATCCTTTTGCGCCTTTGACATCTTTCGAAAAACGGTCTCCAGGCTTTTCAGATCCCCGGAAGGGATTATCCGCTCTTCCTTGGGCAGCGCGTTGTATTTTTTGGCCAGGGAATTGTACTTGATAACCTCGTGCATAGAGGCCCCTTCCTGTGGATTGCTTTCGGAATCCAAAATTAAATTTGAACCGAATTTTTCAGTTTTCGGCAGAGGCGAATCGGAATGCGTACCGTTATTCGGATCCGTTTCTTTCCGGATTATTTCCGTTTCGGTGAAGCTATAAAGCAAGATGGCCAACAGCGGCAACAACAATATACTTCTGGCTAGAATCGACTTCTTTGATGTTCTTTTTTTCATGACGCTAAAACGTTTTTTGACCTGCCCCACGGCATTTCTTCCAAGAGTGAAAGTCTTGCCGAACAGGGTCAGGCGGATTGATGAATAAACTGGATAATCGAAGGCATTGGCCAACGACGGCTGATGGGTACTACAATTTGCTGATGAGGCAAAGTTTAGAAGTAGGTATTGATATTGTGGGATATGGGTTCCGTGCTCCAGCACGGCCTGGTCTGCCAAAAACTCGTGGTTCAGCTTTATCGATTTTTTGATAAGGTAAATCAACGGATTGAACCAAAGTACAATTTGTAACAGTTCGACGAACAGCACATCGAGACTGTGTTTTTGTTTGGCATGTGTGGATTCGTGTATCAAGACTTCCTTCGGAATTGCGTTGGTCTCGAACTTCTTCTTGTCGAGAAAAACATAATTTAAAAAGGTGTGCGGAACGCTACAGTTTTGTAGGAGCACATTGACCAATGCGCCGATACGCAGTTTCGGGTTGTCTTGAACGGTTCTCGCGATTTTCAATAGATTTTTCAAGAATCCCAGCAAAGAAAAAAGCATCCCAAAGATATAGATGGCCCAAAAAGTGAAGGCCCGATCGAATGCCGAAGAGGCCTCGATTGGAGTAGGGGAATCTACCGCGGCGGGATTCACGATCTGATGTTGCCTTTGGGGAACGGTCTCGGAAACCCCATACCGTTCAGGTAAAGGCGTTACTTCGACGTAGTCCGTAAAAGTAATGGAGGGTATCAGCAGGGCAAGCACCAAGGCGGCCAACAAATAGTACCGCTTAAAGATGTGCATGCGCTCCTTTTCCAACAGCAATTTGTAGAACATCAGGAAGATGGCCAGACAGGCGCTCGATTTTAGTATGAAAAGGACCATGGCTATCTCTTTTTAATTTCGTTATCGATCAGTTTCCGCAAATCTTCAAGCTCCGCCTTGCTGAGATTCGTAGATTCGGTAAAGAATGAGGCGAACTGACCGGGACTGTCATTAAAGAAGTTTTTAATGAGCGCGTTGACCTGTTTGGAGAAATAAGCCTTTTTTTTGACCAGGGGATAGTATTCCCGGGACCGCCCTTTGCTGGAGTAGGCCACAAAACCTTTGTCCGCCATCCGTTTTAGCAAGGTGGCCACCGTGGTAGTCGCCGGCCTAGGTTCTGGATAGGCGTCGAGCAAATCTTTGAGGAAGGCTTTTTTCTGCTTCCAAAGGATGTTCATCAACTCTTCTTCCGATTTTGACAGCTTCATCTGCTACGGTTTTAAATGTACTCTACAAACATAGAATAAAAATTTTGATTCTACAAGTGTAGAGGCTAATTTTTTTTGAAGGGATACCCTTTTTAATTTCCCTGAACCTATTTTCAATACGTATGTCATGGGGTTATAAATTTTGCCCAAATTGGAAAAGAGTGATGGCCTGGAAGGTGATGGAATCGTGTTAAAGAAATAAAAAGGAACGTTTTTAAGGCCATGGCATTTAGTGATTTCAATTTTTGCCGTATATTTGCAGTCCGAATTTTAGATACCGTGCGTAAAGAAATACGTAAACGTTTTTTGAAATTTGGAATTTTTTCCGACCAGCGGCTGTGATGGAACTGGTAGACATGCTAGACTTAGGATCTAGTGCCGCAAGGCGTGGGGGTTCGACTCCCTTCAGCCGCACAAGGGCCTTTCTATTCTGAGGGGCCTTTTTGAATATTGTATGCAGGTGTGGTGGAATTGGTAGACACGCTAGTTTCAGGAACTAGTGCCGCAAGGCTTGGGAGTTCGAGTCTCCCCATCTGTACAGAAAAAGCCAAGGAGCAATCCTTGGCTTTTTTTGTTGTGCGCCCGACGTAGGCCATGCGAAAGTTACTTCACAGAATATTTTAAGGGAATCTCAGCTTTCCGTTTTTACTTATTGCGGATAGCCCGGATTCTGTGGATAGCCGCCTACTGTCCTATCGATCTGATCTTGTCCGATGGGCCGTAGCACATGATAATCCTGAATGTTCGGGGCGGCCTGGGCATTGTGCAACCTGACGCGCTCCACCAGTTTTCCCGTACGGGTAAGATCCCACCACCGGGCGTGCTCACCGTACATTTCCCGGGCCCGTTCATCCAAAAGAAAGTCCAGGTCCACATCGGCGGCCGTGATCTGCATGGCGGCCTCTTCACCTTCGACAGCGGCCCGTGTGCGGACCACATTGATATCTTCCGCGGCGCCGGCCGTATTATTCTGTTGCAATCGGGCCTCTGCGCGAAGCAGGTAGGCATCCGCCAAACGCATCAAGACCACATCGCGTTGGCCTTGTTCCTTTTGACGGTCGGGCCGGGTCGGATCGATCCATTTGTTCACCGATGGAAAAATGCGTTCTGAATAATCCTCGGAAGTATAGACGATATAGGGTGCGGCATCTTTTCGGGCCTGTGGCCACTCGGCATCCGTCCCGGGACCTGGAATATACAGGGCAGTATCGCCGACCATAAGATTCCCCCGTTCATCGGAGACCGCTTCATTGGCATACCAAACATGCTTAAACCCTTGGTCATAACGGGTATCGATTTCGCGATTGAAAAGGCCTAGGAAAAAGGGAGTGGGCCGGAACCGCTTCCATGGGCGTCCATTGGCGATATCGCGGGTCATACCACGTCGTGTATCATATTCAAATAGAAAATAGAGATGTCCCTTATGGCCCTCTTCATCGGTACCGTCGTCTACAGCGGTCTTTGAAATGGTCAGGTTCCAGACAATCTCGGAATTCTCCTGATTGGTAATGTCCCAGAGCGAGCCGTAACTATCCAATAGTTCGAACCCATAGTTGTTGATAACATTGCCAAAAAGCGCTTCCGCCCTAGAGGCATCATCTGCTTCGGCGTAAGACGTGTAACTTCGGCGCAATAGCACCTTGCCCAATAAAAATTCCGCCGCCGCTTTGGTGGCCCTTCCGTAATCATCTTGTTCGGGTGGCAGGTTGGCAATGGCAAATTCAAGATCGGGAACGATGGCCTGTGCGTAAATTTCGGATGCCGGTGTTCTATTGGCGTCGGTTATAACCTCGGTAGTTTCCTCCAAAGTCAAATGGGCGTCACCGTAGGTGCGTACGATGTCGAAGTAATAAAAAGCCCGTAGCCAACGTACCTCGGCCAAGCGTACCGTTTTAGTGGCCTCGTCCATTTCGACGTCCGCTGATCGGGCGATTACCGCATTGGCCTGGTTGATGCCCCGGTACCAATCTTCCCACGTTTCGTTGGCATAAGGCTGTGCCGCGTTAAACGAACCATCATATAGGTTTATCATTTTATGGCTTCCATCGGCACCGTTGGTAAAGATATCCGTACCGAAGGTGGTCATGGTAAAGCCCCTTTCCGGACCATAAAAACCCTTGAGCCACGCATAAGTGGCATCGACGGCATCCTCAAATCCCGCTTCGGTGCTGTAATAGGTGTCCGCCGAGACATCGGAAACCAGTTCCTCTTCCAGGTAGTTGTCACAGGACTGCACTGCCAATGATGCTACTAGTGATAAGAATATATACTGTTTACTTTTCATAGGGTTTTGTTTATCCTGTTCAATAATTTTTAAAATGTAATATTCAGGCCCAAGGAAAATAATTTGTTGCTGGGCACCGTGCTGCTTGATACGCCCTCGCCGCCATTGTCATCTTCTTCGGAAACTTCCGGATCAAAGGTTTCATATTCCGAAATAAACCAGAGGTTTTGGCCGGCCAAGTACAACCGCATACTCGATATGTTCAATCGGTCGGTTAGGGAACTCGGGAAGTTATACCCCAGTTGTACATTTCTAAGTTTGACATAGCTTCCATCAAAATAGGACCTGGTGGAGGAATTTTGCGGAAATTCCTGGTTCTGGTTCGGTCGGGGCTGGTCGTTGGTCGGGTTGTCGACGGTCCAATAATCCACGTCCAGATTGTTGTACCTGCCGAAAAGATTGTTATTGTCGTCGTGAAAACGGGACCGGATCATCTGGCCTTGGCGGAAATAAAAGAAGAAACTGAAATCCCAATTCCTGAAGTTAAAGGTGTTGGTGATACCCCCATAATAGTCGGGGATATCGCTACCCAAAATAATCCGGTCCTCGTCCGTAATGACACCGTCACCGTTTTGGTCTGCCAATTTGATTTCGCCGGGCACCTTGCTTTCCGCACTGGTGGCCAGGGCTTGTTCATCGATTTGATAGATGCCTATTTTCTCGTAGTCGAAGAACACATTTATCGGACTACCGATAAACCATTGGTTTCCCAGGTCATCAAGCGAATTGCCGTTTTCGTCCTTTAGGGGCAGTTGGGTAATTTCTTCGTTGTATCCGGCAATATTGAATGCTAGGTTCCAGTTGAAGCCCTCCGGATTTTGAAAGATATCACCGTTGATGCTGAACTCGATGCCCTTGGTAGCCGTGGCACCCA
>DASSWC010000402.1:0-7927 GCA_035705395.1 Pricia sp. | reverse complement strand
GTCGGAATCAATATCAGGACATCGGAACCGGTCTGGAAAGGCCTGGTTGAAACCTCGGGCCTGAGCGCACAACTTCAATACCGTTCGGCGGATTTTGATGCCCTTACCAAGGCACTGATTATAGACAAACCCAATAAGTGCATCATCACCGAGAACGATCTCATTGTCGACGCCTTCGCCAATGTGTACGGTCCTTTGTGAAAAATCCCAAATGATCGGACAAGGGATGTTATAATTTATAATGCCGGAGCACCAGCTTCTCATAGATCTTATCTGGCAGGCACTTTTTAAGGAACAGGGAAAATTTCTGTAGAAAATTCCCCACCCTATAATGCACTTTGGGCCTTGGGGCAGTGATGATTTTATACACCTTTTTGGCCACCAGGATGGGATCACCGGCGGAATCGACATCCTCATCGATCAATTTTAGGGTCTTTGCATAGGGGGCGCTATAGGGAGATGTGTTCCGTATCGGGGCGTGGTACCGCCCTGCCGCGATGTTGGTGGCAAAATCCCCCGGGGCCAAGGTAGCTATTTGTATGCCAAAATTCTTGGTTTCCATCCGCAATGCCTCGGTAACGATGCCCATGGCCCCTTTCGTGGCGGAATAGATACCCCGATAGGGCAGTCCCATCGAACCGGCAATGCTCGTGATATTGATGATGCATCCGGAATTTTGCCGGCGCATGTGGGGCAGAACGGCCTTGGCCATGTGAAGGGGACCGTTAAAGTTGATATCGAAGGCCTTTTGTATTTCATCGTGTGGGGTCTCCTCTATCGGTCCGGTAATGCCCACACCCGCGTTGTTCACCAATACATCGATGCGACCCTCTTTGGCGATGAGTTTTTCCACGGTCGTTTGCACGCTTGCCGGATCTGTTACCTCAAGGCGCAGCAGTTCGAAGCTTTCAAAGTCCACATGCTTGTTCACGTCCCTAGTAGTGCCGTAGACCTTGAGTCCCTTTGATGTAAGATAAAGGCCGATGGATTTACCGATTCCGGAGGACCCCCCCGTGATGAGCACGACTTTCTGTTGCATACCGGTCGCAGGATATAAGGAATAAAAAAACGGCAAGCGACCTACATCGCACCGCTACGACCGTATACCCTTGCTGCGTTCCCGCCCTGGGGGATTCTACAGGAGCTGGTCGTGTAGGACTTGCCGAATGCAAATATACGACCTTTTGGGAATTTTGCAACGATTTTTAGTTAGAATTTCCTCCCAGGAATCCCGCGTAGAATGGCGGCGATCTGCGTACCTGCAAACGGCATCAGGCATGAAATTTCCTTTTCCAGTTCAAACCAGACAGACTATCCATACACGTTCGATGCCTTTTCGACGATACCCTGAACTGCTACCCTACAAGGCACCCATAATTCTTCGAAGTTCGCTATTTTTGTCCCGGACACATACGAGGTGGATCCGATATCTAAAACACAATGCGCATGAACTCCTTAAAATTTTTTTCCTGCAGCGTCATGTTATCCCTGTTTATGGCCTGTGGGGGCGACAACGCTCCGGCATCACTTTTTGAAATCCAATTGGCATCCGGCGAAAAGGAGTTCCAACAGAACGAGACCGTAGCCATCACATTGGAAAACAAGAAAAATAAATCCATCACCGACGTCACCTATTCCGTTGACGGCAAGGAGCTTCCCGTCAGCAATGGTAAAGTCACCTTAAACATGCCCCATCTGGGCGACAAGACCATCACTGCGATGGTCGAATACGACGATACCTCGGCAGAGGTCAGCAAAGACATAAAATTGCTGGCCGCCAATGCACCGGAAATCTACACCTACGAAATCGTCAAGGAATACCCTCACGACCCCCGGGCCTACACCCAAGGTCTCGAGTTTCACAACGACACACTCTACGAAAGCACCGGGAAGAAAGGCCGGTCGTCGTTGCGGAAAGTGGATTTCAAGACCGGAAATGTGCTGCAACAGGTCGATTTGGACGATACCTATTTCGGGGAAGGGATTACCATTATGGACGGTAAAATATACATGCTGACCTGGCGCAGCGGCACCGGATTCGTCTACGACCTGGAAGACCTGAAAAAAACGGACAGCTTTAGATACGGTCAAAGTAAGGAAGGATGGGGCCTCGCCAACAACGGCACCAAAATCTACAAGAGCGACGGTACCGAAAAAATATGGATTTTGAATCCCGAAACCTTGGTGGAAGAGGATTATATCGAGACGGTAACCCACAAATCCATCAACGACAGCGCCAACGAACTGGAATATGTCGATGGAAAAATTTACGCCAACGTCTACCAAAAATCCGGGGTTATGATTATTGACGCCGCCAGTGGGGCTATAGAAGGCGTTGTTAATTTCGGGGGATTGAGCGAAAAAGTCACGCATCACGACAGTTGGAGTGACACCGACAATGTATTGAACGGAATCGCCTACCACCCCGGACGCAAGACCTTTTTCGTTACGGGAAAGGAATGGGACAAACTTTTCGAAGTGCAGATCAAGAAGAAGGAATGAGCAATACCCATCAAAAGCGCCTCATCGTCCAAAAAGAAGACCTCGACGAACTGGACCATGTCAACAATGTGCGTTATGTACAGTGGATACAGGATATTTCGAAGGAACATTGGATGGCATCGGCCTCCGAAACCATGCGACAAGGGGTCATCTGGGTGGTCATGCACCACGATATCACTTATAAAAATTCCGCACAATTGGGCGATACGATCCACGTGCACACGCACATCGAAAAAAGTTGGGGAGCCGTTTCCGTCCGCATTGTCGAAATGCGGGATGCCCAAACCAACACACTTTTGGTCCGTTCCCGAACCAAGTGGTGCCTGCTGAACGAAAAGAGCTTGAAGCCCACCCGGATATCCGAAGAGGTTAAACGTGTTTTTGGGTGAACAAGGCACAAGGACCACATCGGAAATACCGCGACCCAGGTAAACGCGACTTTAAATTATAAATCCAAAAAAATGCGTATCGATATCATCACCGTACTTCCGGAGTTGTTGCGGAGCCCGTTCGAGGCCTCTATCCTAAAAAGGGCCATCGATAAAGGCTTGGTAGAAGTGCACGTGCATAACTTGCGGGATTACACCGATAAAAGCTACAACCAGGTAGATGACTACCAGTTCGGGGGGGGTGCGGGCATGGTGCTGATGATCGAGCCAATCGACACCTGTATCTCCGCTTTGAAGGCGAAGCGGGATTATGACGAAATTATCTACATGACGCCCGATGGGGAGACCATGGACCAGAAAATGGCCAACGGACTTTCTTTGTCGAAAAACCTAATTATTCTCTGCGGTCATTATAAAGGAGTGGACCATCGGGTCAGGGAAGCCTTCGTTACCCGCGAAATTTCAATAGGCGACTATGTGCTTTCCGGTGGCGAACTGGGTGCAGCGGTCCTCTGTGACGCCGTCATCCGTTTGCTTCCCGGGGTGCTAAATGATGAGACCTCTGCCCTGACGGATACTTTTCAGGACAATCTTTTGGCCCCGCCGGTTTATACGCGGCCCTCGGAATATAAGGGAATGAAAGTGCCTGACATTTTATTGAGCGGCCATTTTGCCAAAATCGAACAATGGCGGGAAGACGAAGCGCATAAGCGTACGGAAATGTTACGGCCTGACTTGCTGGAGGTAAAGGGTAAAAAGGAAAGGGACTGAAGGGAAAAATTCCCATTCAAAATTTCGGTGAAAAATAACTTGTCAGTTTAAAGATATCCACTATTTTTGCATCCTGTTAAATCAACCTCTGACGAAAATCGTGAACGTTGGTGCCGACAAAACCATAAAATCATACCATGGATTCATTGATCAAGTTCGTAGAGGACGAGTTTGTACCGAAAAAGGATTTCCCCGAATTTTCGTCGGGGGATACCATCACGGTATACTACGAAATCAAGGAAGGAGAAAAGACACGTACCCAGTTTTTTAAAGGGGTCGTGATACAACGAAGGGGTAGCGGATCCACCGAAACCTTTACCATACGTAAAATGTCCGGCACCGTCGGGGTAGAACGTATTTTCCCCATCAACCTGCCCGCTTTGCAAAAAGTGGAAATCAACAAAAGAGGCAAGGTACGTCGGGCCCGAATCTTTTATTTTAGAGGCCTTACCGGGAAAAAGGCGCGTATCAAGGAAACGCGAAAATAAGCCGAACGTCAATAGCATTTTTACGGCCTGTTGGACTTCTGGTTTCAACGGGCCGTATAGTTATGAACAATTGTTAATTTCAATTGTGGATAACCTGTTGATTTCAAAAACTGTTATTTTTTTTGGTTTCTATTCTTTTATATCCTACTTTTAGGGTATCAATTCAAAAGAGGCCTGTCTAAGGTCGTTTTTTAATTGATTATAAAGGTCACGTTCTTTATATCGTTGTTTAGTTTTAAATAGGAATAGGAAGAATTTCGATTTAACCTGTTCCCATTCTAAACGAGTTCTGTGCCGAAGGGCTGTCGCTTTTCGGAAAAAGACGGGATGGATGTTTTTGTTCATATCTGTCGAACTTCGGTTTGGCAAAGGGAAACGAAAATATTAAGACTGCGAGAAGAAACATCAATAAGTCGCTTGGCGCAATGCTTAAGGACAATAGTTGTTTCAAACGTTCGGAATAGTGATGCGAACGCGATCAGGGATCGCCGATCTGTTGATTAAACAGGGAAGTAAGTTTGCTAGCCCATTCCTAGAAAGCCATGTCAATGTATTTATACAATGACATGGCTTTTGTCGTTGTATGATATGGCCTTTAATCCCTCCGCGGACATCCGCCTCCTCCGGTTCCCTGTACGCGTTCGATCTAAAAGACCGGTTGGCCAACAGGTATAAAATTGTATATTTGCACCGCTTAAAACAAATCCCTGACCTTCATGTCCAAAATATTTTACACCAAGACAGACGAAGCCCCGGCTTTGGCTACCGAATCCTTTTTACCCATTGTCGAGGCATTTGCCAAAACTGCGGATGTTGCTTTGGAAACCATGGATATATCATTGGCCGGACGGATCATTGCGGCGTTTTCCGACTTGCTATCCGACGACCAAAAATTGTCCGACGATTTAACAAAACTGGGCGAACTGGCCAAAAAGCCAGACGCCAATATCATCAAATTGCCCAATATCAGTGCCTCTATCCCACAATTGACGGATGCCATAAAGGAATTGCAGGAAAAAGGATACCCCCTACCCGATTATAAAGATGGTCCTTCGACCGACGCGGAAAGAGAAATCAAAAGCCGTTACGACAAAATAAAGGGCAGTGCCGTAAACCCGATTCTCCGTGAAGGGAATTCCGATCGCAGGGCACCCAGGGCGGTAAAAAACTACGCAAAAAAAAATCCCCATACCATGGGTGAATGGCGTTCCGATTCCAAGACCCATGTGGTGACCATGGATCACGGGGATTTCAAGAACAACGAAAAGTCCCGCACCCTGGACCAGGCCACCGAGGTAAAGATCGAACTGACACCCAAAGCGGGGGAAACCATCATACTCAAGGATAAAATTTCACTCTTGGCCGGTGAAATCATCGATGTCACGGTAATGCAAAAAAAGGCCCTGATTTCATTTTTAAGGGAGCAGGTCAAAGATGCCAAAGCCAAGGATGTACTCTTCTCGCTGCATTTGAAGGCTACGATGATGAAGGTTTCCGATCCGATTATTTTCGGGCATGCCGTACAGGTGTTTTTCGACGAGGTATTCACGAAATACGAGGATACCTTTAAAAAGCTCGGTATCAGTGCCAATGACGGACTTGAAAACTTGCACGGCAAATTGAAGGAATTACCAGCCGATACTCGTTCCCAAATTGAAAGCGACATCAAAAAGGCCCTATCCGAAGGTCCCGATTTGGCCATGGTCAATTCAGACAAGGGCATTACGAATTTGCATGTGCCGAGTGACGTTATTATCGATGCCTCGATGCCGGCCATGATCCGCAACTCCGGCCAGATGTGGAACGCCGAAGGAAAAACCCAGGACACGAAAGCCGTAATACCCGATAGCAGTTATTCCGACGTCTACTCCGCCACAATCGCATTTTGTAAGAAGCACGGCGCTTTCGATCCGACCACCATGGGCACCGTACCCAATGTGGGGCTAATGGCGCAAAAAGCGGAGGAATACGGATCGCACGACAAAACATTCCAAATTCCCGTAGCCGGACAGGTCAGGGTCATCGATAAAAGCAACGGGGAACTTCTTTTCGAGCATACGGTCGATCAAGGAGATATTTGGCGGATGTGCCAGGTAAAGGACGCCCCGATACGGGATTGGGTAAAACTCGCCGTATCCCGGGCCAGGGAGACCCACGATCCGGCTGTCTTTTGGTTGGACGAAAATCGGGCTCACGATGCACAACTGATCAAAAAGGTAAAGACCTATCTGACCGAACATGATACATCGGGACTCGACATCCGTATTTTGTCCCCGTACGAAGCCACTAATTTCACCTTGCAACGCATGAAGGATGGCAAGGATACAATTTCGGTAACCGGCAACGTTTTACGTGATTATCTGACCGATCTCTTTCCTATTTTGGAAGTAGGTACCAGTGCCAAAATGCTTTCTATCGTACCATTGATGAACGGGGGTGGACTCTTTGAGACCGGTGCCGGCGGATCTGCCCCCAAACATGTGGAGCAGTTCTTGGAAGAAGGGCATCTACGGTGGGATTCCTTGGGCGAATATTTGGCCCTGGGCGTGTCACTGGATTTTTACGGGGCAAAATACAACAACGACAAAGCCCGTATTTTGGGAGATGCCCTAGATGCCGCCACCGAAAAATTTCTGATCAACGACAAGTCCCCCTCACGCGTGGTCAACGAATTGGATACGCGAGGAAGCCACTTCTATTTGGCGCTCTACTGGGCGGAAGCCTTGGCTAAACAGGACAAGGATGCGGAGCTGAAATCCATTTTCACGACGGTTTTCGAATCCCTACAGAAAAACGAGACTAAAATAGCCGGGGAGCTGCTTGCAGCCCAAGGTCGTCCCCAAAAAATAGGAGGATACTACAAGCCCGATCCGAAAATGATAGCCGAGGCGATGCGGCCGAGCCAAACCCTGAACAATATCTTGGCGGAAATTTAGGCCTTGCCTTTGAAAACGGGACCCTTTATGGGGTCCGGCCCCGTAAAAAGGAAATTGCTTCCCAAAACTTTAAATAATTGTTAAGGCAACCGGCTTGGGCTAATTTCTGGCTACATTTACGACAATACTTCCTGCCTAAAAATGATTTTCGGGCTGCAATGTTGCATTTTACAAACCTTATGAAGAAGGTCTTTTCCCTTATTTTTCTAATTAGTGGCCTACTCGTCTTCCCCCAGCAAAAATACACCATTAGCGGTACGATTTCCGAGGCCGCAAGTAATGAGACCCTTATCGGGGTGACGGTGGCGGTACCCGAACTAAATACCGGGGTCACCACCAACGAATACGGCTTTTATTCCATTACCCTACCGGAGGGCGAATACAAGCTACAGGTCAGCTATCTCGGCTTTCAAAAAGTGTCCCAGTCCCTTTCCCTTTCCCAAAACCTAAAGCTCAACATACAAATGCAAGAGGCGGCCGAGGAACTCCAAGAAGTCGTGGTCACCGAAGATGTTGAAAGAACGAATATCCGATCGCCGCAAATGAGTGTCAATAATTTATCAATAGAGACCATCAAGAATATCCCCGTTATTTTAGGAGAAGCCGACGTTATCAAGGCCATCTTACTTTTACCCGGGGTTACCAATGCGGGAGAAGGGGCATCCGGCTTCAATGTGCGCGGCGGGGCGGTAGATCAAAATTTGATTTTGTTGGACGAAGCCATCATCTTTAATTCCTCCCACCTCTTCGGATTTTTCTCCGTGTTCAATCCCGACGCTATCAAGGACATCAAACTCTACAAAGGAGGCATTCCCGCACGATACGGCGGGCGGGTTTCCTC
>DASSWC010000401.1:0-10420 GCA_035705395.1 Pricia sp. | reverse complement strand
CAGATCTTTATCTGCGGGGCGCCCATCGAGGACCATCGCCAATCAAAAGATGGCGGCAAGGAAACCCATTGGCAGTATGTACCCGATGGCGGTATTTATGGCGTGCCCTATGGCAGCATTGTACCGAAAAAAAGTACGAATACTTGGGTGGTGGGCCGCTGCTTCTCGGCCACCCACGATGCCCATGCCTCCTGCCGATCGATGGCCCAGACGATGAGTATGGGGCAGGCGGCGGGCCTCGCCGCGGTTCATTCCTTGAACGCAGATCAAGGCGCCGCAAGCCTTGATATTCGAAAATTACAGGATGCGCTGGTAGCGCTGGGTGCCATTTTGGAGATGCCCGAAAAAGCGGCCGATACCTCCCGCAACGGATGGGCCAACAATTAGGGACATGTGGTCGTTTTATCGCGGTTTTCAAATGATAGGGATTGCCCCTATCTTTGCGCCGCAAATCACACTTTACACATGCCAATAGCCTTCAACCCTTTTTTCAGATCGATTTTAGGAGACAGGCCCCTCTCGGAAATGGGCCTCACCTATTGCCATGAGCATATTGTAATCGAGGACAGCTACGTCACCGCCAAACATCCCGAATTTCTATTGAACGATATTGCCAAAATCGGCGAGGAACTCATGCATTTTTATGAAGCGGGGGGAAGAACCGTGGTCGATACCATGCCAATGAATTCGGGGCGCAACGTGCTGAAATCGGTCGAGGTCAGCCGAAGGAGCGGGGTGAACATCATAGTGCCCACGGGCATCCACCTTGAGATATACTATCCTGAAAACCACTGGCGCTACTCCCTTTCCGAGGATGAAATGACCCAACTCTTTATCGCCGATATCGAGAAGGGCATCGACCGCTTCGATTACAGCGGCCCGCTCATCCAAAGAACGCCCCACCAAGCCGGACTCATCAAACTGGCCACGGGAAACGGCCCGTTCACCGCACACCAGGAACTAATATTCCGGGCCGTGGTCAATGCCCATTTAGAGACGGGCGCACCCATTCTGACCCACACCAATTATGGCAAACAGGCCCTGGAACAAGCCCAATCCTTCGAAAAACTGGGGGCGAAACTGCAACATGTGGTACTATCACATGTCGATCGGGCGAAGGATGCCGCCTACCATCGCGAAGTGCTTGAAACCGGCGTACGGGTAGAATACGACAGTAGCTTTCGATGGGGGATGAAAGGAGAACCGAACCATACCTTCGCCCTCTTGGAAAAACTACTTCCCGAGTATCCCGATCAGATTGTCATGGGCATGGATATGGCCAAAAATGCCTATTGGAAAAGTTATGGGGGGCATCCCGGCCTGAATTACCTCATTGAAACCCTTCCGGATTTCCTGAAATCGAGAGGCATGGAAGATTATTTCCAAAAGCTATTTTTTGATAATCCAAAAAACCTATATTCGTTTTTTGAACCAATTGAATAGCATACCATGGGAGAAATCCCGATCAGAACGACAGTAATAATAGAAATATAATGGTGCTAAATGGAAAAAATTACATTTGATATTTCGGGCAAAGTGGCCGTTGTTACAGGAGGAGGAGGCGTACTTGGTGGCAGCATTTCCAAAAGTTTGATAGCAGCCGGCGCAAAAGTTGTTGTGCTGGATATTCGCGAGGAAAATGTAAACAACAGGATCAATGAACTTCAAGAAATGGGCGGCGAAGCCATAGGGTTTGTCTCCGATGTGCTCGATGTTGAAGAAATGAAAATTACCAGGGAAAAAATTCTAGCCACATGGGGCAGCATCGATATTCTTATCAATGCGGCTGGGGGCAATCTTCCCGGGGCGACCTTAACGGAAGAGCAGACGGTTTTTGATATGAAGATCGAGGATTTTGAAAAGGTGACCCAATTGAACATGAACGGTACTGTTTATCCTTGTTTGGTTTTTGGGGAAGCCATGGCAAAGCAGGGAAGGGGAAGTATAGTGAATGTTTCATCCATGGCCACGTTTTCGGCAATTACACGCGTTCCCGGATATTCCGTGGCCAAAAGCGGCATAGATATCTTCACGAAATGGATGGCGATGGAAATGGGGACAAAATTTGGGGAAAAAGTAAGGGTCAATGCCATTGCCCCCGGATTTTTTATAGGCGATCAGAACCGAAGGGTGTTGATCAATGAGGACGGTTCCTACACTGAAAGAAGCAAAAAGGTAATTGCCAGGACCCCCATGGGCAGATTTGGCGATATTACGGAGCTAAACGGTATTGTTCAATTTCTATGTTCAGATGCTGCAAGCTTTATTACTGGCACCATCATTCCCGTTGATGGTGGTTTTAGTTCTTTTTCCGGAGTTTGAATAAATGGATAACATTATGAAAGTAGACAAATTAGAAAAAACGTTCCGTTGGTTTGGCCCTGCTTTTGGAGTCACTTTGGAAGATATTGCACAAACCGGTGCCACGGGAATCGTTACCGCCCTGCACCATATCGCTACGGGTGAGGTATGGCCACTCGACGAAATCGAAAAACGAAAGGCCGAAATAGAACAGGCCGGTCTGCGCTGGTCGGTGGTAGAGAGCGTCAACGTTCACGAAAGCATCAAGCAGGCCACTCCTGAACGTGACAAGCATATTCAAAAGTATATCCAAACCCTGGAAAATTTGGCGGCCCATGATATAAAGGTGGTCTGCTACAATTTTATGCCGGTTTTGGATTGGACAAGGACCGATCTGGACTTTAAGGTAAACGGAAGTTTGTCCGCCTTGCGTTACGACCATATTGCACTGGCTGCCTTTGATCTGTTTATTTTGAAAAGGGAGGCGGCCAAGAACGATTTTCCCCAGAAAATACAGGCCAAGGCCAAAACCTATTTTGATAACCTTTCCAAAGAACAAAGGGTCGATCTACAGAATAGGATCCTTGCAGGACTACCGGGTACGCGTGATGTCTTGCCCATTGGCGAGTTTCAAAAACACCTGGATAATTATGAGGGGATAGACAAAAAAGTGTTGAAGGAAAACCTCGCCTATTTTTTACAAAAAGTGATACCCGTAGCCGAAGAATTGGGCGTATTAATGTGTATTCATCCGGATGACCCGCCTTTTTCTATTTTGGGGCTTCCCAGAATAATTTCCGATTATGGGGACATTAAATATTTGTTGGATATGTATGAGAGTCCCTCTAACGGCCTTACTTTTTGTTCGGGCTCGCTGGGAGCGGGAGAAGCAAATGATATGGTTAAAATAATAGAAGATTTTGGGGACAAAATCCATTTTCTGCACCTTCGGAATGTAAAGCGCGAAGAAAATCTTTCTTTTCACGAAGCCAATCTCTTTGAGGGCACGGGGGACATGACAGCTATTATGGAGGCCGTTGTACGCCAACAGAAAAAAAGGGCAGAAAACAACAGCGGTACGGTCGCTATTCCAATGCGACCGGATCACGGGCATGTATTATTGGATGATCTAAAGCGAATGGATGCGTTTTATCCAGGGTATTCGACCCTGGGTAGGATGAAAGGATTGGCGGAGCTCACCGGTCTGGAATTGGGGATTCGGAAATATGTACTTCAGGATTGAAAAACATTTTAAAGTACAATGCCGTCAATTTTGTCATCCCTATAATCTTGACGGTTTTAGTCGGTCGGACACAGCGGCACCAAAATAACATGAATAGGATCTGTATGCCATATGGTATCGGACATCATGTATCACAATCAGAATTTCAGGGCACTTTCAATAGGGAATTGGTATGTCCGTTTTCTGAAGTGGTATGAGGATTGGCGGGGTCGGTAATCCATCGCCCATCGACGATAAATTGGTAGCTGATCGCCCCGGGATTGACCTCGACTTCTGCCATCCATTTGTTTCCTTGTTTGGCCATTGACACATCCGAACCCCAAAAATTAAACGAACCGGAAACAATTACTTCCGATGCATCTTCAAATCCCTCCAGAACAAATTTTACCTTTCGGAATACGGGCTTTGCGGCTTCGACCTTTTTTATCTGGTCGGACAGGATTCTTCTTTGCGTAACATCGGTTGTAGCTGTTAGCAGGGTATCCAAGGCCAGGATATGTGCTGCATATAAGGCTCTGTTCGACGTAACGGTACTATCGGGCTGCACCCCGCTACCCTCCCAATTTGTCTGGGTTATCGGATTGACAGATCTCATATAGGGAACGGCCATCGCATAATGGGTGTTTATCACCACCCTTTCGTTCGGGTTGGCCCCGCCCTTGGTGGTTTCCCCGATCAACATGGCCCGTTTTAGCTGTTGTAGATCATAGGCCAGTTCCTCGCCCCCCGAAAAGGTCCGCCCACTGGTCAAGATAAAGATGGGCTTGTCCACATATTTCTTGTAGGGAAGCCAGGCGTAGATCCAGAATTGTTTGGTAGTATCGCTAGGACGGATATAAAAATCGAACAGGTGCACCGGTTCCTCAAAGAAATAACTGCAAAGAAAGGGGATGGTATTCTCGTCAAGACTGCCCCTACAGTTCCTCAGATCTATGATCAGCGCCTTGGTGTCTTCTATTTTTCGCATGGCCGCCACCAGGGTATCCGCACATCGGTCTAACGGACCGAACATCGGCATTTCAATATAGCCGATGTTGCCTTCGAGAATATCCGTTTTCGTTACGCCATAACCGTTTTCCTTTAGGATAGTATCCATCCACTCCTGTTGTTCCTTTAATTCCCGTACCGTTGGTATGCTATCGGTGGAAATTTCGCTATCACTGTAGGAGACGCCCAGGTGCAGGTCTTTGGATATATTTCTAAGATCTTCGGTAAGCTGAAAGGCAAATCCGCGACCACTTGAAACGGTATCGTAGTTGCCCGATGCAAAATTTTCAAGTATTCCGTTCTTCATGGTCTCCGCCATTTCGGGAAATACATATCGTTCCTCAAGCACCTCGCCGATACGGGAGATGATTTTCTTTTTTTCGATATCGGATAGCTGTGCCTTTATACTATTGGTAAAAGAAAGGAACAGTACCCATAGCGCTATTTTCATAAATTTCTTTTTCATGACTTCCTAGAACAACCTATCCCTAAATGCCTTGGCCACGGCCTCGCTCTTACTGTTGACGTGGAGTTTCTCATATATTTTTTTAATGTGGGAGCGCACCGTGTCGATGGCTATAAATAGCTCGTTGGCGATCATCTTATAGCTAAACCCCTCGACCAAAAGCTGCAGTACCTGCCTTTCCCGTTCGCTCAAATCATAATTTTGTTTGGCCCGGGGCGTTTCCTGGAACATTTTTAGCACCTGAGCCGCAATGGAAGACGTCATGGGCGCACCGCCCTCGATTGCATCCTGTATGTATTCGAGCAGTTTGGCTGGGGGAGTCTTCTTGAGCAGGTACCCGTCGGCCCCATTCCTCAGGGCGTCAAAGACATTTTTGTTGTCATCGAAGACGGTCAACATCAATATTTTGGACTCCGTGTTTATTTTCCGGATCTGTTTTAATCCCTCCAGCCCGTCGGTCCCTGGCATGTCGATGTCCAACAGGATGACATCGGGCCTCCATTTTTCCACTTCTTCCTTTACATGATCGCAATTTTTGAAGGATGCCAACACACAAAACCCGATACTGCCATCGATCAACATGGTAAGGCCCTCACGGAACTGTGGATTGTCCTCGTATATAAGCACCCTTATCATTTGTCTTTTTTGGTAAAATTAGGAATAACGGCCCTTCCATAAAATCACATAAATATGTGGAAATTATTTTTTTTTCAAAGGCATCCTTAACGTAATTTCCGTACCCTTTTCCGGTGAACTCCCGATATGGAGCTGGCCCCTTAAGGTCTGGGCCCGCTTCCGCATATTTTCGAGACCATTGCCCGTATCGGCATGTTCTACATCAAAGCCCGCACCGTTGTCCCTGATGCCCATATAGAGTCCTTTTCCTTCGCAATGGATATCCGCGATTACGGTGGCGCAGCGGGAATATTTGGCGGTGTTGTTGATGGCCTCCTTAAAGATCAAAAAGAGATCGCGCCGCGCTTCCATATCCAGTTTTAGGGTATTGATACATTCGTCGACCTTGAACTCGAACCCGATATCTTTCGCTTCCAGCATTCCCGTAGCATATTCCCGCATCCTTGCCACCACCCTTTGCATACTGTCATTGTTAGGCTTAATGCTCCAGACGATATCGTCCATGGCCTCCATCATGCGTTGGCTGTTTTCGGCAATCTTGGTCAAATAGTTACTACTGGCAACGGAATCGCCCGCCATTTTGCTCTTGGCCATCGCACTCAGGATATTGATGGTGCTCAGGGTAGACCCCATATCGTCGTGAAGGTCCCTGGCCACCTTGTGACGCAATCTTTCCACTGCCAACAATCGGTTTACCCTTAGCCGATAGATCAGATAGGCCAGACTTAATAGGATGAGGGACAAGAGGGCGATAAACCACCATGTGCCGTAGAACGGGGGCAATATCGCAAAATGTACGGCTGTTACGGACGGGGATTCCAATCCCTGAAGGTTTCTTGATTTAACCTCGAACGTATATTTGCCGGGGGGCAAGGTCGTATAGTTGGCCGCCAAATCCCGTTCTGCCCTGGCCCATTCCCTATTAATGCCCGGTATCCGGTAGTAATATTGCAGTTTGTGGCGTTGGTTAAAGTTCAGGGCCGAGAAATAAAAGGTAAAGGAATTCTGGTGGTGTTCGAATCGGATCCGCTTTTGGGCCAGGACCGAATCGAGGGGAATGAAGCGGTTGAAGAGCTTCAGGTCTGTCAGTGTTACGTTGGGCGGGATTTCCGTTTGCTTTAAGGTTTCAGGAGCGAACCCGAAGACCACATCACCGCCGCCAAACCAGATCTCGCCATTGTGCATCCTGCATTTTGCCGCATTCGTCCTTTCCCCATACATGATGCCGTGCAGGTTGTTGTAGGAACCGATCATGTCGTTTTCATAATTGTAGCTGCCCAGCCCATTATTGGTAATCATCCAAAGCACTCCCCCATTATCGATCATCATCTGTGATACCTTGGATCCGTTAAGGCCTTCATAGGCGGTTACCCGCCTTACCTTGCGGGTACGGATGTTTAGGATATTAAGTGTTTCGGAGCCCAGGAAGAAAATGCTGTCGTTGTACTGTTGGATATCTGTAATGGAATTGTCGGGAACGGAAAACCGATCGCTGAACTCCTCGTCAAAATGGGAGAGGATGGTACCACTGTCCGGTTCGATTACATAAACCCCTTGTTTATGGGTACCCACCCATAGGCGCCCCTGCCGATCAAAATAGAGTCTATTTATTATGGTATTGAAATTGTGCAGGAGTTTGAAGGATGCGTTCGAAACGGAATCGTTACTTTTCCGCTTTACCAAATGGCCGCCCTGGGTGCCGAACCAAAGGTCGCCATTTTTGTCCTCCTTTACCTGTCGGACGGTGCTCCCTTTAAAAGCGGGAGGCCGCAGCCAATGTAGGGCCTTTTTGGTATCGGGGTCGAAAACGGCCAAAGTGCCACCCTGGGACGCGGCCCAAATGCGGCCGGATGTACTATGCTGACAAAGGTCCCAAACCTTGCCGTAGGATTCGAAATCCGCTTTGCTGATTTCCGTATAGGGGTTCCCATTTATCCTTTCGAACCTAGCATCGTAGAACAGAAGCCCATTGCCCCAAGTGCCGATCCAGTTCTCCTTGTCTTGGGTCTCCAAGAGGGCGTTCACGGCGGATTCCCTTTTCAGCCCGTCGATAACCATGAGGTTATAGACATCACGCAGGTCCGGGTTGACCACATACAGGCCGTTTTCGGTACTTGACCAGATATTGCCTTCCCGGTCCTCGAACAGGTGTCGGATATCGGATGCCCTTATGTCGGATTCCGAGGGCATGGCCTTGATCTGTTGACGGAAGCCGTCCAGGTCCGATTCATAGGTGAGCAGCGAATTATCCCCGCCGATCCAGAGCTGTCCGTTTCGGGTTTCCAATAGCTGTTCGAGAAAGGCATAATCGACGCCGGAACGGCTTCCCAGCGTGTCGGACACCATTTTCCCTTGCCCGGGATCGTAGTGCAACACTACCGAGCCTTGTTCGGTACGGTCAAAATCCCAATACGTCGCCCACCAGGTACCGTCCCTTGCCTTTTGGAAACCAGTGGCGTTCGGAAGTGTTCCTGGGTCAAAAAAAGGAATGTGCTGCGGGTTGTTCCCTTCGTAAAAAAGTTCGCCGGTCCCCGAATCGAACAGAGCCAGCCCTTTGTCGCCAAACACAAAATATTCCCCCGTACCGGGATCCTCGAACAGGCCGTTGACGCCCCAATCCCGTGGCACGCGGACGGACACATCGGTATCCGTAAAAATTTTCTTGGCGCGGTCGTAGCGCAACAGCCCGTATTTCGAGGCACAGAGAAAGACCTCCCCCCTACTGTCCTTGAAGAGCTTAACTTCGTTTCTGGGCGGTAGGGCGTCTCTTGTACGTATCGGAATACCGTCATATTGGAAGGTGAAGGGGTCGAAAAGACCGATCTGGGATCCCTGTACCAGCCAAAGCTTTCCGTTTTCGGCCCCCAAGATTTGCTCAACGCCAAGATGGGGCAGCATTCGATCACTTCGATTGCCGAAGAAGGTAACGAACTTTCCGCCATCAAAGCGCTGGATACCGACCTCGGTGCCTATCCAAAGGAATCCCTTATCGTCTTGCCAGACACAGTTTACCTTGTTGGTGTTAAGTCCGTCCGAAACGGCGTACCGGTTAAAGAAATAGGTGTATTGCCCAAAAACACAGCCTTGGATGAAGAGCATACCACAAAACAACCTTAACCCCATTCGACCTTAGTTATTTACATCAAAATTATGCATAGAATTGATACGCTATTACTAAAAATGCCAAATTATTTACATCCTAAAAACCATCGAATCACATAAGAATGTGAAAGAAAATAAGGTATATTTAGTCTCCTTCATACGAATTTTCACATACTTATGCGGTTGTGTACATGGGTTTTCCGACTGATCTTTGTTCCTTAAAAAGAGTTACTGCTAAAAAATCAAAATAAGAAATGAAAACAATATCAAAAATCATATGTGTAGCGGTTCTGTCCACTGTTTCCATCTCATGTACCAAGGAAACAGTGACCGCATCTAACGAAGTGACCACAAAGGCGTATCCTTTTTCGGGGTACTCCGCCTTGGACGTTTCCGACAACTTTAATGTGTATGTCACGTTTTCCGATACGGAAGAGAAGCTAGAAATAGAGGCCAATGACAATCTTCATAATCATATTGACCTGACGAATGTCGGTAACCGGCTTCATGTCGCCCTTAAGGGAATCAAAAAAATAAAGGGAAAAGAGACTTTGAATGTCATCATCACCACAAAAAACATTTCTGATTTTAGGGCTTCGGGAAATTCAAAACTAGTACTCGAGGATTCTTTGGATGCTCCAAAGGTCAAAATTAACCTTATCGGCAATGCTTGGTTTACCGGTACCGTGAATACCGACGTTTTGGATATTAGCTCAAAAGGCAACTGTATCATCGAACTGGCCGGGAACGCAGAAATATTGAATGGAAAACTTTCGGGGAATTGCGAACTATCCGATTACGGTTTGGCCGTAGAAGCCCTTAAAATAGATCTGTCGGGCAACAGCAACGCTTATCTTTCGGTATTGGATTCCATAGATATCGATGCGAAGGGGAACAGTGTTCTATCCTATAAGGGAAACGCCACTATCGTACACCAAAATCTTTCGTCGGGATCCAAGATTGTGAAGAAGGAATAATCATATAAATAAAGCGACGATTTGACCTCGTGCTAGTGAATCATTTACTTTTCTCGGCACGCACAGAAATCAGCCATGTCTTGTGCAGCTCCAAAAGCGCATCCAACTTTTTCGGATGGGAAGCTGCAAGGTTGTTCTGTTCGGATATGTCGTTGTCCAAATTAACGAGGAACAATTTTGGCAGGTCCGCTTTTTGCCCCTCTTTTCCCTGAGGCTCCCTAACATTACCGATCAACTTCCATGGCCCTTTACGGACGGCCCATTGAGCGGTTCGGTCATCGTAGCCCCCTAACTGCCAATGGACCACATCATGTTCCGATTCGCCCTTTTCATCCAAAATAATAGGCATAAGGCTTTTGCCATCGATATTTTCCGCGACATGGGAGCCTGACAGGTCCGCGATAGTAGCGAACCAATCCATTCCCGTGGCGAGCTGATCACGTACCTGATTTGCCGGTATTTTCTTTGGATACCGGATGATGGCGGGAACACGGATTCCCCCTTCGAACATACTGAATTTGCTGCCTCGATAGGGGCCGGAACTCCCCCCGTCCCAAAATGCCCTTTCCTCAAGGGAATGCCCATGGTCGGATTGAAAGATTACAATGGTATCCTCGGTAAGGCCCTTTAGGTCCAGATAGTCGAGCACCCTCCCGATCGCTTCGTCGGTATTCGACACGAAAGCGGCGTACTCCTTCCGAGGGGTCG
>DASSWC010000400.1:0-7767 GCA_035705395.1 Pricia sp. | reverse complement strand
GCATCAGCTCCGGTGCCAGTTTAGGGGCGGCATTGCTTATCATGGGTTCGTCACTGTTTTCGGGATTTATGGCCTTCGGACTCCTGAACGACATTTCCCTTGCTATCGCCTCGAGTATCGGTAGCTTTCTGGTTTTACTCGCGGTAATCGCCGTCGCCGCAAAGGTAAGGGATACCATGGCCTTGCTGATCATTGGCCTGATGTTCGGTAGTATTACCGCCGCTATCGTCAGCGTACTGTCCTATTTTTCGGAGGCCGAAAAACTGCAACAATTCATATACTGGTCCTTCGGTAGCGTTGGCAATCTTTCCTGGATACAGGTATCGGTCTTGTTGGGCGTCATTTTGATCGGCCTGCTGTTCGGCATCCTTTCCATAAAGGCCTTGAACGCCTTGCTTCTGGGCGAAAACTATGCCCGGAGCTTGGGGGTGGACCTAAAAAAATCCCGCTACCTGATCATTCTCGCAACGGGACTCCTGGCCGGCGGTGTTACCGCTTTTGCAGGCCCAATCGCCTTTATCGGACTGGCCGTTCCACACCTGGCCCGGCAGATTTTCAATACCACCGACCATAAGATTATGATGCCCGCCGTGTTGGTCTACGGATCCATTCTGATGCTGCTCTGCGATACCGTGGCGCAACTGCCGAATTCCGCCAGCGTATTGCCCATCAACGCCATTACCAGTATTTTGGGCGCTCCGGTTGTAATATGGCTGCTGGTTCGAAAACGGAAGATGGTGTTTTAAGGCTGCGATTTGAAGCAGGCCGAGAAAAGAAAAATTATAGCTCTGGATTATGGGGACGGTTTTAAATGTAAATTCAAAAATGGTCTTGGAAACGCGGGATTTGGCCATTGGCTATGCATCCACTGTCATTGCCGAAGGCATAGGTTTTGGGATTTCAGGTGGTGAACTGACAGCTATCGTAGGGGTGAACGGCATCGGTAAGTCCACCTTGTTGCGCACCTTGGGCAATATACAGCCCAAGCTATCGGGAAGCATCCAAATCGACGGAAAAAATCTTGAAGGGTATCCCCCGTTGCAACTGGCCTCCAAAATCAGCCTGGTACTGACCGAACCGGTTGCCTCAAAAAACCTCTCCGTGCTGGAACTGATCACGCTGGGGAGACAACCTTATACCGATTGGCTCGGTCGGATATCCCAGGAAGATAAAACAAAGATTGGTGAGGCCCTATCGATCCTCCAGCTCGAACCGCTACAGCATAGAAAGTGTTACGAACTGAGCGACGGCCAACTGCAGCGGGTAATGGTCGCCAGGGCCCTGGCGCAGGATACCGCCATCATTCTACTGGATGAACCGACCACCCATCTGGACTTGTACCACAAGGTGCAAATCCTCAAACTGCTAAAATCCATCGCCCACGATACCGGCAAGACGGTTATCTTTACCTCCCATGAAATCGAAATGGCGATACAACTCTGCGATACCATGCTGTTGTTAAATGAAGAAAACCATGCCTTCGGGCAGCCTTGCGAACTGATCGGACAAAAAGCCTTTAACCACCTTTTTCCCTCGGATGCCGTGGCATTTGATCCGAAAACGGGTTCGTTTCGCATCAAAAAGTAATCCGGGAATTCCATCCCAAAACTGTATCTTTATCCCAAACACTTTTGAACATCCGTGAACGAATATCTAATATATCTTGGGATAGGACTGGTTTTTCTGGCCGTCGGCTATTTGTTGGGCAACTACATCCAAAGCCTTAGGACCCGATCTACCCAAAGTGCCTTGGAAGAACGGGAACTGCAGTTGAACAACAACCTGTCCGTGCTGCAACAGACCCTGCGGGACACCGAAAGCCACAAAACCCGGCTGCAAACGGAAAAAGAGCAGTTGGGTCAACAGATCGTACGCCACCAGGCCGATATCGAAAACCTGCAACAAAAGAACCGGGAGCAGAAAGAGGAGGTCGAAAAACTACAGGAAAAGTTCACCAAGGAATTCGAAAACCTGGCGAATAAAATCCTGGAAGAAAAAAGCCTGAAATTCACGGAGCGGAACGAAAGGAACATCAAGAACATCCTGACGCCGTTGAACGAAAAAATCCTATTGTTCGAGAAAAAGGTCGAGGAAAGCAGGAAGGAAAGCTTTGGTATCCATCAGGCGCTTAGGGAACAATTGCTGAACCTGCAGACCCAAAACCTTAAAATTACCCAAGAGGCCGAAAACCTGACCAAGGCCCTAAAAGGGGACAGCAAAATGCAAGGCAACTGGGGCGAGCTAGTACTGGAACGCGTACTCGAAAAATCGGGCCTCGAAAAAGACCGGGAATATACGGTACAGCAAAGTTTTCAGCGGCAGGATGGCTCCCGTGTGATGCCCGATGTCATCATCCATCTTCCGGACGGCAAAAAGATGATCGTCGATTCCAAGGTATCCCTGGTCGCCTATGAGCGCATGGTCAACGCCGAGGACGCGATGCGGGAGCAGTTCCTGAAAGCGCATATCAAATCCCTCAGAAAACACGTCGACCAATTATCCGCCAAAAAATATGAGGACCTGTACGCCATGGAGAGTCCCGATTTCGTGCTGATGTTCATCCCCATCGAGCCTGCATTTGCCGTGGCCATCAACAATGATAATTCCCTCTACAACAAGGCCTTTGAACAAAATATTGTGATTGTTACCCCGTCAACCCTGCTGGCAACACTACGTACCATCGACAGCATGTGGAACAACGAAAAACAACAGCGCAATGCCATCGAAATCGCCAGGCAAGCGGGAGCGCTTTATGATAAGTTCGAAGGTTTTGTAGGCGACCTTACCAAGGTCGGCAACAAATTGGACGATGCCAAATCCGAATACAAAGGCGCCATGAACAAGTTGTTCGAGGGTCGGGGAAATATCGTACGCAGTATCGAAAAGCTCAAGAAAATGGGAGCCAAAGCGAAGAAATCCATTCCCGATCGCATCCTGAAACGGGCGGAAGATGAGGATTGGGAGGAAGAGTCGGACGCACCGGACCTAACCTACCCGAAACACCGAAGTAATATCTAAACTTTTTGGATTTAACCATAGAACCTATCCATGAAAAAAGCCCTATTTGCAGTATTAGGAATTATAGCCATCCTGTTCGCAGCAGTCTACGCATTTATCTATTTCGTCACCTTTAGCGATGGCATACGTTCGGGCGAACTTATAAAAATCAGCCACAAGGGCGTCATCGTCAAAACCTGGGAGGGGCAGATCAGCCAAGGCATAAGCGGTGCGCAAATATTTTCATTCTCCGTATTGGACAAAAATCAGGAAGTCATCGAAAAACTCCAGAAATACCAAGGCGAGTATGTAAAACTGGAATACGTAGAGCGTTACGCCACCTTCTTCTGGCTGGGCGACACCAAGTATTTCGTCACTAGCGTAGAACTGGACCAATCTCCCCATTTTCGGCGGTAATTTTCACATTCGCAAACAACCGATCCATGGAAAACTACAAATCCCCAAGCGAATCATGGGTATCCATAACGCAGCTTATGCTTCCCTCCCACTCCAATTTCGGGGGCAAGGTACACGGAGGCCATATTCTGAATTTAATGGACCAGATTGCGTTCGCCTGTGCCTCGAAGCACTCCCTATGCTATTGTGTCACCGCCTCGGTCAACCGGGTGGACTTTTTGAGTCCCATTGAAGTGGGCGAACTCGTCACCCTTCGGGCCTCGATAAACTACACGGGGCGTACCTCAATGGTAGTTGGGGTTCGGGTCGATGCCCAAAATATTACTGAGGGCACTACACGGCATTGCAACTCTTCCTATTTTACTATGGTTGCCCAGGATGCCCAAGGAAACAGCGTGCCCGTTCCCGGCCTTTTAGTAGAAAACGAACAGGGGGTTCGGCGGTTTGCACGTAGCAGACAACGCAAGGAAGAAGCGTTTTCACGGGATACCCAATTCGACGCGTCGCAGTTTAAAATCGGGGAGCACCTGGGGCGCTTAAAAAAGGAAAATATCAAGATTGATTTGTGATGCCGGCCGCTGCGGCCTCGTCCAAAAACCAAAACAAATTCCCGCTCGAAGGCTTGACCAGATTTGCCGGATAGTCATTAAAACTATCCCTCTGGTCAATAATTTCCCCGACTTTTTCCGCTTTGCCGGCCCCGGTAACCAAAAAGGCAACGATAGCCGCATTGTTGATAATTTTCCCTGTAATGGTAATCCGTTGTTGGCCCGTCTCCGGATGTTCGGCGACCTCGCAGAGCCTATTGGCATCCCATAATCCGATTTCCTGGGGAAAGATAGAGGCCGTATGTCCGTCATCGCCCATGCCCAAAATAATAAGGTCGAAACGGGGCAGCCCATCGACCAAAGGAAGTTCCTGTTTTAGCACCCCCGCATAACGTACCGCTTCAAGATGGGGTGCTGCCTCACCCTTTATCCGATGAATATTCTTATCGGGAATCTCGATCTTCGACAAGAGATGCTCCAAGGTCATTTTATAGTTGCTTTCCGCATCGTCTGGTGGCACACAGCGCTCGTCGCCCCAGTAGAGGTGGACTTTTTTCCAGGCCGCTTTCGAAATTCCCCGTGCCGCCAGTTCGTCGAACACAATTTTTGGGGTGCTACCCCCGGACAGCGCGACGTGCAGGGTCTGCTTCGCACCGATCAGCTCGATAAACCAATCCGTAAAATTTTCGGCCGTTTTTTGTTTTGTACTTGAAATCTTTAATTCCATTAGTAGTATGATGAATTTAAACCCTACCGCAATACGCTGGAAGCGGGTTACAAAATAATCCGGTTTTGGACCCGACCTGCCTTTCGGCAAACCGTCTTAACGTGTCTAACAAATCACACAGAATCTGGGATCGTCGGCCAATTGCTCCCCGGGATTCCGCCAAATGTGGATTCCTTCAATAAGATCGTCCGCATTTTTGGGCCCCCAGGCTCCCGCGGAATAGCCGTAAACATTCTGGTCGGAGTCTTTCCAATACCTCAAGATCGGGTCTACAAAGGCCCAAGCGGCCTCCACCTCATCCGCGCGGGCATAGAGGGTGGCATCGCCCTGCATAGCATCCAAAAGCAGACGTTCGTAGGCTTCCATCACACGGTTTTCGACCAAGCTGGAATAGTAAAAGTCGAGATTGGCCCGCTCGACCTTAAAGCCCTGACCGGGTACTTTTACCCCGAATTTTATTAAAATTCCCTCATCCGGTTGAATGCGGATAATCAATTTATTGTCCTTATTGCTAATCCCTTCATCCTTGAAAATTTGATGGTGCGGCGTCTTGAAATGGATGACCACCTCGGTGACCTTCGTCGGCATTCTTTTGGCCGTACGAACGTAGAAGGGCACGTCGGCCCAACGCCAATTATCCACAAAAAATTTCAGGGCCGCATAGGTCTCCGTTTTTGAATTCGGGTCGACCTCGTCCTCTTCCCTATACCCTTTCACCTTTTTGCCGTCCACAACGGAACTTACGTATTGTGCGCGAATGGTATTTCTTCGCAAAACCTCGGGATCCGTCATAATACGCAACGATTTCAAGGCTTTTATCTTTTCGTCGCGTATGGCCTCCGAATCCGAACTCAAGGGAGGTTCCATGATAATAAAGGCGACGATCTGCATCAAATGGCTCTGGAACATATCGCGCAGGGCACCGGACTTATCGTAGTAGGCGCCGCGTTTTCCTACCCCTCCGCTTTCGGCGTTGGTTATCTCGACATGGTGCACGTAATTGCGGTTCCACAAGGGCTCGAAAATACTGTTGGCAAAGCGGGTCACTAAGAGGTTCTGCACGGTTTCCTTACCGAGATAATGGTCGATACGAAAAATCTGCCCTTCCTTGAAATAGCGGTGTAAGCTCTTGTTCAGTTTTTTGGCGGTCTCCAAACTGTACCCAAAAGGTTTTTCCACGATCAAACGTCGCCATCCCCCATCCTCTTTACTGAGGCCTACTTCATGCAGGTTTTTCGCAATGGGCCCATAGACCGATGGCGGCGTAGACAGGTAAAAAATATAATTACCATCCGTACCATGTTCGGCATTTAGGGCATCGATCCGTTCTTTCAAGGGGCCGTAATCGGAGGACTGATCATCGCTAAGCTCGTGATAAAAAATACGCTCGGTAAACGCCGAGACCATCTTTTTTTGATCCTCGTTGATCTTATCTTTCAAATGTTCGCTTTCAGTGACTACCTTTTTACGGAACTCGTCGTCGGTAAACGCCGTGCGGCTAGCTCCCAAGACCACATAATTTTCAGGCAGGTGTCCTTCTTGCGCCAAACGGAATAGGGCGGGAATCAGTTTACGGACGGTAAGGTCTCCCGAGGCGCCGAATATGACCAACATTTGATTTTCTGTCTTGTTCATGGGATGTTCAGGGTTTAAGCCCCTAAAAGTATCGAAAAGAAAAAGCAATCGCAACGAGTTTACCCCAAGATAATCCTAGGTCTCGATATTTTCTTTTATTTTTGAGGGATGGACATCCTTTAGCTGGATGTATTTCGGGTAGTGGCTACCCACCCTGCTGTTTGGATAATTTCTAAAAATATAAAAGGTTAGGTATCTATGGATGACAAGTACGATTTCGGATTGATCGGTCTCGGGGTCATGGGCCGTAATTTTATTTTGAACGTAGCGGATAGCGGATATTCCGCTTTTGGGCATGACCTCGACCAGGAGAAAGTGGATGCCCTTAAGGATGAGGGAAACAAAGAACACAGCATTGACGCCTCGACCAGCATCAAAACCTTTGTCAAGGCCCTGAAACAGCCCCGGAAAATCATGTTGCTTGTGCCGGCTGGAAAAATTGTGGATACCGTTATCGAGAGCCTCTTACCACTCGTTGACCGTGGGGATATCATCATCGATGGCGGAAATTCGTTTTTTACGGATACCGACCGACGTGAGGAGGCCTTACAGGATAGGGCAATCAATTTTTTTGGTGCGGGAGTTTCCGGTGGGGCCAAAGGTGCGCGTATAGGCCCAAGTATCATGCCCGGAGGCTCGAAATCAGCCTACGCACATATCAAACCGATTTTTGAGGCCGTCGCTGCCAAATACGAGGGGGAGCCTTGCGTAGCGTATTTGGGACCTAAATCCGCCGGCAACTACGTGAAAATGGTACACAACGGCATTGAGTATGGACTCATGCAGCTGACCTCGGAAATCTACGATATCCTGAAAAAAGCGGGAAATTTCGATAACAACGAACTGCACGAAACCTTTAAAAAATGGAACGGGGGCCGCCTGCAATCCTTCTTGGTAGAGATTACCTCGGAAATCTTCGAACAGGAAGACGATACCAGTGATGGGCGCCTGATCGATAAAATTTTGGACAAGGCCAAGCAAAAGGGCACTGGAAAATGGACGAGCCAAAATGCGATGGATCTCGGTATTCCCGTCCCCTCCATCGATATCGCTGTCAACATGCGGGAGATCTCCGCCCTGAAATCCGAACGGGTCGCGGCCGATAAGCTGTACGGTCGGCCGGAAGTGGAGACGATGGAAAAGGCCAAAATTGAAAAACTGGCCGAGGAGGCCCTATATTTTGCCTTCATCGTTACCTATTCCCAAGGCCTGCACGTATTGGCCGAGGCCTCCAAAGAATATGGATATAAGTTGGATATCGCCGTTATCGCCAAAATCTGGAGGGCCGGATGCATCATCCGCGCCGCGCTCTTGACGGACATCACCGAAGCCTTCGAAAAGGACAACGACCTGCCGAACCTATTGGTCTCCCCTAATTTCATTGAAATAGTCCAGGCCACTGTAGCTTCCGCCCGGGAACTGGTCGCCTTCGGGGCGAAAAAC
>DASSWC010000399.1:0-15007 GCA_035705395.1 Pricia sp. | reverse complement strand
GAACTGCAAAATCCCGATTATGAGACGCGGGTATCCATTTTAAAGAACAAACTGTACCGTGACGGGGTCGAGATGCCCGAAGATATTATCGACTATGTCGCCAAGCACATCAAGACCAACATCCGCGAACTCGAAGGCGCCGTGATTTCGCTGATCGCCCAATCCTCTTTCAACAAAAAGGAGGTTACGCTCGAATTGGCCCAGCAGGTGGTCGAAAAATTCGTAAAGAACACCAAGCGCGAGGTATCGATCGAATACATCCAAAAAGTGGTCTCCGATTATTTCGAGATGGATGTGGCCACCTTGCAGTCGAAAACCCGAAAAAGGCATATCGTACAAGCCCGGCAATTGGCCATGTTCTTCGCCAAAAAACTTACCAAGGCCTCTTTGGCGAGTATCGGGTCGCAGATCGGCAAGCGAGACCATGCCACCGTGCTGCACGCCTGCAAGACCGTCGACAACTTGGCCGAGACCGACAAGCAGTTCCGCAAGTACATCGATGACCTGAGAAAAAAATTGTCCTGATTATAAAATAAACCGATTCCTAGCATACTGGACCCATGGGCAAAACAACCGATAGCACGGGCACGCTATATTTGATTCCCACGACATTGGGCGACAACGAGCCTTTGGAGGTCCTACCCATTTCGATAAAACAGGCCATAGAGCGCATCGACCATTACATCGTCGAAAACGAAAAGTCCGCCCGCCGGTTCATCAAAAAAATAAGCTCGGGGAAATCCCAGCCTGGCCTTCGAATCTCCGTACTGAACAAGTTTACCGAAGCTGAGGAAATGCCATCGTTTTTGAAACCCTGCCAAGAGGGTCATGATATCGGTATCCTTTCCGAGGCAGGTTGCCCCGGTGTGGCCGATCCGGGGGCCGAAGTAATACGGATTGCCCATGAAAAGGGAATTAGGGTGGCTCCCCTGGTCGGTCCATCCTCCATTATCATGGCCTTGATGGCCAGTGGCATGAACGGACAGAATTTTGCCTTTACCGGGTACTTGCCCATCGATTCCCGGGAAAGGAAGAACGCCATCAAAAATTTGGAAAAAATTTCGCGGGACACGGGGCAATCACAGCTCTTCATGGAAACACCCTATCGCAATGACGGTCTTTTGGACGAACTGGCCAAAGTATTGCGTCCCAACACCCGATTGTGCGTAGCCTGCGATATCACCATGCATAGCGAATATATCGCGACCAAGACGGCGGCCCAATGGAAAAAAACCAAGGTGGAACTGCACAGGAGACCGGCAATATTTATTGTGCATGGATAGCCTGGTAGGGGTTCGAAAACCTCCTAAACCATCCGATGTACCGCGGCGAATTCGTCCCAAATACGGTATTGCAAGTCTGCCGGATACGACCCTTCACATACATAAAAAACAAACCCCAACGTCAAATCGCCGGGGTCCATCTATTTTTCATATAGGTAAAATCGTAAGACAGTACGCTCAGACCTTGGGGTTATGTTTCATCACAATATGCGAAACATCGTAACCCGAGAACGTATTCATGTACTTGGCGATATTGGTACCGTAACTGTCCGCCACGTCGAAATCGCCCCAAGACCGCAAGTACCTTTTAACGTTGCCTGCACCGGCCAAGTGGGCAGCGGCCAAAATGCCGGATTCCGTAATCTCGATGCCCCCGATATATTTGCCGACAAAACGCTTGATATCCCGTCTAAGGATCCATTTGTTCCGGGCGATATTGGTGTGAAAAACCTGTTCTTGCAATATCGGGTCGTTCAGGAAACGGGTGGCATTGTACACTCCCATGAGCTGCAGGGTACCGATACCGAATTGGTATTTGCCGAGATAGCCCAGGGTATTGATCGTAAAATAATTGCCTCGGGACTCCTTAAAGGCCAGGGCTTCCTTGAAACCGATGTACGAGCTGCCCAAAAAGGGCGGGGCCATGAACATCGTTGTGGGCGCAGTCTTGATTTTGGGGAACAAGACTTCAGTAGGTTTGTTCACCTTAAGGGTTTCAGGTACCTTGACCTCTTCAGGCTGAAAGGAGAAACTCAATAAGATACAGGTAATGATAAGGGGACTCGATACACTTATCCACTTTGTCATATATTGCTTTTCCTAAGACTTACGTAAAAAAGGATTGCTTAGATTTCTGGGGACAAATATAAAACCGATTTCATCCTACTTTTCGAAGGATTTGTTAAAAAAGGCGATTTTTAGTCCATCGGCGCACTAATGGGGACGAACGTACCTATCTATTGATATTCTGTTCGTTGAGCCATCGGATGTACTGCACCTTATTGCGGTTGTGTTGCGGAAGGGACTTGGCAAACTTGTGGTAGCCGAAGTTTTCGATGTCGGCCACGAAATACAGATAGTCATGTTTTTCGGGATTCAGAACAGCGTCTATCGCCGAAATATCAGGCATGAAAATAGGCCCCGGCGGCAAACCGGGATATTTATAGGTGTTGTAGGGGGAATCAAGCTCCAGGTCTTTATACAGCACCCGTTTGATGATGGTATCGAACTTTCCGCTGTGTTTTTTCAGGGCGTAGATGACGGTGGGATCAGCCTGCAAAGGCATACCCCTGCGCAACCGGTTCAGGTAGACCCCGGCGACCCGGGGACGTTCATCGACCTTCGCAGTCTCCTTATGCACTATGGATGCCAGGGCAACTACTTCCGGTGGCGTCAAATTCAGGGCTTTCGCCTTTTCCAGACGTGAGTCGTTCCAAAAACGCTGGTATTCCTTGAGCATCCGATCCCGGAAGGCTTCGGCGGACGTGTTCCAAAAAAATTCGTAACTATTCGGAACATACATGGCCAGCCGGGTTTCTCCGTTGAAATCGTGTGCCTCCAGAAATTGCGGATCGGTCATCGCAGCCATCAGCGCCAGACTGTCCGGTTCAATCTGCAGGGCAATCCTTCCTGCCAGGTCCGCCAGCGTTTCCTGATTGTTGAAGGATACTTTCACGGGAATATTCCCGCTGCGAAGGGAATTTACGATCTCGTTGTTGTTCATTCCTTTTTTAACGACGTATTTGCCGGCTTTTATGTTGGAAACATAGCCTTTGCGCTCCGCCACTTGCCTGAAGGACTCCATATCTTGCAAAAGGGGATCCAATTGTTGCCTAACTTCGTCATAACCTGCGTCCGTCGGGATGTATACGTACGCCTGTTCGTTGTTGAAACTGGTATTCGGAGCGAATACGGCATCGTAGACCATGTAGGCAAAAATGCCGCAACCGACCAGGCCCGCGAGCACAGTAAACCATAAGATTTTTCTAATATACATTCGGTCTATACTTCTAAAATCAACGATTCAGTTTTTGAAACAGGATTTCGTCCTTATAGTTTCCTTCGGAAAAAATCCAGTCCTTTTTGACACCTACCTTTTCAAAACCCATTTTTTCGAATAGGTGCAGGCTTGCGGTATTTCCTTGGATGACATTGGCATACACCTGCCGAAGGTCCAGGGTTGAAAAGGCATATTCCGTCAACAGATGGATAGCCTCGGCCCCGATACCCTTGTTGCGGTTTTTTGCCTCCAGGATTATGCCCATGCCCGCCCTGTGGTTCTTGGGGTCGAAATCGAACAGATCGATCAGGCCGATGGCGTCGTCCGAAGTATCACAGATACACAGACGCAACTGCTTCACTTCGTAAATGTCGCGATGGGCATTGTCAAGATACCGCTTTAATACATGTTTTGAATAGGGTGTGGTCGTACCGCTAATTTCCCAGACCCCGGTATTGTTTTCCAGCGCATATAAAAAATCGAGGTCCTCGGCTTCCAGGGCCCGTAACCTGATGCTTTCCCCTTTTAAATTCAACATACCACCTCGCCTTTGAACACCTGCTTTGCCGGGCCGATCAAACGCACGTTCCGGTACTTTTCGCCTTCCACGTCGAACGTCACCTTCAGGCCGCCGCCGCGCGTGTTGACCGTAACGGACGTAGCTTGGGTCTTTCCGGTCTTGTGCATGCCAATGGCTACTGCCACCACGCCCGTTCCGCAGGAAAGGGTCTCGTCTTCCACCCCGCGTTCATACGTTCTAACGGAAAAAACGGCATCGTTTTCCTGTGCTACAAAATTGATATTGCTTCCTTTTTCGCCATACAATCCGTACCGCAGTTTCTTTCCTTCCCTAAACACCTCGAATTCCTCAAGATGCGCTACCAGTTGTACGTGGTGCGGCGAACCGGTATCCAAAAAAAGGGCCTCGGGGCGTATCCTTATTTCCGAGACCTCCCGCATTGCAAGACTTACCGTATCGCCATCAATAAGCGCCCCATGCGAACCGTCAACGGCATTAAATGTAGCCCCATCGCCTATCATCCCCAAATATTGCGCAAAGGCCACGGTACACCTTCCCCCGTTTCCACACATACTCCCCTCATGCCCATCGGCGTTGAAATAGACCATCCTGAAATCTGACCGATCATCATTTTCAAGTAAAATCAGTCCGTCCGCACCGATACCGAACTTCCGGTCGCACAGTAAAGCTGTAACCTTGGCATTGTTTTTGACATATACCTCCTGACGATTATCTATCAGTATAAAGTCGTTGCCCGTGCCTTGATATTTAAAAAAAGGAATCGTCATAGTTCAATTCAAGGGGACAAATATAAGATTTAATACTCGTTAAAATGAGTAAAGGGGCACGCGCAACGATCAGGGGCCATTCGCCATTAAAAACAAGGCGTGTTCACCGTTAAAAATAGGGTTAGCTCGCCGTTAAAAAGCAGTTAAACTTGCCGAATGGGCTTTAGGATACTATAGGAATATATTAATTTTAACATATCTAAAAATACGATTTACAATGAAAAGGATTGCGAGTACATTTTTGGTTGCCCTATTTGCGGGAGCAGTTACTTTGGGGACCTACATTTATTTTTTTGAAAACACCGATTATGCCGTGGTCACGGACAGTCCGCGCGCCTCGGTATTCGAAACCAGCTTGGTCCCTACCTCTTCGAAAGGGGCAGGTATCAATGAAGTGGATTTCACGACGGCCGCCGAAAACACGGTCAACGCCGTGGTACACGTCAAGAACGTGACCATTAGTCGATCACAGCCGTCCAATATTATGGAATTTTTCTACGGCCATGATGGAGGTCCCGAAAGGGCCCAGGTCGGTACGGGTTCGGGGGTCATAATCTCACAAGACGGTTATATCGTGACCAACAACCATGTTATCGCCAATGCCAATAAGTTACAGGTTACCTTGAACAACAACAAGACCTATGATGCCGAACTTATAGGTACCGACCCGAATACCGACATCGCCCTGCTAAAGATCGACGCCGATCGTGAGCTGCCATATCTGGCTTTCGGGGATTCCGACAATCTCAGGATCGGGGAATGGGTTTTGGCCGTCGGCAACCCGTTCAATCTGACCTCAACGGTGACCGCTGGTATCGTCAGTGCCAAGGCACGGGACCTGCATATGGGCCGCAACCAATCGTTTATACAGACCGATGCCGCGATAAATCCCGGCAACAGTGGGGGCGCGCTGGTAAACACCAATGGGGATCTGGTAGGCATCAACACGGCGATTACTTCAAGGACCGGATCTTACATAGGGTATTCGTTCGCCGTACCCAGTAACATCGCCAAAAAGGTAGTCGACGATATCTTGGAATACGGGAATGTCAAAAAAGGCATCCTGGGTGTCCAGACCATACCTATTAATTCCCCCTACGCCGCCGAAAAAGGCATTACTGAAATCGATGGCGTCTACATCGACGCGGTCCAGGAAGATACTGGTGCCGACGATGCCGGCCTCCTTGAAGGCGATATCATCAAACAGGTAGATTATATCGAGGTCCATCAATTTGCCGACCTGACCGGATATCTTTCGACCAAAAAACCGGGAGACGAAATAAAGGTTACCGTTGATAGGGACGGGGAAAAAATGACGATGCCCGTGACCCTGACCGAAATACAGACATTAATAGTTCCCGAAATGGGCCTTGTTGTCAAAAATTTGACCGAAGAAGAAAAGAAACAGTACAATATCGATGCAGGCGTCCGCATCACCGGTGTACCGGAAAAGTATCGGGGCTACGGCCTTGACGGCAAAATTTTGCTGGCCTTGGGCGATGAGGAAATCGACGATATCCATGAAGCCAGAGCCCTCTTCGGCCGTATTTCGAAGTACGAAAGTACCGTTATCACGATGCTGAACGAAAATGGTGAACGCGAACGATTGATTTTTCAATAATTTGATCGTTGTCCGTAATACGGCGAAAGGCGCCCCGGAAGGGGCGCTTTTATTTGCGGACGGTCTTCAGGTATCCCAAAAAATTGAGCTTATTCCTGAATTTTTTTCGTAATTGATAATATTGAATTACTTTCGTCATTTGATTTTTATTACAAAGACCCATTTGAACATGAAAGCTTATAAAGTACTGTTACTTTTGACGGCCTTATTGACTATCAACCTACAAAGTGCCCACGCCCAGGAGGAGGAGGAAGAACTGTCATTGGAAGAGGGTTCCATCGATAGCCAATTCGAGTTCGTTTTTGGTAAATCGGGAAACTACAGGGCGGATGGAAAAAGATATGAGGTGGTCCGCACGATTTCTTTGGACAAGCTTCGCGCCAATGTTATGGATACCCTTAGTGGGTTCAACACGCGCGCCTCGGAACTGAATGCCACCATTGCGGGCCACGAATCGACCATAGCCTCGCTTGAAAAAAAATTGGAGGATACGTCCAACAGCCTGGCGGCCGTCACCGAGGAGAAAGACAACATGTCCTTTTTGGGCATCGATGTTTCCAAGGGCACCTATAATGCCATTTTATGGACTATCATCGCATCGTTACTGGTACTGCTGCTTTTCTTTATCTATAAGTTCAGGAACAGCAACTACCTCACCCAGGAGGCCAAGACCAATCTATCGGAACTGGAAACCGAATACGAAGACCACAGAAGAAGGGCTTTGGAAAGGGAGCAAAAGATCAGCCGACAACTACAGGACGAAATCAACAAGTATAAAAAGCAGAAGTAGGGCCACCAAATCCCAAATTTGTCGTGCCGAGCGCGGTGAAGGTGGCATAACCCAAATTTGTCGTGCCGAGCGCGGCGGGAGGTGGCAATGGCAAAATCCAACGGATTCCTACGCCAATTTTGCCTTTGAATACTTGGTAGCAAACGACAGGGCCATCTTTACCCTGCTGTTCTGAAATTTGTACAAGCGCACTAGGCCGTTTTCGGTGCCAACTTCAATTTGCGGAGTAGCGTCACTACCAACAGGGCTATCGACCAGAACAACACCCATTTCAATACCATCAATTTTAACATCGGTTTCGGGATTTGCCAGAGCCATGGCTCCGAAGATTAGAATAAACATTGAGGTCAAGACCGTTTTCATAAGGGCTGGGCATTTGGATGGTGTAAATATACCGTGGAAGTCGATTTTGACCGGGCGTTATCCGCTGAAGACCAGCCTTTTTCGCTAAATGTCAAAAATTCGGGCGAACGGTATAAAATACCCGACGACGGTAAGATCGCTTGAAAACCGATGGTCGACGGGATGTGCTTTTAGTCGGGATTAAATGGGATTAGGCCATCTTCGGGCTGTTGGCCTTGGTCGAGAAAGTAAGTTCTGTTTTCACCCGGGTGTTGCTTCGTTTGTACAATCGGGCCATCTCGGTAGCTGTATCGGCAGGTAATTCCTTAAAAGAGGTTTCGGTAACGATCGTCATTTCCACCGCATCCACGTTGGTGTTTTCGACAGCGGTCTGGGCTTGGGCGGTAACTCCGATAAAAAGAACAAAAATTAGGGTAGTGATGGTTTTCATGACTTGCGTTTTTACTAATAGTATAACGCAACAATCCCCGCCCGACCGGGTTGCGATTCGTCGAAGAACACCCTAAATTCGGTAATCGGCTCCATCCCCGTCCAAAGACCAAAAAGTTCCGTTCAACGGATTCACGGCCGGAAACCGGTTATCGGAAGAAAGTGAACCTTAACGGTATTTCTTCGGCTGTACTTTGCCTTTGGAGGGAGAAAATTCAGGAAGTTTTGTCGGTTTATGGCACCGCGTATGAATTTTTTCTACTTTTAACCCTATGGATTTAAAGAAAATTTTCGGCACCGTGTTGACCTTGATGGGCATCGGCGGCCTTATCTACACGGCCTTACTTTTTGCCAACGACTCCGGTACCACGAAGATGTTATTTGTTTATGGGATTTTGGGAGCCATATTCTTCTTTTCAGGAGTAGGGCTGTTACGGAATACCTCCGGTAAGGCCTAGTAAGGCAGAACCACATCGTCAACTTTGATTTTCTCACACCCCTTCCTTCCGTAGCACTTCCAAAGGAGGACTGCGCAAAACACTGCGACTGTTTAACAAGCCGATGGCAAGCACCAGTATGGTAATACCGGGGAGCACGATCAGAAACGGCACCCAGGAAGGGACAAAAGCAGTCTCGAATACAAAAATTGCCAATAACTGGCTGCTGACCAGCGAAAGTAAAATGCCGATCGCACTGCCCAGGATACCCAAGTATCCGTATTCGAGGGCGGTAATTTTTAAAATCTGCTTACTTTTTGCCCCCAACGTACGTAGCAGTACACTCTCCTTGATGCGCTGATACTTACTCGTGCGGACCGAGCCGATGAGGACGATGATACCGGTGAGGATACTGAAAAACGCCATAAAGTTGATGACCCATGAGATCTTACCGAGGATATCGTCTACGACCGACAATAATTGTCTCAGATCTAATATTGAGATCGTGGGGAATTGCTCGACCAGCTCCCTTTGCAGGGCCGCAGAGGCACTTTCGCTAGGGGTATGTGTAGTCAATACCCGGAATTGCGGGGCACTTTCAAGAACACCTGTCGGGAAGACCACGGAAAAGTTCAGTTGCATCCGGCCCCAATCCACCGCTCGGATGCTCGCCACCTCGGTTTCCATCAGCATACCTTGCACGTTGAATACAAGCCTGTCGCCCACCCCGACTTCGGCGTCATGGGCCACGTTGTCGGAAACGGATATGGGAATAATACCTTCCCCATCCCATTCGATCGGCCACGCACCCGCATCCAAGGTCTCGGAATCGATCAAAGAATCGCGATAGGTAACCCGGAACTCATGGTTCAGGATCCAGCGGTTGATGGTCGAGGTCGTATCCGAGCGGATTTCGTTGACGGAGCGGTCCTTGATCTCCTGTATCCGCATGGTCACGATAGGGATATTGTTCAATAGGGGCATACCCTTTGAGGCAATCTGCCGGGCAGCGGCTTCCTGTTGTTCGGGCTGTACATCCAACAAAATTAGGTTGGGCGCCTTTTGGCGGCCTTCCAGGGTCGTTTTTGCCAGAAGGATATCCTTGGAAAAATAAAGGGTACTGATCAAAAAAGTTCCCACCCCGATGGCCAGGATCAATACCATGGTCTGGTTATTGGGCCGAAACAAGTTCAAAAGACTTTGCCGGGCCGTAAAGCCCCAAGAGGTGGGGAAGTATTTTTTAATCGTTCGCATAAACAGATGCGCAAAGCCTCCCAATAGGCCAAAAACGACCAGGATACCCGTTGCGAAGGACAGGGCGTATTTCCAATTGTCCAACAACCAGAACGAAAAGAGGAATATAAAGACGACAATGCCCAGAAGCACCGATAACTGGGCCCTTCGGGATTTATCCGTTTCATTTTCCTGGATGCGAAGCACCTGCAAAGGCGATACGTACCAAGTGCTGAGCAAAGGGGATAGGGCAAATAAAACGGACATGAAAATGCCGAGCAGCAGCCCCATTATGATGGGTTGTGCCGACAGATAAATCTGTACCTCAAAGGGCAGAAAACCTTGTAAGAGCAAAGGGAATAACTGCTGTACCAATAGTCCCGCCAAAGTACCTATTAAGCCTCCCAAAAGTCCCATCCCGGCAATCTGTATCAGGTAGATCAAAAAACTTTGCTTGCGGGAGGCCCCGATACACTTGAGCACGGCCACCGATTGCAATTTTTCCTTAATATATATGTGAACGGAACTTGCGATGCCCACGCAGCCCAACAAAAGGGCAATAAAAGCGACCAGGTTCAAAAACTTCCCGAAGTTTTCATAGCGACGACCCAAACGCTCCCCCGTGGAAGTATGGGTATCGATATCGGCATTTTCGATATCGAGAACGGGATCGACCTGTTCGTCCAGCGCCTCCAGGTCCTGATTTGGTGCGGCTACAAAATAGAAAGCGTAGTCCACCCGGCTTCCGATCTGTATCAGACCCGTTTCCTCAATAAAACGATGGGGAATCAGTACCGGCGGTGCCACCGAAGCGGAAACACCCGTACTACCGGGTGCCGAAATCAAGGTACCGGCAATCGGAAGGGTCACTTTGCCCACGGAAACGGAATCGCCCGGTTGCAGGCCGAACTGCAGCATTAGGGTCGCATCGACCAGGGCGCCGCCGGATTGCTGATACTCGGCAGCAGCGGAAACCGGGTTGGTCTCGAGCTTTCCGTAGAAAGGATAATCGCCATCGATACCCTTTATGTTGACCAACTTGGTGTTGCCATTTTTGGGAAACACGGCCATGGAGGCGAATCCCACGCTTTTGGCATCGCCCCCCCCTAGGGAATCGATAATCCGCAGCACCTTTTCTGTCGGCGGTCGGTCGCTATCGATAATAAAATCCGCCCCCATCAGGGCCTTCGACTGCAGCCCGATATTTTCTTTTAGATTTTTACTGAACGATTGAATGGAAACTACCGCGGCTATACCCAGGATAATGGAGGCCATAAAAAGCAGCAGGCGTTTGCCGCTGGCCTTTCCGTCGCGCCATGCCATCTTCAGCAGCCAGTTGAAGTTCGTGTTGCCCGAGTTGCCCTTACGATCTGTCACAGGCGTACGGTACTTTCGTTGGCGATAATCCTTCCGCCCTTCAATCTGAGGATACGTTGGTTTCTTTGGGCCAGTTCGAGGTCGTGGGAAACGATGACCAGGGTCGTGTTGGCCTCTTGGTTCAACGCAAAAAGCAGCGCTACCACCTTTTCGCCGGTTTCCTGGTCGAGATTCCCCGTAGGCTCGTCGGCGAACAAAATGGAAGGATTGCCGGAAAACGCGCGGGCCAAAGCTACCCGTTGCTGTTCTCCCCCCGAGAGCTGGGAGGGATAATGATCCATACGGTCGGTCAAACCTACCTTATCCAAAAGATCCTTTCCCGTTTTTACGGGATGCTGGGCCCCTTGCAGTTCGAGGGGAACGATTACGTTTTCCAAGGCCGTCAAAGTGGGCAATAACTGAAAGTTTTGGAAAATAAAGCCTACCTTTCTATTACGCAAAACGGCCCGTTCATCCTCGTTGAGGGAAGCCAAATCGGTACCACACAGTTCCACAGCGCCGGAATCCGGTCGGTCGAGCCCGGCACAGAGACCCAATAAGGTCGTTTTTCCACTGCCCGATGGCCCTACTACGGCAAAGGTCTCCCCTTCTTCGATGTCGAAGGTGATATCGTCCAGAACGGTCAACTCCTTGTTACCGCTCGTATAATGCTTCCCCAGATGGCTTACGTTTAATATCTTTGCCATGAAATCAAATGGTTTACGTTTATTTCCGCCTTTGTATGACCGACAGGAAGCGAAAAATAGGGAATTGATTTCGATTATCAGACACCACAGCTATGCATTACTTCATAAAGTTTCGTTATTTTTTACTGGTGCTTTGTATCGTTTCCTGCAAGGAGGCGCCCCAAAAGGAAACCGGTACCGAGTCCGTAAGTACGCCAGATGCCATTACCCAGGCTGCTCCCGTATCGGGGAATAAGGTCATCCTTTTTTTCGGGAACAGCCTTACTGCGGGCTACGGCCTGGACCCCGAGGAAGCTTTTCCTGCATTGATCCAGGACCGATTGGATTCGTTGGGATTGGACTACACGGCCATCAATTCGGGAGTCAGCGGCGAAACGACCTCGGCGGGACTCAACCGTCTGGACTGGGTGCTGGACCAAAAAGTAGATATTTTTGTACTGGAACTAGGGGCCAATGACGGCCTTCGAGGCGTTCCTCTAGAAGAAACGCGGGCCAACCTTCAGGCCATAATCGATGAGGTAAGGGTCAAAAATCCGGATACCCGGATTGTTTTGGCAGGCATGCAGATTCCCCCGAACATGGGCCAGGCCTATACCACCCAGTTTCGTAAAATCTTTCCCGAACTAGCCGAAAAAAATGACATAGCGCTAATACCTTTTTTACTGGAGGGGGTGGCGGGCCGTCCGGAACTGAACCAGGACGACGGCATTCATCCCACCGCAAAGGGCCACAAAATCGTACGGGACAATGTTTGGGATGTATTAAAGGAGGTTATACGGACCGATTCAAGGGACAGTAATGAGGAGGGGAGGGATATTGAGGAGGACTGATCACACCCACTTCAGCCATTTCTTCCCCGGGGTGAAAGAAAGCGCCCTGCGTATTTTGTTGGATTTCATCTTATAAAGGATGGCCAAATCGATTTCTTTTACCGCTAAAAGTCCCATATCCCCAGCGGGAGTATTGACGGGCAATATCGCACTGGCCATAGCAAGTGTGGACACCCCGACCACTGAGGCCTCCGCTTTTCCGACCGCTGCTTTCATTTCCCCAATCCTTGCCATGATTTCCCCCGTCCGCGTTCCGTCTATCTGCGCATTGGCATTGAAGCTGAGAAAAAGAATCACCGTTACCGCCAGAATAGATCGCATATTGTTTGAGTTTAAGGGTTTGTATCATAAATACAACGTCACCTATGAATTTTTACTAGGTATTTTTCGCTAAAACGTCCAAATTTTCGACAAACCGTAAAATATCCGATAAACTGCGGTTCAAAAAGTAGGGTAAAGTAAGCTTCGATGGTTATACTAAAAGTAAGAAGGAAAAATCCATTCCTTACCTTTCATCGTATATATGTTGAAATTGATTATGGATAAACTTTTTCCTACAAATAACTTCCGATTCCCTCAACGAAATCTTCGGTAATTCGACGATAAATTGAAGCAATTGTTGGAGAACATAGGCGTTTTGGATAGTTTTGTCCGTCAGTAGTTAATGAAGCACTACATGTAAGTAGTGAAGCACTAGATGTAATCAAGTTAATTTAAAATGTAGAATCTATGAATCCCAATTTGTTAAAAAGGTTTTTTGTATTTCTGATAACGGTCGGCTCGCTGGCCATGGTAACCGTCGCCTGCAGCAGCGACGACGGTCCCGAAGAGCCGAAAGTGGTCGATCCGACCGCCGATCCCACGAATGAAAACACCACGATTACGGCCGATCCGACATCGGTTGACGCCGACGGTACTTCATTATCGACTGTTACCGTGACCATTGCCGATTCGAGTGGGACCCAATTGACCACAAGCGCAGGTGCGGTAAGCCTATCCTCGAGCAGTTCTACGTCTACGGTATCCACCGTAACAGACAACTCCGATGGTACTTATACCGCCACCGTAATGGATACCGTGGCAGGCACCGTAACCATTTCAGGTACCTTAGGAGAGGTGGCCATCACCGATACCGCCGAAATCATCTTCGTTGGGGATACGGCTGCAGCCGATCCCGCCAATGCGAATACCACCATTGAGGGGACTGAGGTCGATAGCACCGGCACTTCGACGGTGACCGTGCAGTTGGCGAATAGCGATGGCGAACTGTTGGCCGTGAGCGGGGGCACTGTGGCCCTGACCGGTAGCGGTTCGGCAACCCTATCGGAGGTGACCGACAATGGCGACGGCAGTTATACCGCCACGGTAACGGACACCGTTGCGGAAACCGTCACTATTTCCGGTACCCTTGACGAAGTGGCCATTACCGATACGGCCGAAATTATATTCGGAGAAGCAGGCGGCCCGAATCCCGCCCAGGAGGCCGAGCAGTCGACCGAACCGGCCGGACCTTCCCTACTGCGCATTAACAGTGGCGGTCCGGCGGTAACTTTTGGGGAAGTAACTTTCCTCGAAGACCAGTATTTTACCGGGCCCACCGAAGCGTATACCAATCCTTTGGTCACCGAAATCGCGGAAACGGAAATGGACGCCCTTTACCTTACCGAAAGGGTGACGGCGGACGACACTCCTGCCGGGCCTTTCTCCTATGAAATTCCCGTGACCAACGGTATCTATACCGTTAAGTTGTATTTTGCCGAAATATTCTGGGGCATTGAAAATCCCGAGGGTTTTGAAGGTGATGTAGGTAGTCGGGTTTTCAGTATAAGCATGGAAGATACCCCTATTTTTACCGATTATGATCTCTTTAGGGATGTCGGTGCCGAAACCGCGGATCAGAGAATGTACGATATAGAAGTTACCGATGGCGTACTGAACATTACGTTCGAGGCAAGCGTTGACAGACCTAAGGTATCGGCGATTGAAATATTCGGCGAAGGTACCATCGGCGGGTAAACCACCGTTAACCGATTGGTAATTATAGACCTTACAAGTAGAACCGTCCGGGAAAATTTCGGGCGGTTCTTTTTTTTATGGCTCCGTTTGCGTAAGTTGTGATAGTCAAATGGGACTAGCAAAAGAAAGAATACTATGAACAATGCTAAAATAACAGTACTTATCGTGGCTTTTGCCTTGACCGGCTCTTGCCAATCACATACCAAAAAAAAGCCCGAAACCACAAGCAACGATAAAACGGAGCAGGACGTAAAACGGTCCGCCCAGGAATTGGAGAACTACGAAACCGCCTATTTTGCCAGCGGCTGCTTTTGGTGCGTCGAGGCCATTTTCGAAAGCGTGAAGGGCGTAAAGGAAGTCGTATCGGGCTATGCAGGGGGAACAGAAGAAAATCCCACCTATGAGCAGGTAGCCCGGGGGATGACAGATCATGCCGAAGCGGTCAAGGTCTATTACGACCCTGAAACCATCTCCTTTCCCGAGCTAGTGCAGATTTTTTTCGGGTCCCACGACCCTACCACCCTTAACCGGCAGGGCCCTGACCGGGGTCCCCAATACCGTTCCATCGCATTCTATCAGAGCGAGGAGGAGAAAAACATAATAGAAAATTATATCAAGGTCCTACAAGATCAAAA
>DASSWC010000398.1:0-5082 GCA_035705395.1 Pricia sp. | reverse complement strand
TTTCCAAGAAAAGAAGAGGAACTGCAAGGAGAATATTTGAATTTTACCATTGAAGATATGGGAATGCTCACCGGGGAAGTGGGCTTTAAAATACCAACCAAAATCATTCTGGACCAACCAACGCTCTCGTTTAAAAATTAGAATCATGGGAAAAAAGAACTTTTTGTACAAAATAACCGTTGTGTTTTTTACACTCAATATTTTGGTAACGGCGCCGTCCTATTCTCTTTGGGCCGGCAATGGGCCCGGATCGCCGGAAGCAGCAGGTTTTGAACCCGTGAACGCCACCGATATGGTCAGTTTAATCAACGGGGATTTAAGTTATGTTTTGCCCTTGTTGTCCGTGGACGGCTATCCTGTTACCCTTTCCTACCATGCCGGCATCACCACGGACATGGACGCCTCTTGGGTTGGGTTGGGATGGTACCTCAATCCGGGGGCGATCAACCGCTCCTTGGCGGGAACGCCGGATGATTGGAAAGGTGGGGTTGGAATAGATTTTACTTCCTATTATAAATCGCAAACCTATTATGGGATTTCCGTGGACGTGGGCTTTGCCAATTGTGCACAGGTTGGTGTTGGTTTGAACTGGGGCGCAGGAAAAGGATTGTCCGGAACCGTGAGAGCGTCCTTAGGATTTAAAATCGGTGATCAGGGTGACATGGGTTCTGTATCTGCTTCCGCAAGTAGCACGGGTACATTTTCAATAGGAGCAGGCGTAGGAATAGGAAGCTATGGGGCCGGTGCCTCCTATTCTTATTCAGTAAGCAACAAACAAGGCTCCGTTGGGGTTGGAGCAGGTAGGAAAACGAAGGATGGAACTTTTATTGGGGTTGGAGCCTCCTTTAGTTCTAATGGATTTTCAATAGGCGCAAGTGTAACAGCTGGAAGAAATAGTTCAAATACCCAACTGGCCGGAGGAGGCATGGGAATGGGGACTTCCAGTTTTAATTCGGCCGACATGAGCGTTGAAAGCCAATCGGCGGGATTTGCCATTCCGATTTATATTGGTTCTATCTCTGTTACTTTAGGTTTTACCCGGCAAAAAGTAGAATATTCGCTCCGCAAAGGTTTCCAAAAAAACAAATGGGGCGCATTATACGCGAGTGCTTTTTCGGCCATGACTTCCGGTACCAGTCAAGCAGATGCGTTTGATACCCAATTTAATGATTATCAGAAAAGAACCGAGAGTTTTGATGTCTATTCCACCCGCTTGCCCCAACCCGAAGAAGAGTTTATTGGTGACTATTCCCAAAAAATTGAAAACGTAAACTTTACCTCGGTAGCCTATGATGGTTACAACGTAAGCGCGCAAGGATTAATGGGATCGATGAGCCCGCGTATTTTTCAGGATATAAGCATTTTCGGGGAAGGGGCCCGCACAACATCCGATGGAGATGACATTCATGTATTTTGGCACCATGGAAATATGGCCAATAGTGCGGATCGACAATTTGGATATGGAACAAACAAACGGCTTTATTTTTATTTTGACGGTCAATTGACCAGCAGGGAAACCGTAGTTCCAAGTACCCTGACCGCTACCCAAGCAGGTTCTAATATCGATTCCTACCTCTCACAAAATGGACTTTTTTCAAATTATAGTTTAACCAATCCTTACAAAAGAGCAAAATCCCCGAATTTTATTGAAGTTTATACAAACGAACAGATTGCCCAGGGAGTTCCCGGTTTAGTAACCCCGCAAAATATTCCGGATACCGACAGGGACAATCCCGCCTTATTCGATCCCGATGGTATTGGCGCCTATAAAATCACCTCCGCCGATGGCAAAACCTACCACTTTGCACTACCGGTCTATCATTTTGAAATGGTACGGCGTGGTCTGATCGAAGGCAATGAATACCCTCTTGGAAATGCATACAATGTCAAAGAAAAAAGGCAATATAGCCGTTACGCCACGCATTGGTTGTTGACCGCCGTTACTGGTTCTGATTATATCGACAATGGTCCGACCGGATTTGGACCGGAAGATTATGGATATTGGGTGGAACTGGAATATGGGAAATGGAGCGATGGGTATGTGTGGCGCACGCCGTACAATAGCCAAGTCAAACGTTACAACACGAATTTATTGGGTAATATTGAGGAAAAGGACAAAGGTTTTTATCAATTTGGCCGGAAGCAACTCTATTATCTTGACAAAATCCGAACACGGAACAGGACCGCTATTTTTGTAAAAGATATTCGCTATGATGCGGTGGGAAAAGAATTGGACTTTTCACTTATTGCGCCTCCACTTCAACCACCATTTGATGATCAAGTTCCTTATCACCCAGATGGAACTTTAAAAACCACTGGAGGCAACGATGGCATGAACCATACCGACGATATATATATCAAGGAGACAGGGGTCCACTATAAAAGGGAATACAGCCTAAAACTTGAAAAGATTGTTTTGCTTCAGACGGAAGTCGCCGATACCTTAGTAAAATACAAACTAGGTTCTCTGGGGAATAGCCTTTCTGGTTATGTAAGAGACGACTCTTGCTCGCCTGGTTGGGAATCACCGGATTTTAAAGAGGAATATAATCCATATGATCCCTCTTATTCCTATACCATTCACAATGAAGCCAACGTGTTCGATGTAAACGATATTTCCCAACAAACGATCGACGAATATGCTTTGAAAGTGATCGAATTCAACCAAGATTATACTTTGGCAAAGCAATCGCCCTCCTCTTCCGAACTGCCTCCATATCTCACTGGGGGCACCCGGGGAAAATTAACCTTGAACTCGGTAACTTTCAAAGGTCGTGGCGGGGCTTATTATATGCCCCCCTACAAGTTTGATTACTATATGGAAAGTATGCCCAATCTTTCATTGGCCTCCATTGATGCGACCTCGCCCAGTGAATATGTTCGCGAAAAAAGGGAGTCGTTGGACAACTGGGGTTTTCTGAAGGGATATTATCCAACTTCCGAAGGTTGGAAAAAACGCATATTGGGATGGAACCTAAAGGAAATCACCACCCCTACCGGGGCGAAGATAAATATTGATTATCAAGAGGACGACTACTGGATCGAAGCTTTTGGACGGAGGTTCTGGCAACAAGGATTACAATTTCGCTTCTATGAATTAAATGATAAAATGAGAATTAAAATCACAAAACAGGCTGGGAACACCGGTGTGCAAGATTTAAATTTTTCAGATTATTTTAAAGCGGGGGAAAAAACTTTTATTGATATATGGGCCTGTGTCCGTCATGATTACAATGACTGGGGTTGTGAATCAAGAAAAGCATATGTAGATATCCCCGGAGAGGCCTTAGATGTAATTTATGCTAACTACAATCAGTTAGTTTTAGAAACCACATTGGATTATTTGACTACCAGCAATGGCAATCCCTTATTTAATAAAAATATTACGCTGAATGGAGGGCCAGGAATGATAGCTGTATCCAAGCCACGAGGAGAATGTGGAAATCCTCCTGGTTGCATAAATGTTTCTGATAGATTGGTCCTAATGTACAAACTTTTAGCCAACAAAGTTCCCGTTGATGAAACCGGCGGTGGGTTGCGGGTTTCCCAATTAAGCACCACGGATATTACCACGAACACGACATATATCACGGACTATAATTACGATAACCCCATCACCGAATTGTCTTCGGGAATCACTTCATACGCTCCTGTGGATGGCCTTAAATATGTACCGTACCAATCGGAACTTCCCGCCCCGGGGGTAATGTACGAATATGTAACGGTAACGGAAAAAACGGCCGACAATGGTGATTTCGATTCCCAAACCCGCTACCGGCACCATGTGCTGCAGCCCGTGTTCGATATTTTCGATCCCAATATCAGCATGAAGGCCATGGATGCCGACGGCACAGAGGAAGATGCTATTTTCTGGGCATCGGTAACAAACGATGCCGTTTTGAATGGATCGGATACTTACGACGATGTTTTGGCCAAGAAAATCGATATTTCGGTGAACTCCGCGCTTATTGGCCAAATCAAGTCGATTGAAAACCTCAATAGCGAAGGCCAAGTTTTGCTGCGGATCGAAAACGATTATATCAATGGGAGAAATTTGATCAGCGGACCGAACAATGAACCCAACAAAGGCTACATCACCGAATCTTTCAATTCCATGAAAACGGTTTTTTATACCAATGATGAGGGTACGGACGTGGATGAAGACAAGACCAAACGCCTATTAAGCATCTCCACAAAGACGGAGTACAACAATATGCTCAAACGCGTTACCACTTATTCAGGGAACCAAGAAATTTATACCGAATATGACGATGTGGATCCTTGGCTCGGTAGTTTTAGAAAAAGTATTTCCAAACAAGCGGATGGTACTTTCAAACAAAACTACCGTGTTCCGGCCTATACCTATTATTCAGATTTGGAATCAAAAGCAGAAAACCCCAGCAACAAAAACATGCTTTCCCAACAAGCCATGGACATCACAGAAGTGGGACCCAGCACTAACGGTCCATGGGCAACGATCAATGCCAGCATCAGCACCTGGAGCGATTCCTGGACCTATCGCGATGAAATCGGTGTGGAAAGTGGTCCTTCCACAGAAATCCCCGTTTGGAGGAAGCATACAAACTTTGTTTGGAAAGAGGGCGTAACTACCGATGGCACCTATTTGACGAACATTGATGAAAGCAACACCTATTTCAACTGGGGAACCGGGGCGCCCACAAACAATAAATGGCAAAAAACATCGGAGATCACCCGATACAACCATTACTCCCTGGCCTTGGAAGTCAAAGACATCAACGATAATTATGTTGCCTCACGCATGTCAGCGGACAACACCAAAGTATTGATCTCAGGGAACGCGCAGATGACCGAAATGTATTTTTCCGGTGCCGAACGTGTTTTAACGGGGAACAGATTCGAAGGGGAAGTACTTGGGGCGAACTACCGGACACAAGGCGTAGGACATACGGGAAATTATTTTGTGGTGAACAATGATCCCGGGGACAAGGTATTTGAACTCAATTTCAGTGCCGGACAGGCCCAAACCATGTTCCGGGAAGGAATGTACAAAGCTTCTTTCTGGGCAGGTATAAACAAAGGGGATGAGGAGGAAAGCGCCCT
>DASSWC010000397.1:0-6604 GCA_035705395.1 Pricia sp. | reverse complement strand
TTATTGCACCCGCCTTTAAGAGAGAATCTATCAGTTGGTCGGAAGAACTTTTGTCATGTATTTCGATTGAATATCCTTTTGCCAAGTTTCTGAGCATTAATTCCAAATCCATCCGCAGGCCCGCCATGGCAAGTGTAATATCCGATTCCGCTATATTGGTATAATAGCCAAGGTTAAGTCCGCTAGGGGAAGGCCGTAGCCCCAGCCCTATCATGTGCCTGTTCGCTTCCGTATCGCCTTTCTTTATGCCAGTAGCTTGATTCGGGACATCGGATTTTCTGTTTGCCCTTATTTCCTGTTCAAGTAACTTTGCCTTCTGGAGTTTGTCTTCGAAAGCTTCGATACTGATTCCGCCCGGTAGCTGAACCCGCTTGGCACGTTCGAACAGTCGGCCAATCTCCTTTCTGAAACCTATTAGAATGTACAGAGTTACTGCCGGCCAAATTAGGACATCTATATATCTCAGTAAAAGTTCTGCAAAATTCATCCGGATATCATTTATTGGTGACAGAGACAGGTTGTCTTTGCAGTGCCACGGGAATCTTTGTTTTAGGACTGTCTTTTCAACTACATTACTTTGTTCGCCAAGTATCTTTGAACCTCATAAACATCTATGCTTTTGTTAAATTTTTTGCTCACGCTCGGGGTATTCTCGCTGGATATCCAAATCTTCAGTTCCGCATCCAAATCAAAGGTCCCCGAGGTTTCTAACGAGAACCGGGAAATATTCTTGTACGGAAGCGACCTATACTCGACTTTGCTGCCCGTAATGCCCTGAACGTCGACCAGTATCAATCGTTTGTCGGTAAACATAAAGACGTCTCTCAAAAGAGTGAAACCGAGTTCTATCTGTTCGCCGTCCACCAATAAACGGCCATACTTTTCCTGCAGCTTTTCAGGGGCCACCTGGCTGGCGTTCCCCATTAGTTTGTTGAATAGTCCCATTTTCAATTATCCGGTTTTCGTTTGTTCCAGCTTCTGTTATGCCTGATTCAAGTACCCATTTTATTTTGCCGTTCAGTTGGCGGATTTAAGTCTTTTTGGGCTCCAAGGTCCCCTTCCCCAAATCCGGGGGGATTCCAGGCCGGCCTTGGCACGCTCGATAATGATATTCAATTCCAGGGCAAGTAGGCATATATTTGCGTTAATTTACATTAAATGTAGTCATTTGCAAACAAATAGTGGTGTATCCAATGGGGGCCGCACAGTTGCCAGAATAGAAATAACAAATGGAAAATTACACCTAAGTAACTCGAATTCCAATGGAAATTTCAAAAGATTATCAAACCAAACTTTTCCCCTATGCCTACAATATATTGGGCACTACCGATGATGCAAAAGACGTGGTACAGGACGTTATTATGGGTCATGTCGAAAGGAATGGGGAGAACATCGAAAACGAAGCATCATACTTGGTAAAAAGTGTCATCAACAAATCCATCAACCTTAAAAAAAGGAATATGAAAATGGTTGGCGATACCACATGGTTGCCGGAACCGGTTTCAATTGAAAGCGCCGATGCCGACATTAAAAGCCATGAAATTATATCCTATTCCGTCTTGGTACTATTGGAACATTTAAACCCTAAAGAGCGGGCCGTTTTTATTTTAAAGGAGGTATTTGACTATTCCCACCAAGAGATAGCCGATATTTTTTCGATATCCGTCGAGAATTCAAGGAAACTGTTGAGCAGGGCAAAAAATGTCCTACGAGAAAAGAACTCGGATTTTGGTGTACATTCGGCCCATGAGACCGGCTTTTTACATAATTATATCGATGTCATAAAAAGTGGGGATGTCGAAACCCTCGAAAAAATGCTATCAGACCAGATTACGGCCAAAACCGATGGTGGTGGAAAAGTCACGGTAGTTAGCGAGCTTACCTCCGGTGTAGAAGCGGTTGCCCAATTTGCCATGAAAGTTTACAATATGTACCTTAAAAATTATACGGTCAAGTTTAAAAACCTCAACCATGAACCGGTCCTATTATTTTATAAAGGAAGTAGATTAGTGAGTTGCCAGATATTTGATCTTGCCGGGGAGGACGGAAAAATCAGAAATATGTATTCCGTGGTAGACCCCGCCAAACTTAGAAAAATAGAAAAAAAGTAAAAATTTTGTCACGTTTCATTGCCCTTGTTTGCCTTATAGACACAAAATACAATCAAAATGATAGTTTATAAAGTTACGTATACCGTAAAACAAGCGTTCATAGCCGAAAATCAAAAGAACATCAGTGCATTTATGGCCGATTTTAAGCAGCTGGGGGTAAATAGCTTCCAGTACAATGTGTACCAAAGCGAAGATATAAAGACGTTTATACATTTGTCCCATTATATGGATGAGGAAATCCAGCAGGCTTTATTGAGCGTTCCCTCCTTCGTATCATTTCAGGAAAAACGGGACGCAAGCGGGCTTGAAGCAGATCCGTCAATTGAAGTTTTGCACCTTGTAAATAGTTCAAATGACATCATAAAATAGGGTTTGCCCCGCAGGCTGTCAAGCCCTACGGCAAGATTTGAGGTATCCTTTTCAATGGTTTTGCCGATGGAATAGATTAGAGATTAGTTTCAAAATGGCATTTGGTTTTTTTGACTAATCAATTCAAATTTCGAAACTCACTTGGCGATTGCCCTACACGCTGCTTGAACAATCTTGTAAAATGCTGCGGATATTTGAAACCAAGCTCATACGCTATTTCGCTGACCGATTTAGAAGGGTCGAACACCCTTTCCTTGGCTACTTGAATAAGTTTGTTCTGAATATACTCCTGGGCCGATTTTCCAGTTTCCTTTTTCACCAAATCCCCAAAGTAATTGGATGAAAGGTGTAATCGATCCGCAAAGTAACTTACCGATGGCGTACCGTGTTTTTGCGGTTTATCGGAGGCGAAGTACCGGCTCAACAGCGCTTCGAATTTTTCCAATGAACCTATATTTTCAACCTCTCGCGTCAAGAATTGGCGGTCATAAAAACGGGTACAATAATCCAAAAAGATCTCTAAGTTGGACAGAATTAATTTCTTGCTATGCTTGTCAAGATTTTGCTCCAGTTCGAACTGTATTTTTTCAAGGAGACTTATAATCACTTTCCGTTCCTTGGCCGAGAGGTGTAATGCTTCATTGCTTGAATAGGAGAAAAAATTATAACAATGTATTTTCTTACCCAGTTCCGTACCTAGTAACAAGTCAGGATGAAAGAGCATCGCATAACCCTTGGGCACAAAATCGGGGTCAAAACCTCCAAGTTCGATGGTCTGGTTGGGCGCCATAAAGACAAGGGTTCCCTCATCATAATCGTAGGGCTTGCCCCCGTAATGTATTTTGCATCCCTTCGCATCCTTCAAGAAAATAGCATAGCAATTAAAATGGAAGGCATCATAATCCTTATTTGCATATCCTTTCTTGTTCACCTCCTCAAAATCAACGATACCCACCATTGGGTGCAACACCTCTTGGTTTCTCAAAGTAAGGTAATCCCCCACGGTATCGATATGCAGTACATTTTTCATTGTTTACTCTAATTTTTGTTAAATATAAGGTATTGGTTTCCAGTAAATCGAATGTCTTTTTACAAAACGGTAATTATGGTAGGTATATCCGTAATTAGGGTAAGTACTGCGTATGTATTATTCCATAGGTTTGAGAAGGTGAAAAATTAATACTTTAAACAATTTGATACGTACAAAATGAGAACATTATTAGCGAGTATTTTATTAGTGACGATAACCGTATCTTCTTTCGCCCAGGATGCCGCGATCGAAAATGAAATTAAGGAACTCTCAGAACAAAAATGGGAGTGGATGGCAGATAAGGATGTCGATAAGTTGGCCGACCTATTTCATGATAAATCGAAGTTCGTACACATGAGCGGTACCTGGAAAAAAGACCGTGAACTGGAAATAATCGAATCGGGAAGCATCTGGTACAAAAAGGCCGATGTCCACGATGTTGCCGTGGAGGTTTTTGGTGACGACACCGCCGTACTGTGGAACCGCATTACCCTGTTGGCACATGTTCGGGGCAATGATGTGACGACGGAATTTACGGTTACCGAATTCTATAAAAAGCAAGAGGGCGAATGGAAATTATTGGACCTAACGTTCAGTAGTGTGCGCGATACCCACGAAATTGAACATTAATCCATCAATACAAAATACCGTCATGGACAAAAAAGTAATCATAGTCTTTCTGTTTCTTCTTATTAGTGGCCAACTTGCTTTGGCACAATCCACAGATATAGAAAAGCAAATCACTGAACTATCTACCCAAAAATGGCAATGGATGGCCGATAAAGATGCCGACAAGTTGGCCGACCTTTTCCATGACAAGGCGAAGTTCGTACACATGGGCGGCACTTGGGGAAAAGACCGGGAGGTAGATATTATTAGAAGCGGTGGCATTCATTACAAAAATGCGGATGTGCATGACGTCATGGTGGAAGTGTTGAGCGCAAACACCGTAATCCTTTGGAACGAAATCACATTATTGGCGGTAGTCGGTTCCAATGAGGTGACCAATCCCTTTATGGTGACCGAAGTATATGTAAAAGAAGACAACAATTGGAAATTGGCCAATTTGACCTTTAGCAAGCTTATGACAAGGGAATAACCGGAAATAACTACTATTTACAATGGGTAAGTAAAAATGAAAAGATATATTGTAGGTTTGGTTCTACTCTTGGGGTTACCTTATCCGCACAAGAACGTGGAGAAAATGCGCCCAAAGTTAAAACCGAATTGGGTATAATCCGCGGTGTTCAAGAAGGTGGCTTCGAAGTCGGTTATGTATTCAACAACCTCGATGCCCGTAGGGGAAACCTTGAAACAACGCCTGAAGACATACAGGTTGCGGAAATGATGAATACCTATTGGGCAAACTTCGCCAAGACCGGAGACCCGAATGGAAACGGATTGCCAAAATGGCCCGTCTACAATGAAAAGGATGGAGAGATTCTAGATGTGCAACTAGATGGTAATGCAGTAGGAAAACCAGACCCTAGAAAAGCGCGACTCGATGTTATTGAAAAGGGCAGTAAACTTAGAAATCAACTGCAATCACGGGGAATATAAACTAGCGGTGAAGTACATGTACAAAATCAAAAACATACTATTATCAGCAGTACTGCTTTTAATCCTAATTGGTCAAGGTAATTCACAATCAAACCCGGTTATTGGCTTATTTCCCAAAGGCACAGTATTATATGGCAATATCAACTATGCCAACGATACACTGCAGAAACATTTGCTCGATATTTATTTGCCTTCAAAAGTAACCGGTAAAATACCCGTGGTCATTTTTGTCCATGGTGGTGGTTGGTTGGTCAATGATAAGTACGCCGACATCAGTTACATGAAAAAAACGGTTGCTGAAATCGTTTCCAAAGGTTTTGCCTTGGCTTCCGTTGATTACCGTTTTGCTACGCAAGCCGTTTTTCCGGCCCAAATTCAAGATTGTAATCAGGCGGTATCCTTTTTGGTAGATAACGCAGAAAAATATTCACTTGATACAGAGCGCATGGCGGTTATGGGTTTTTCAGCCGGAGGGCATCTTGCCTCCTTGATGGGCCTTTCTAAAAACAATGACGTTCCTGATTTTTTTATGCCTGAAACAACAAAAGGGTTCGATTTCAAGGCAGTAGTGGACTTTTACGGACCGGCCGAACTGGTTTTATTTCCCGGTGCGAACGATTCCAAATCCCCTGAAGCCTTATTAATAGGTGCTGCTCCTCTTGATAGACCAGACTTGGCCAAGATTGCCAGTCCCGTGACCTATGTTGATAAAAACGACCCTCCCTTTCTGATTATTCACGGAGAAAAAGATGACCTGGTTTCGCCAAGGCAATCCCAGCTTTTAAGTTCATGGTTGACCGTTAATAAAGTTGAAAACGAATTGATTATCGTTAAAGATGCCCCTCATTTTGGAGAAATGTTCGATGTGGAGGATATACGGACCAAGGTTCTTGCTTTTTTGCAAAGACATTTACAGGAGTAAGTAATTATCATTTAAGGAAACGTATATGAACCAGAAGAAAAATAATGTTAATAGAAGAAGATTTATATCCAAATCTGCACTATTGGGGGCGGGATTGGTGGCAACACCTATGGCTTTCTCCAACGAGAAACATTCATCTGGAAAAACGGTTGGCATCGAAGCCGATTCCAACCCCGACAAGCGGATGCTGGGTACCTTGGAAGTCTCGGCTATAGGACTGGGCTGTATGAGTATGAAAAGTGGCAGCTATAATCCACCACGGGATACCAAGGATATGCTTCCGGTTATTCGTGGGGCTTTCGATTTGGGCGTTACCTTTTTTGATACGGCCGAAGTTTATGGCCCGTTTACGGATGAGGAATTGGTCGGTGAGGCACTTGCACCCATTCGTGACCAAGTGGTCATCGCCAGTAAATTTGGGTTCGCCTTTTCCAATGGAAATAGGGCCGGTCGAAACAACAAGCCCGAACATAATGAACTACCCCGAGGCAAGCCGTCGGGGTATCAAAACAATTTAAGCTGATTTCTGTGCAACTTTTCATACTCTGTTCTGCCCTGGTTCTGGAGGTACTTCTTGATTACCTCCTCATTGGCGTACTGCCCTACGGTATT
>DASSWC010000396.1:0-5677 GCA_035705395.1 Pricia sp. | reverse complement strand
GAAAAAGGCGATTTCGCCTCGGGAACTAGCAGCAAGTCCACCAAGCTCATACACGGCGGGTTGCGCTATTTGAAGCAGTTCGACTTTTGGCTGGTCAAGGAGGTCGGCTCCGAACGGGCCATTGTACACAAGCTTGCACCCCATCTCGTGCTTCCCGAAAAAATGCTACTGCCGCTGATAGAAAATGGTTCGTACGGAAAATGGCTGACCTCTATAGGATTGAAAGTATATGATATTTTGGCCCAAGTCGAGGGAAAAGACAAACGAAAAATGCTTGAGAAGAAGGAAGCCCTGAAACTGGAGCCGTTGCTTCCCAAGAAAATATTGAAAGGGGCCGGCTACTACGCCGAATACCGTACCGATGACGCCCGCCTGACCATCGAAACCATCAAGACCAGCCTTCAATTCGGCGCACGGGCCCTGAACTATGCCTCCGTAAAGGATTTTATCTATAGCGATGGAAAGGTCGCCGGTGTCAAAGTAGAGGATGTGCTTTCAAGTGAAACGTTCGGTATAAAAACGAAATATGTAATCAGTGCCGCCGGGCCCTGGGTCGACGAATTGCGCAGCACCAACAATTCTAAAAAGGGCAAACAACTGCATCTCACCAAAGGAGTACACTTGGTGTTTCCCCACGAAAAGCTACCAGTAAAACATTCGGTATATTTTGATGTCCCCGATGGTAGGATGATGTTCGCCATCCCCCGGGGAAAGGTGACCTACATCGGTACTACCGATACAAATTTTAATAAGGATAAGGATGATGTCCGTACCGATCTGGCAGATGCGATCTACCTGATTTCGGCCGTAAACAATATGTTTCCCAGCATCGAATTGGAGATGGAAGACATCATTTCATCTTGGGCAGGCCTACGGCCTTTGATTCATGAGGAAGGTAAATCCGCATCGGAACTTTCCCGAAAGGACGAGATTTTCACCTCCGATACCGGCTTAATCAGCATTGCGGGAGGAAAACTTACCGGATATCGAAAAATGGCCGAAAGGGCCGTCGACCGGATTGCCGAAAAGATGGTAGAAGAGCACGGTGCCGAACTCAAGGACTGCTACACCGATAAAATTCCATTATGCGGCAATGACGGTTTTAAAAAGTTCAAACACGTCACCAGGTATATCACCGAAATCCATCGGCGGATGCAACCTGACGGGTTCTCCGAACACGACGCATGGACCTTGGTCACTCGATACGGGAAGCAGGTCGAGACCATCCTGGAAACCTATAATACCCTAAAGGATACCGATAAGTATGTTCGGTTGGCCAAGGCGGAACTCCATTTCTGTATCGGCTATGAAATGGTACAGAATCCCATGGACTTCTTTATCCGAAGAACGGGCCGCCTCTACTTCGACATTGAAAGCGTCCGCAGTCTGATGGATCCAATTTTGGAAGAATTTCAAAATAGCTACAACATAAGCGATGCCCAGGTTTTGGAATGGCGAGAAACCTTGCAGGCCGAACTAGTGGACCATTCCGATTTTTCCCTAGAGCGGACATAAATCCAGCGAGAACCCATTCAATCCAATTTTTCCGTCAAGTCCCCAAAGATCCGCTTCGCATTTTTCCCCTCATACAAAACGGCGAACACCGCATCAATAATCGGCGTCCGCGCTTTCTTTTCAAACTTTGATTTGATTTCAAGGGCGCTTTTGGTCGCATAATAGCCTTCCGCCACCATGCTCATTTCCATTTGGGCACTCTTCACGGTGTAGCCCTTGCCGATCATATTGCCGAACATCCGGTTGCGGCTGAATGTGGAGTAGCCCGTAACCAATAGATCCCCTAGATAGGCGGAATGGTTGATGTTGCGATCGATTTTATGGATCCGCTTCGTAAACCGTTTCATTTCGCGGATGGCATTGCTCATCAACACCGCCTGAAAGTTATCGCCATAACCGAGGCCGTGGGCGATTCCCGCGGCAACGGCATAGATATTTTTAAGCATGGCCGCATACTCCGCCCCGATGATGTCCTTGGTTACCTTAGTTTTAATGTAGTCGCTGCGGAGGTTATCGGCGACATACTTGGCCTTTTCCTTGTCCGCACAGGCGATGGTCAGGTACGATAGGCGTTCCATGGCGACCTCTTCGGCGTGGCAGGGCCCGGTGATGACCCCGATATTGTCAAAGGGAATGCCGTATTTTTTGTTTAGATGCTTTCCGACGATCATTCCCGATTCCGGGACTATCCCTTTTATCGCCGAAAATATAATTTTGTTCTCTATGGGGACTGTCAGTTTTTCGAGTTCCCCGCCCAAAAAGGCCGACGGTACGGCAAAAATCAGGATATCCGCTTTGCCAACGGCTTCATTGATATTATCCGTTAGATCGAGCTTGTCGGTGTTAAAGGTAACGGATGTCAAATAATTCGGATTGTGCTTTTGGATGTTGATAAAACCGACCGCATCCGAATTGCGCATGTACCATACTACCTTATCCTGATTGACACAGAGCATCTTTACGATGGCCGTTGCCCAGCTTCCTCCCCCGATTACCGCGAATTTTCCGTTCCTTTTCATATCCGATGGCAAAGATAACGAAAACTCGAAGCGCACTTCAACGGATTTGATCGCCGAACGGCCCCCCACCGGATGGCATGCCTGCCTGCAGGTTGGTTTGTTGCAAGGAATTTATGCTACGGTTTCACCAGTTCCAAGGTCTGCACCTGGTTTTTACCGTCGGTCGATTTCCATACTTGGCTTTTCTTCTTGTTTTCCAAAAACAGCCATGTTTTCGAGAGGTCGGAATCGGCACTCTCGATGGTAATATAATTTTCGGTGGCGTTCCATTGAAAAGGGGTGCTGTCATCCTTTTCCATCCCGAGCACCCTGTAGTTCATTTCCTTTTGACCGGTACCATCCTTATCAAAGGAAATCGAACCGATATTCTGTACCGAAATCCCCTTATCCCCGTCGCTCACGGATTCGTATTTCTTAATCTTCCAAGTGCCGACCAATTTGTGGGCGCAAGAGGACAACAGAAGTAGTAGTACAATGAACGAAAGAAGAAAGAATTTGATTTTCATACGTAAACTATTTGATTTTCGAGAAGTAACGGATTTGTTCAATCAAAGATTGTGCATTAACACAATTATTTGGACACAAGAGACAATTGGTACCTGTAACGGGTGCTTCGATTCGACGAAATTACGTAATTTATAGCAGTCTAAATGGAAAATGAATGGATTCAAAACATAAAACGAAAATGGCCGACTCGGGCCATAATACCGATATCCCAGGTAATCCGTCGACAGCAAGGAGCAGCAAACAGGTGTTGAACGATAGGAGCAATAACAAGCCATTGGGCGTCTTGAGCGAACACGAATGGAAATTTTGGGAACATAACGGATACGTGGTCGTTAAAAATGCCGTCCCAAAGGAACAGGCCAGGGCCACAGCCGATTTTCTATGGGAGTTTGATGAAAAAAATCCCGAAAATCCCAAGACGTGGTATGCCCCGCCCCGGGCCGAAATGAAAATGAAAGAACTTACCGGAACGGGTATGGTCGAGGTTTACAACCACCAACATCTGTGGAACAACCGCCAGATGCCACGTGTTTACGATGCTTTTGTCGATGTTTGGGGCACCGAAAAGCTCTGGGTGACTATCGATCGGGCGAACCTCAATTTTCCCTTGCCGCCCGGATCCGATAAAAAAGGATTTATCCATTGGGACTATGATCCCGAGACCCGTCCTCAAAATGTACAGGGCGTTTTGGCCCTTTCCGATCAGATGGATGAGCAAATGGGGGGATTTCAATGCATTCCATGGCTTTACCGTAATTACGATATTTGGAAACAGGACCAGCCCAAAGACCGGAACCGTTTTCAGCCCGATATTTCCGATTTGGAGGATAAAATCGTCAAGGTAGGGATGAAGGCGGGCGACCTGCTCATATTCAACAGTACCGAACCCCACGGAATACGCCCGAACCGGACGAAGGATAAGGTCCGTATCGCCCAATACATCTCCATGATGCCCGCCCAAGAGGATAATGAGGAGTTGCGACAATGGCGCATCAACTCGTGGAAGCACCGGATGGCGCCCCAGGGGTACGCCTTTCCCGGAGACCCTCGCAATTGGGAGCGGGATAAGTACGGCACCGCCGAGCTGACGGAATTGGGGGAGAAGTTGTTGGGGCTTCGGGGATGGTAGTGCGTTTTTAATGCTCTTCGACAGCTACCCATCAGTTTCTACAACGTTCGTAAATACTCCGCGACGTTACGTGTCTCTTCCTCGGTGAGGTTCTGGTTGAGCATGATGGCGTTGTTGTATTCCTCGAGTAGGGCCTTGGCAATGGGGTCTTCCTTAAGCATGACATCGGGGTTGATGATCATGTTCATCACCCAGGCGGGGTTGCGCCGCTCATAAACGCCTTTGAGCGCGGGACCGATCATACGTTGTTCGGCCATGTGGCAGGCGGTGCAGATGGCTTGGAATTTTGCTTCCCCCGCTGCGGCCATTTCCTGGTCGATTTCTTCGTCGAAGGAGATATCCTTAAACGGGCCGACGCCTTCATTATCCATGTCGACGGGTACTCCCTCGGATTTGGCCTCTACGGCCTTGTCCTCTTTTTTGGTGCGGTTCATTTCAAAACCTTCTTTTTTTTCTTCCTTTTTCTCCTCTCCACAGCCGATCAAAAGACCGCCCAGGGCAATCACTACGAGTAACTTCTTCATTGTATACTGATTTTAAGCTATTTTGACCATCCGGCAAGCGTAGGTTCGTTTAGGCTACTAAGATACTGATTCGAAAAATTTAAACCACATCCTGAACAAAATTTATTGCCTTTTTTTCGGAATAATAGCGATTGTCCGGAACAAAAAAGCCGACATGGCCGCCAAATTTTGGCGTTTCGAGATGGAGGAACGGATTGGCCTCCGCTTCAGAATACGGATAGCAGTCAGGGCCAAGAAACGAATCGTTTGTCGCGTTTATAATCAGGGACGGCACCTTCACACGGGGCAAAAACGAACGGCAACTGCACTTTTCGTAATAGTCCAGGGCGTCCTTGAATCCGTGGGCAGGGGCTGTGTATATGTCATCGAAATCCTTTAAGTTTTTGATATGGCGGATATCCCGTTCGGTGATTTCTTCGGGAAAGAGGGGCAATTTCAAGCGTAGTTTGGCGACGAGATGGTTCTTGAACCTTACGGAATAGGGATAGTTCTTTGGTTTTAGGAGTTCCCGCAACGAACCGTAGAGGTCGCAAGGAACCGAGACCCCTACCACCGCCTTGATTTCTTGGGGCAGTCCCTTATGCTCCCCGACATATTTCAGGGCAATGTTGCCCCCCAGACTGATACCCTTGATATATAGTTCACTGTATTTTTTGTTTTTGCGGATGTGTTGCACCACCGCATCGAGATCTTCGGTGGCCCCGGAATGGTATGAGCGCAACAGCCGATTGGTCTCCCCACTACAGCCCCTGAAATTGACGGCACAAGCATCGATGCCCGCTTCGTTGAAGGCTTTCGCGCTACCCGTAATATAGGGGCGTTGGGCATCTCCTTCGAGTCCATGCAATAAAATGATGACTTTTCGGGAAGGTTTTTCGGCGAAGCTCCAATCCAGATCCATGAAATCGCCATCGGGCAGCTCTAGGCGTTCGCGTTTTTGTTCCAATCCCGTAATCCGTCGGAAAAGTCCGGAGTAAATGGTG
>DASSWC010000395.1:0-43226 GCA_035705395.1 Pricia sp. | reverse complement strand
CCATGGCCATATTGTTGCCCACATCAAGGATCCATAGCAATCCCACCGCGAACCAGAGCGCGGGACTCAGTGGAAAAGCGAACAGGCAGATACTACCGAGCACGGCCCCGATCAGAAAAAACGGTTTTCGTCTGCCCCAACGGGGTGACCAAGTCTTGTCGGAAATCGCCCCGATCAGCGGCTGCACGATAAGACCGGTTACTGGCCCGGCGATATTCAGAATGGGAAGCATCTCTTCGGCAGCACCCAAAAAAAGGAAGATGGGATTGATGGCAGTCTGCTGCAATCCAAAACTATATTGGATGCCCAAAAAGCCCACGTTCATGTTGAAAATCTGCCAAAAACTTAAACTGGGTTTACCGAATTTCATTTTTGTTGGTTTGGTCGCGGGGTTCTTCCGAAGATAAGGTTTTAAACGGATTTTTGGTTGAAAGTTAACAATTTGGAGCCAAGCCTTCGGCACAAAAACGTTTGCCGAGCGCCGAACGGGGAAGCAATGGAACCTGCTTCGAATTTATTGTAACAAACCGGCCCTTTTGCATGGGGTGACCTCTTGAGGCCATGGAACCTGCTTCGAGTTTATTGTAACAAACCGGCCCTTTTGCACGGGTGACCCCTTGAGGCCATGGAACCTGTTTCGAGTTTATTGGCCTTTGTCAGATCGGGCGCAGTCGAAATTTGTTCGAATGCCCCCCTTTCAAGTCGAAAGCAGTCAAGACCTTTTCAAATCGCCCCCCTGTCAGGTCGGTCGCATTCCAGACCCTTTCGGCTAATCCCCTTTTAAAAATTCGATATTCCGTTTCAGACCCGAAAATTTTGTTCTTTTGACGGCGGATTTCTTAAAAATCCTTCGGAAAATATCCTCGGTAATTTCCTCCCAATCCCTTTTGGATAGGTCCAACAATTCGGGATGGGGATCAAATAGGGGTTCGGAATGTGGTTTGGAGAAGCGATTCCAGGGACATACGGCCTGGCAGATATCGCATCCGAAGGCCCAATCGTCGAAATTGTTTTGAAATTCGATGGGAATCTCATTTTTAAGCTCGATCGTAAAATAGGAGATGCATTTGCTGCCGTCGACCACATAGGGTTCGACGATGGCTTGGGTCGGACAGGCATCGATACAGGCAGTACAGGTACCGCAGTGGTCGGTGACGGGGGTGTCGTATTGCAATTCCATGTCGACGATGAGCTCGGCGATAAAGTAAAAGGAACCCACTTGTTGGGTAAGCAGGTTGCTGTGCTTTCCGACCCATCCGAGTCCGCTTTTGGCGGCCCAGGCCTTGTCGAGCACCGGGGCGGAATCGACAAAGGCGCGGCCATTGACCTCCCCGATTTCCTCGGAGATAAATTCCTGCAGCTGGCGCAGTTTGGATTTTATGACGTGATGATAGTCGTGTCCGTAGGCATATTTGGATATTCTATAGGTGTCTTCCCGTTGGGTTTTTTCGGGATAATAATTAAGCAACAACGAGATTACGGATTTGGAACCTTCGACCAATTTGGTCGGGTCGAGGCGTTTGTCGAAATGGTTTTCCATGTATCCCATTTCGCCGTTCATATCCTTCTTGAGCCAGGCTTCGAGACGCGGGGCCTCCTCCTCCAAAAATTCCGCCTTGGAAATACCGCAGGATAAAAATCCGAGGCGTTTGGCTTCGATTTTGATGAGGCGGGAATGTCTTTCTTTGAGGTCCAAGTCTACAGTCCTTTAGGACCCAAAATTACAACTTACACCTAATGACCTGTACCATCATTCTTGATTTCTTGGATATTATTCCCATTTTAATGATCTTAATCCGCAAGCGCGGACAGAATTGATGAGACACATGCTTCAAGTTTGTCAAGTGAAGGGCAATGTCCTGCATTTTCAATTCCACAATTCGAACAAGCTAGTCCTTGGCCGTACCGGGGTCGATTACCGTAGATATCTCGTGTATATTATTGGCCGGAAAACCACCTCTTTCGGCATGCTCGATCAAAAGTTTCTCGTTTTCCGCCTTATACACGCAGAAGATTTTATTATCGGTCACATAACTGTGCTGCCACTCTATACCCGGACCCATTGCGGACAAAACGTCGTTCGATTTTTGGGATATACCTTTCAGCTCTTCCGTGGTGAGCTTTCCCGCATCGGGGATTTCACGTTCTATGACGTAGGTCTTCATCGATTTTTCTTTTTGCATCATATCTTGGTTCATTGTGGCACGGACTTCGGCCAGGTTCTGTGAATACATTGTAAGGCTCATAAGCAGGCCTAACATTAACGTGCTTAAATGGATTGTTTTCATCGCTTTCTATTTTATGATTTGTACACCAAAGCTAGAAAGACAATCTGTCAAGGACTATCAAGAACGATCCAAAAAATAAAAGAATTGGAGCAGATGGGGCGCGGGTTTGTTACTATTAAACCGAACCAGTGGATTTCTTAATAATTCCTACGCTTTGGGGATGGTGGACGGCCCGTCTAAGTTTTAGGTTTTTGAGGATGTTTTCTAAACACCTAAGACAAGGTTCGCAAAAACGAACGGATCAATCCGGGAAAAGAGTGAAAACGCCGCTTTTTCGGCCAAGTGCGGGGCCATTAGTTTATTTTTTGATAGGTCAAAGGCTGAAGGCCGAAACGTTCCTGAAAACATTTGGTGAAATAGGAAGGACTGCCGAAACCGCAATCGAAGGCCGTTTGGGCAATGTTGCGGTCGGTTTTTAGTAAGGAAAGTGCCGCTTTAAGTCGGTATTCGCGAAGCAATTCATTGGGGGATACACCCAGTAGCGACTTGCTCTGCCGATAGAGCCTTGATTTGCTCATCCCTGTTTTATTGCAAAAATTCAGAATTCCGAATTGGGAATCCGCATGACTGTCCCTTAAAACATCGAACAGCAATTGCAGCACGTTTTCATTTGCAGGAGGAATGGACTTAAAAGCAGCCCTGTCCCCGAGTTTGGTTTTACCATCATGTTTATAGATTTCCGTGATAATCGATGACATAACGGTCTGATTGGAAGACCCGATTATGCACAGATATTCCGCCATTCTGATGACATCCCCAAATATACTTTTGTCTTTAGTTACTGGCATACCGGCATTCAGGCCCATCCGAAGGTCGATCAATTCCCCGGCGACATGAAGTCCTTTTTGCACTCCCACCGTACACGCGACCGCCTGGGTTACGGATACAAAGGATGCAATGAAGCGTTCCCCTTTAAGCTCCACTTCCCTGCCCTGGTTTTGACGTACCATTTCACGTATGATTTCATGGTATAGGGTCAATAGCTTTTCCGCCTTTTTCGGACCCAGTTCGTTTTTTAACAATGTGGAATCCTTCGTGCGTGCCACCAAAATAATCCTAAACGCGGGGTCATTGAAGATTTTAAGATCTGGATCATCCGCGTCGTAGTAGCCAAAGGGGTCTTCGATACGCCCCAAAAAGGCCTCGACCACATTGCTGTTCACCTGTACGATTTCATGGGGAATCAGGCCATGCGCCCGGTCATGCATTTTTCTAACGGCCGCCGCGTCCGGTGCATCGATCAAACAAAAGGCACTTCCTCGATTTTCATCGACCCAATAGGTCATACAGCGACATCCATACTCATCCTGGATCAGCAAGTCCTCACGATGCGCTTGGGCCGCATGTTTGGCCTCTATGCCGGGTACGATATGTCGGTCCATATAGATTGGCATGAGCGAAGTATTTAAAGCATTGAATACTTGTAAATTTTGTTTCGTTCACATTTTACATCCTACAAAAAAAGAAACTTTTTCCCAGTAAAATATTAAAAATCGTTCATTTTATAGCAAAAATAGTTCGGAGCCAAGGATTAAAAACATAAACCGTACCGGGTTACCGGTAAATATAACTACAGGGAATTCGGTAAATTAAGGATGCACAACCAGCAGATAGCCACAGAGGTAGAGGGATTCAACAGGATAAAATTCTGGTTTTTGAAGACCTCAAGTTGGGGCACCTCGGAAGGGATCCTTTTGAAGCTCAGGGTTTTGAGGGGATGTTTTACCTTTTGTCATCGTTTTCATTACCCTCCTTTTGCCGAAGACGTATTTTAAAATTTGCGATGTTTATAGGCTGATTGGTAAATGCCAGGCTAAAACAACCCTGGCTGTGCCCCGCCCTTGATCCGCCCCAAATGCTTGTAAGCCAATTCGGTGGCCTCACGGCCCCGGGGCGTTCGCATGATAAAGCCCTGCTGGATCAAAAAGGGCTCGTAGACTTCTTCGATGGTCTCGGCACTTTCAGAGACTGCGGTGGCGATGGTGGTAATGCCGACAGGCCCACCCTTGAACTTATCGATCAAGGTGGTCAATATTTTGTTGTCCATTTCATCGAGGCCGTGGGCATCCACATTCAGCGCCTTGAGGCCGAACCGGGCTATCTCCATATCGATGCTGCCGTTGCCCTTGATCTGGGCGAAATCGCGTACCCTGCGAAGCAGCGCATTGCAGATCCGCGGGGTGCCCCGGCTACGACCCGCAATCTCGATAGCCGCCTCATTGCTGATCGGCACTTTTAAAATATCGGCGCTGCGCTGTACGATAGTGGAAAGCAATTCGGTATCGTAATATTCCAACCGGCTCGAGATGCCGAAACGGGCGCGCATGGGTGCCGTGAGCAGTCCCGATCGGGTAGTGGCACCGATCAGGGTAAAGGGACTCAAATTAATCTGTACCGAGCGGGCATTGGGGCCGGTCTCGATCATGATGTCGATCCGGTAATCTTCCATGGCGGAGTAGAGATATTCCTCGACAATGGGACTCAACCGATGGATCTCGTCGATAAAAAGTACGTCGCGCTCACCGAGATTGGTGAGCAGTCCCGCCAGGTCCCCGGGCTTGTCCAGCACCGGTCCGGAGGTGATTTTGATGCCCACTCCCAATTCATTGGCCAAGATATGCGCCAAGGTGGTCTTCCCCAGGCCCGGTGGGCCATGAAAGAGCGTGTGATCCAAGGCCTCGCCCCTACGATTGGCAGCCTCAACGAATACCTTCAGGTTTTCCAAGACCTGTGCCTGACCGGTAAAATCGTCGAAGCTTATAGGGCGCAACGCCCTTTCGATATCGAGTTCGGCTTCAGAGAAGTTATCACCCGTGGGGTCTAGGTATTCGTTCATGGTGAAACAAAGATAGGGAAAAAGACGCTTGACCGCCTGACCTCGTTAAGTACAATAAAAACGATTCCCGCAACAGGCACCAAGGCCCGACTTAAAGCGCTTTGAGCTATTTGCCTGGAGCATGGCCCAAGACTATTAATTACCAATAAATTCGTAATTTCATCCTATGCAAAAGAAAACTTATCCTCCCGAAATCCTTCAATACATTCCCTTTTTTTATGTAATCTGGTCGGATGACCTGGTCACGGTATCCGAAATCGACGTGGTGGAGAACGCCATCCGGGAAGATGAATCCCTTGATGGGGCAAATAGAAGGGAACTTCTGTCGTGGCTAAACCCCGAAAATCCCCCAGAAAACCAAGAACTAAAACAATGGAAGCAGGTGATATCGAATTCCGAAGTGAAGCTGGTCGAGGGCGAGACCTATCCCTTGACCACGTTTAGCCAGAACCTGGTCTGCCATTACCACGAAGCCTGTCCCTTTAACGACAAGCTCAAGCATATCGAGGTCCATTTGGGCATACAACCGAATCATTACAGCCACCTCTTTGACGTCGATATCGAGCATAAGGGCACTTCCGGATATTACAACGCCACGGAAATAGACGGCATCCTGAAAGGAGGGCACGCCGAATTGGTGAATGGGTTTCGTTCCTTTTTGGCGGATCCCGTTTTTGCGTGGGATATCCATAGAAACAAGTCCACCTTTCGAAAAATCGTGTTGGAGCAGGTACAATTTTTGGCGGATAAAGGCTACGGCGCCATTGCATATCCCGAAGCCTATGGCGGAAAGGACGATATGGAGGGCTATGCCCATATGTTCGAAAATATGATGTATGTGGATGGCAGCCTGACCATCAAGTTCGGGGTGCAGTTTGGACTTTTTGGGGGAAGCGTTGAAAAACTGGGTACAAAGAAACACCATGACCAATATCTCGGGGATGCCGGCTCAGCTTCCCTTCTCGGGTGCTTTGCAATGACCGAAACGGGACACGGATCAAACGTACGCGGTATCAAGACCACGGCGACCTACCATAAGGAAGGCGACCGACTCGTCATACATACGCCCGGAAAAAACGATAATAAGGAATATATCGGCAATGCGCTCGATGCGACCATAGCCACGGTGTTCGCCCAATTGATCGTCAACGGAAAGAACGAGGGCGTGCATGCGATTCTGGTGCCGCTCCGCAATGACATGCACGAACTGCTACCCGGAATTACCGTCGTGGACAATGGTTATAAATTGGGGCTCAACGGGGTGGACAACGGAAAAATTTGGTTCGATCAGGTGGCGGTACCCCGAGAAAACCTGCTCGACAAGTACGGCGAGATTACAGCGGATGGTACCTACCGCTCCGATATCAAAAATCCGAACAAACGCTTTTTTACCATGCTCGGCACCTTGGTCGGCGGGCGCATCTGCGTCGCCAGGGCGGGATTGGGCGGGGCCAAGTTCGCCCTTGCGGTCGCCGTCAAACACGCGCTGAAAAGACGACAGTTCAACGACAGCAACAAAATACAGGAAGATTTGCTAATGGACTACCCTACCCACCAGTTGCGCCTGACCCCGTTGGTGGCCAGTGCCTACGTCTACCACGTTACCTTGGATCATATTATGGCCAGGTATTGTGAGGATTCACAAACGGACAAGCGGGTCATCGAGACGCAGGTTGCGGGCTTAAAGGCCATTATAACCTGGTATGCCAACGCTTCCATCCAAGAATGTCGGGAAGCCTGTGGCGGCAAGGGCTATCTCTTGGAAAACCGTATAGCCGACCTGAAAGGCGACATTGATATCTTTACCACATTCGAGGGTGATAACACCGTACTCTCACTACTGGCCGCCAAAGGTGTACTCTCCGATTTTCATTCGGAATTCAACAGTGCAGGTTTTACCTCCGTACTAAAAATTATCGGGATACAGATCAGCAACAAGCTGACGACCATCGACCCAAGGTATACCAATAAAGTGGACAAGGACCATCTGTACAACCCCAAATTCCACAGACATGCCTTCGATTACCGTACCCACCGGTTGACCTATTCGCTGGCGATGCGTATTCGGGACTATATTAAAAAGGGAATGCCTTCTTATCAAGCCTTCCTAAAGGTACAAACGCATCTGCTGGCCTTGGGGAAAGCATATAGCGTGGAATTGGCCTATAAGACCTTTGCCGATTTCACCGAGAAACTCCCCGACGGAAAAAATAAGGGCCTTTTCGAAAAGTTGGGAACGCTCTATGCCCTGCACGAAATAAGACAGGATGCGGAATGGTATCTGGAGCAAGGTTATTTAGGAAGCACCAAATCCAAAGCCATCCGCCAACGGGTGGAACGTCTCTGCACCGAACTGCGGCCCCATATCGGGGTTCTGGTGGATGGGTTCGGGATACCCGGGCATTTGATGACGGCCCCGATTGCCGCAGAAAGTTCAAATTCAGGCGCAAGTTCAGGCACAAGCCCCCGTGTGGTCGTGGGTACGGGGAAGGAGACGGTCGATAGTAGCGATAGGCAGCCGATGTAAGAATTTGAGAGATAGTCCCCATAAAAATTACTGCTTCTTGTGCAGCTCCGAAGTATCCAAAAATTCGTGGATCTTGATTTTTCCTTCACCATAGAGGTAGGTCCTTGACGATCCGGAAGAGGTCAGTTCCACCTCCTGCTGAACGTGGACTTCGGCGGAAGGGGAACCCTGAAGATTTAAAAAGGCCTTTTGTGCCACAAGACGGCTGCCCTCTAATCCCGCTTTCTCGAACAATTCGATATTAAAACGCTCTACCGTACCCTCCATATCGGCCGAAGCGTTTTTGTACATTTTTAGGTGGTTTGTACCGCTATCCGTATAGATCCGTGCATCCGCCCTATCCGTTAAGGTAATATCTATGGTGTCACCGGTCAGCACAAAATTTCCAGTGCTGTTGCCCTCCATACCGATACTGATCTGGGATGCCTCGGCATTGAGTTGTAGGTCGGAGGATCCGTAGGTCTTTACGGATAGTTCGTCCGATACAATGGGGGCCTTCATACTTATAGTCCCGTCGCGAAGCAGCAATGCCCCAAGATAGTTGTAATTAATGGTAATCTCCAGTTTCTTTTTCCCGGTGATTTTGTAGAACGAGGTGATGACCAAGGTACTGTCCTCGACCTCAAATTTCAGTACGTCGATAAGATTGTCGTCCGCCTTGATGGTGTACCCCTCTTCCGGTGCCTTTTTGAGCCTGATTTCAAGGTCGTCCTTCAATTCGATGGCCCTAAACGGCGGGAGGCTTTCCCGTACCTCCGTCACATCGCCGTTACCCTTAATTTTAGGTTCACGCTGGGAATAGGCCTGAAAGCAAAGAAGCAAAACCAGAAAGGGAATCGTGTTTTTCATCGAGCGTTGCAATTGGCCCTTAACATCCTTAACATCATTCATGTCAATGACTGAGCTCTTCCTCATCGGCTTGCAAAGGAACATCCTGAGGCACGAAATCCTGTCCCGGAAGGATGTACTCATCATTTTCATCTACTTTACTGTAATCATAAGGCCAACGGTGTACTTCGGGAATCGCGCCCGGCCAGTTGCCATGGATGTGCTTCTGGGGAGCGGTCCATTCCAAAGTAGTCGCCTTCCAAGGGTTTTTGGGACCCATCTTTCCGTAGAAAATGCTGCGGACGAAATTGTAGGCGAAAACCAGTTGCGCACCGGCCGTAATCAGGGCGAAAACCGTCATCAATATCTGTACATCGGTCAGTTCGTCGAACATCGGGAAAGCCGTGTTCTCGTAGTACCGTCTGGGAACGCCGGCCATACCGACAAAATGCATCGGAAAAAATATACCATAGGATCCGATGGCGGTTATCCAAAAATGGAAGTACCCCTGATTTTTGTTCATCATCTTGCCCTCGAATAATTTCGGGAACCAGTGATAAATACCCGCGAACATCCCATAAAGTGCCGAAATACCCATCACCAGATGGAAGTGGGCCACGACGAAATAGGTATCGTGTACGTTGATATCGAGGGTGCTATCGCCGAGAATAATACCGGTGAGACCCCCCGTTATAAAAGTGGAAACCATACCGATGGAAAACAACATCGCAGGGTTCAGCTGTAGGTTTCCCTTCCACAAGGTAGTAATCCAGTTAAAGGCCTTGACCGCCGAGGGAATCGCGATCAACAAGGTAGTAAAGGTAAACACCGATCCCAAAAACGGGTTCATCCCCGAAATGAACATATGGTGCCCCCATACGATGGTCGATAAAAAGGCAATCGCCAGTATGGATGCGATCATGGCACGATATCCAAAAATCGGTTTACGCGCATTGACGGACAACACTTCGGATACGATACCCATGGCCGGTAGGATGACGATATACACTTCGGGGTGCCCCAGGAACCAGAACAGGTGCTCGTACAAAACGGGAGATCCGCCCTGATAATGCAACACCTCACCTTGAATAAAAATATCCGAAAGAAAAAAGGAAGTCCCGAAGCTTCGGTCCATTATAAGCATTAAAGCGGCCGACAAGAGTACGGGGAAAGATACCACCCCTATAATTGCGGTCACGAACAACGCCCAAATGGTCAGAGGCAACCGGGTCATCGACATCCCTTTCGTTCTTAGATTGATGACCGTTACGATATAGTTCAAGGAACCCATAAGCGAAGACGCGATAAAGATGGCCATGGAAACCAGCCATAGCGTCATTCCGAGGCCTGAACCGGGCTGTGCCATCGGAAGGGCGCTCAAGGGCGGATAAATGGTCCACCCGGCCGCTGCGGGGCCCGCCTCAACGAACAGGGACCCTATCATGATAACCGACGAGGTAAAGAACAACCAGTACGAGAGCATGTTCAAAAAGCCAGAAGCCATATCCCGGGCGCCGATCTGTAGGGGAATCAAGAGGTTACTGAAAGTACCACTAAGGCCCTGCGTGAGCACAAAAAACACCATCAGGGTACCATGGATGGTCACCAAGGCCAAATAGACATCGGCATCCATAACGCCATCGGGCGCCCATTTGCCGAGCAAAGCCCCGAAAATGGGGTTGGCTTCGCCGGGCCAGGCCAGCTGCATTCGAAATAACAGCGACATGGCGATACCGACAACGCCCATGATAAGGCCTGTGATAAGGTATTGCCTGGAAATCATCTTGTGATCCTGGCTAAATATGTATTTGGTAATAAAGGTCTGCTTATGATGATGAGCGTGCTCCTCATGATCATCTATTGGGGTATGTGCTGTTACAGACATAAAGGTTCCTTTTTAATTTGCAATTTTTTTAGTTCGTTGGCTCCGCCAGATTTGTCGCCATTTTTACTGCCCGGCCATGGCTGTTTCCGACGTTTGCGTATCCTTTTGTTCCCGGGTATCTTCGGCCGCCGTACCTTCCGTAGTATTCGTGCCTTGTTGCGTATCGTCACCACCGGACATCACGGTTTGGGCAAAGGTCTTCTGCTGGGCCATCCAAGCATCGTATTCTTCCTGGGTCTCCACGATAATCTTCATCTGCATGTTATAGTGCGACTTGCCGCAGATTTTGTTACAAAGCAAAATGTAGTCGAACTCCCAAGGATCGGAATTGTCCTCCCCGTTGGCAGCCCGTTCGGCCCGTATTTCGTTTGTTCTTTTGACCTTATCGATAACTTCGGGCCTTTGGCGCATCTCGTCGGTAGTAATTATAGGCGTGAACGAGAATTCCGTTATCATCCCAGGCACCGCATTCATCTGCGCCCTGAAGTGAGGCATGTAAGCGGAGTGCAGTACGTCTTGGGAACGGATCTTGAAATTAACCTTCCTGCCTACGGGAAGGTGCAGCTCTTTGACGATAATATCGTCGGCGGCGTAAGTGTCGGCCTCGTCCAGACCGAGTACGTTGGCCTTGTCGATATCGATCATCCGAACGTTGGCCTGCCCCAAAACGTTATCCTCCCCACCGTACCGGGCCGTCCAGTTGAACTGTTGGCCATAGAGTTCGACGATCAGCGGGTCGCCTTCCTCGTTGACGTCCATAATGTTCGTCCACGTATAGAGTCCCCACAGGATCAATCCTGCCAAAACGATAACGGGAATAATGGTCCAAATAAACTCCAAACGGTCGTTATCCGCATAAAATAGTGCCCTTTTGCCTTCTTCGCCCCGATATTTATATCCGAAGTAATGCAACAGGGCCTGGGTTATGGTCTGTACGAAAAAGATAATGACCATCGAAATGAGCATCAAATTATCATACTCCGAGCCGTGTTCAGAAGCCGCTTCGGGCAACAGCATTTTTCCGTATTTCGCAAAACTAAATATCGTAATGCCATAAATAAAGATCAGAAAGGCGAATAACAGATATCCGTTCGTATTGTTGTCGGAATCGTTCGCTATTTCGGAGGTATTGGTCTCTGCCCTGAGTTGCGATAGTTCGAAGATTTTGGTCATTTGCCAAATTGCGATCGCCACTAAGGCCAACACCGTTAAAACTAATATGGTAGTCATTGTATATTCTACTATTACACGTTAAAATTAGGTAACAATACCGTAATCTAGTAATGAAACTGACGGCTTTCTTCGATAAATGGGTTTCGTTTGGGCTGCAGGGGCGCACTCGCCAGGGCCCTAAATGTCCAAAGGATGAAAAAGCCCGCAAAGAAAAACAGGGCCCCCAGTTCGGGTATCCCGATAAACCATTGATCCCCCACGGTGCCCGGCATGATCAATTGGTAAAAATTGATGTACTGCCCGACCAATATGATGATGCCCGACATAACCACAAACCAGTTGATGCGCTTGTAATCGCTGTTCATCAGCAACAAAAAGGGAAGTACGAAGTTCAACACAAGCATCCCGAAAAAAGGCAGTTGATAATCGTCTATCCGCTGCACGAAATGCGTGACTTCCTCGGGAATGTTGGCATACCATATCAGCATGAACTGGGCAAACCACAAATAGGTCCAAAAAATACTAAAACCGAACATATACTTGGCCAAATCGTGTATATGGCTATCATTTACGTCGGGCAAGTATCCCGAAAATTTAAGGAAAATAGCAACCATCGCGATTACGGTGATACCAGCAAGCATCATACTCGCAAAGATATACCATCCGAAAAGCGTGCTGAACCAGTGTGGTTCAAGGCTCATGATCCAATCCCAGGAGACCATGGATTCGGTAATGAGGTAAAAAACCAAAAAACCAGCCGATATCCTGAAATTCAGTTTGAAGTTGGTGTTGTCGTTGGACTCGTCCTGTTGTAGGGACAAGCGTCGGGAATACTCGCGGTAGGCGATCCATCCCCCTAAAAATAGTGCCGCACGGATCAAAAACCAGACGGGATTCAAATAGCCGGACTTACCTTGCAGGATGGGGTCGTCGGCGACAACCTCGGGATCCATCCATACAAACATGTGGTTCACGTGCAGCACGGACAGTAGCAAGATGACGAAGATTACGATGCCTCCGGGCACCAAATAGGCCGTTATGCCTTCCATAACCCTGAAGAGCATAGGTGACCATCCTGCCTGGGCCGCGCGGTTTATCGCATAAAAGGCCAATACCCCAAAGGAAATCATAAAAAAGAGAAGCGCCGCGACGTATAGGGCCGCCCAGGGCCGGTTCTGCAACTGATGCAGTAGGTGTTCGTCGTGCGATGCGTCATGTTCCCCTTCGAGGGCGTTGCCATGTTCGACCTCGGCGCCCATACCCACTTCGCCCTGCGGGTTCTCTTCGTAACTATTTTGATGGGACCCGCCATGGCCCTCCTCGTGTGTGGCCACCATCGCCTTGGCCTCCTCGACCGTACCGGGCGCCATCCAAAAACCACCGACGATGCCCAGGGCACCTACGACCATCAAGATGATGGCCCCAATCCTTAAATTGTTCGAAATTGTGTACATATCGTGCTACTCTATTGTTGTGATAATTCGTCCTTCAGGGTCATAACGTACTCCGACACTTGCCACATCTCTTTGGGATTCAATTGTGATGCGTACGACCCCATGGCGTTCAAACCGTATTGTATGGTATGATAGGTGGTGCCCACCGTGATGTTCCGCACGGGATCCGCGTAGCTGGGAACGCCTAATATTTTTTCCTGCTGCACCAAATAGCCCTGTCCGTCGCCTGTATCGCCGTGGCATATCGCACAATAGATGGTATAGAGCTGGGATCCCTCGGCCTCGAGTTCGGCCCTTTGCACCGAATCGGTGGCTGTTATGGGACTCCGTAGATTTCTGGCCTGCTCTTTTCCCTCGAGTGTATTTTCCAAGGGGTACGGCATCCAACCCCTGGGGATCGTATTAAGGGGCGGATATAGCGCTTCCTGTCCATCGGGGAGAAAATCGACCGCATCATAGGTTTCGTAGGCTACCGATTCGTACATATCTGGCATATACTGGTAATTCCGTTCGCCTTTCTCGGAACACGACGTCGCTAGGAGCCCGATTCCCAATACAATTCCTATTTTTTTATATATATTCATCGTCAATGGCTATTATTTTCCATAATACTGATCTCCACGGCGCCCGTTTCGATCAGCAATTCTTGCAGCTCATCTATATCACCGTGCACATCGATTTCCATTAAAAAATGATCGTCGGTAGTTCGAACATCGGGATTTTGAGCCTTCTTGAACGGCCACAACTTACTGCGCAGATAAAAGGTTATCACCATCAAATGCGCGGCGAAGAATACCGTCAACTCGAACATAATGGGCACAAAGGCCGGCATGTTCTCGATATAACTGAAACTGGGTTTGCCACCAATATCCTGTGCCCAATCATCGATCATCATGAAGTCCATCATCACGATAGCCACGATCAGACCTACGCAACCGTACAGAAAAGAGGCAATGGCGATCCGTGTGGGGGCCAGGCCCATGGCCTTGTCCAAGCCGTGTACGGGAAACGGGCAATAGACCTCAGCGATATGGTGCTTGGCCGACTTGACCTTTTTTACGGCATGCATCAGCACGTCGTCGTCGTCGTAATATGCATGTATGGTTTTCGATGCCATTTTTATCGATTCAAGTGCAAGTCCGGTTTCGCGCCTTTCTACCTAAGTGGGTTTCAAAGTCTTACCACAACTTGCGGTTGTTTATTTTTTACTACTCGCTGCGCGTATTGCTCAACAAACGCGCCTGCCCCGCCCAATCGTCACGCTGCGCCCGACCGGGGAAGGATTCGGTAATCGTATCGAGAAGGTCATAGTCCCGTTTTTTCATTCTTCCCACCTGTTCGAAGGTGTAAATACCTATTTCGTTGAGCGTTGCCTCCATCTGGGGTCCGACGCCCTTAATTTTCTTGAGGTCGTCCGGTTTTTGGGTCGCCGCATCGTATCTACCGATACTGCTCAACAGATCGGACACCCCTGACTTATCGTCTTTGGCGGGTACTATCTCACCCATCAAAACAGCGTCGGTAACTGGTTCCCTTCTGGGTTTGATCCCCTTTGTCCTTTCAATAGTGTACAAGGGTTTTCCGGCCGCGCGCAATTTTTTATAGCGCTCACCGGATGATTTCAAGATGGTTTTCACCTCTGCCTGGGCGATTACGGGAAAGGTTCTTGCGTACAGTAGGAACAGCACGAAGAAAAATCCGACGGTTCCGATAAATATCCCGATGTCGACAAAAGTCGGGGAGAACATTGTCCACGAAGAGGGGAGGTAATCGCGGTGCAACGAGGTGACGATGATTACGAAACGCTCGAACCACATACCGATGTTCACCACGATCGAAATAAAGAAGGAGAACATAATGCTCGTGCGTAATTTCTTGAACCACATGAACTGTGGCGAGAATACGTTACAGGTCATCATACTCCAATAGGCCCACCAATAGGGGCCCGTCGCCCTGTTCAAAAAAGCGTACTGCTCGTATTCCACGCCGGAATACCAAGCCATAAAAAGTTCCGTGATATAGGCACAGCCCACTATGGAACCCGTAAGCATGATCACGATGTTCATCAACTCAATGTGCTGCACGGTGATATAGGCCTCAAGACTGCATACCTTCCGCATGATGATCAGCAGTGTATTTACCATGGCAAAGCCGGAAAAAATCGCACCGGCCACAAAATAGGGCGGGAAAATAGTGGTATGCCATCCCGGGATGACCGAGGTGGCAAAATCGAAAGATACGATGGTATGTACCGAAAGTACAAGCGGTGTAGCTAGACCGGCCAGTACCAGGGACACTTCCTCGAAGCGCTGCCAGTCTTTGGCACGGCCCGACCATCCAAAGCTCAGAAGCCCGTAAATTTTCTTTTGGAAGGGTTTTACCGCCCGGTCACGGATCATGGCAAAATCGGGCAATAGGCCCGTCCACCAAAAAACCAAGGAAACCGAAAGGTAGGTCGATATCGCAAAAACGTCCCAGAGCAAGGGGGAGTTAAAGTTCACCCACAGGGATCCAAACTGGTTGGGGATGGGCAGTACCCAATAGGCCAACCAAGGACGGCCCATGTGGATGATCGGGAAAAGTCCCGCTTGGATTACCGAAAAAATGGTCATCGCCTCTGCCGATCGGTTGATGGCCATTCTCCATTTCTGTCGGAAAAGCAGCAATACGGCAGAAATCAAGGTACCGGCGTGGCCGATACCCACCCACCAAACGAAGTTGGTAATATCCCAGGCCCAGCCTACGGTCTTGTTGAGCCCCCAGGTACCAATACCCGTAGATACGGTGTAAATGATACAACCAACACCCCAAAGAAACGCGACCAATGCAATGGTAAAGACAATCCACCAATGCCGGTTCGCCCTGCCCTCGACGGGAGCGGCAATGTCCACACTAACATCGTGGTAGCCTTTGTCCCCGAGTACCAGTGGCTTTCGTATAGGTGCTTCGTAATGCGACGCCATAAATCTAAATTATAATTACTTACGTTTTAACTTGCTATGCCTCGTTGGTATTTCGCACTTTTACGTGATAGAATACATTGGGTTTTGTACCGATATGCTCTAGCAAATGGTACATCCTTTCGCTTGCGAGCAGTTCTGAAACCTGACTTTCTTCGTCGTTGATGTCCCCGAAAACAATAGCCCCGGTACCGCAGGCGGCAGAACATGCCGTCTGGAACTCGCCATCCTTAATGATGCGACCGTCCATCTTGGCATCCAGGATGGTTTTCTGGGTTCTTTGGATGCACATCGAGCATTTTTCCATAACTCCCCTGGAACGGGTGGTGACATCGGGGTTCAGCACCATTTTGCCCAGATCGTTGTTCATATGGTAATCGAACTCGTCGTTGTTGTTGTACAGGAACCAGTTGAACCGCCGTACCTTATAGGGACAGTTATTGGCGCAATAGCGGGTACCCACACAGCGGTTATAGGCCATTTGGTTCTGGCCTTGCCGTCCGTGGGCCGTGGCCGCAACCGGACAGACCGTTTCGCAGGGTGCATGGTTACAGTGTTGGCACATCACCGGCTGAAAGGCTACCTGCGGATTGGCAGCAGGGTCTTCCAATTCCCCAAAACCACCCAACGAACCTTTCTCCCCATAAAGGCCATCAAACTCCTCCTTTTTGGTAATGTCATCTTCGAACGTCGCTTCGGACGAGTAGTACCGGTCGATACGCAACCAGTGCATATCCCTACTTCGCCGCACCTCTTGCTTGCCCACTACCGGCACGTTGTTTTCGGCATGGCAGGCAATGACGCAGGCCCCGCACCCGGTACAGGCATTCAGGTCGATCGACATGTTGAAGTGATGCCCGATCGAACGATCGAAACCATCCCAAAGGTCTACGGTGGTCGTAGGTACCGATTGGTGGTCGAGCGATACATGCGGAACATGGTTCCACTCCTCATGGTCCCTGGTGTTAAATATTTCAAGGGTCGTTTCCTTGATGATATCGCCCCGGCCCATCAATGTATTCTGCAATTGGATACAGGCGAATTCGTGCATTCCCGAGGCCTTTTCGATAGTGACGGGTTGGGTGTTGTTAAAGTTTTGGTACAGGAGATAGGCGTTTATGCCAACCTGCATCTCTTTCTTCATACCTACCTTCTTACCATAACCAAAGGCAAGGCCTACAGAACCCACGGCCTGGCCGGGCTGTATAATTACCGGTACCGTGTTAATCGTAACCCCGTTCACGGTAAGGTTGGCATAGCTCCCGTCAAGACCGCCATTGGCCACATTTTCGTTGGTAAGGCCCAATCGTTCGGCATCGGCCTTGGAGACCATTGCGTAGTTGTCCCAGGATACCCGTGTAATGGGATCGGGAAACTCCTGCAGCCAAGGATTATTGGCCTGTTGGCCGGCACCCATGCCTACCTTGGAATATAGGCACAGTTCCATACCCCCGCCGCTCGTAGCGTTCGCAAGCGCATTGATAGCATCGGGAATGGAAACGGCCCTTGTTTCAGATACGGGTGCGGTATCGGTTTCGGACGTATTTTCATTGTCCCCATCGACCACCTCTTCCTTGTCATCGCGCCCGGACATGGTATTCTGCGGGTCTGTGGATGCGCCGCCCGTATTTTCAGCGTTATTTTCAGCGTCCGCCGAAATGCCCACCTCTTCCTGCAATGCATCGGGCATGGTAGACATGATGGGGAACATGGTAGGTCCGCCGCCCTTCGCCGATGGAAAGACCCCATCGTGCAGTGCCCTGTTCCAATCCATGCCGTCGTTTAGGATCGAAGTTTCCCAGGTTTCCCTGATATAATCGTAATACGTGCTTGCGCTGCCCATCCATTTTAACAAGGAACTTTGGAACTGTCGCGTATCGAAGAGTTCGCGGATAGTGGGCTGCATCAGGCCGTACTGTCCTTTTTTGATCTGTACATCCCCCCAGGATTCGAGATAATGGTTGGCGGCACCGGTATAATGGGTCACCTCGGTGGTCTCGTTCCAGTTGGTGGAGAAGATAAGGGAGAATCCCGTTTTTTCGATACCTTCCTTAAAATCGGCCGCATTGGGCAAGGTATACATCGGATTGACGCCATCCATAAACAGCGCGCCGACTTTACCTGCCTTCATATCCGTAATCAGGTTTGCTACCGCCTCGGTATTTCCCTGCCTGACATACCGGGGTGCCTGCGGATCGAAAGCCTTGCTACCCAACATTTCATTGATAGCGAGTACTACGGTCTGGGCATTGACATCGTCAAGACCGGTGACCACCACGGCACTGCCCCTATTGTTCCGTATCTGGGCGGCGATGCTGTCCAGTGCACGTACCACATTTTCGTCGAGCTCACCACCAATACTGGTACCGTTCAATTTCGCATACAGTTGCGCCAGGGCCACTTTCTGCAACATCGGAGTGAGCGGCACCCGCTTATCGGCGTTGGCACCGGTCAATGACATATTGGCCTCGAACTGCACATGGCGCGACATTTTTCCCTCTTTGGGAATGCGCCCCTTGGCATAACCTCCCTCGTAACCGCCGCCCTGCCAATCGGCCAAAAAATCCGCTCCGAAAGAGACGATCAGGTCCGCTTTTTCAAAATCGTAGTCCGCCAACGCGCGTTCGCCGTATTTGGCTTCGAAAGCGGTCAGCGCCGCATCTTCGGAAATGGCGTCGTAGGTCACATGGTTGACGTTGCCATACGTGTTCCTGAATTCAGTAATAAGGCGTTGCGTAGAGGGACTGGCGTAGGTCTGTGTCAAAAGGGCAATCTGTTGTCCGGAATTTCGGAGGCTTGCGATTTTGGCCTTGACCGCGGCATCCAGAATTTCCCATTCGACGGGTTCGCCATTGGCCAGGGGCCCTTGTAGGCGGGTACTATCGTACAGCGACAGTACCGAAGCCTGAACCCTGGCGTTGGCGCTACCACCGACCTTCGCCTCGGTGTTGTTTTCGACTTTTATCGGCCGACCTTCACGGGTCTTTATGAGAACATTCGCAAAATCGAACCCGTTGGCGATGCTGGTAGCGTAATAGTTCGCAATACCCGGCACGATGTTTTCCGGTAGTACCACGTAGGGGATGGACTTGTTGATCGGGCCCTGACAGGCCGCCATGGAGGCCGCTGCGGTGCTAAAACCAAGGTACTTCAAAAAATCCCTACGATTGGTATTGGAAGAAGAAAGGCTTTCCTTGTCGCCTAGGAAATCGTCAACGGGAAGTTCTTCAACGAATTCGTTATGCCGTAACTTTTCGACCACGGAATCGTTGGGATTTAACTCCGCTTCGCTCTTCCAATATTTTTTATTCGATGCCATATATCGTTGTTCGTAAATCGCGTTCTAAAATAGCTTTGTTCAATTTCGGGACGGATATGGAATCAATAGTGACATTTGCCACACTCGATACCTCCCATCTGGGCCACCGTCAACTCCTCCACACCATACTTTTGGGATAATTCCTCATGTATTTTTTCATAGTAGGGGTTACCCGCAATCTTGACGTTGGTCTCGCGGTGGCAATTAATACACCAGCCCATGGTCAATGGTGAATATTGGTACATGACTTCCATTTCCTGTACGGGGCCATGGCACTCCTGGCACTGGATGCCTCCGACAATATGATGCTGGGAGTGGTTGAAATAGGCGAAATTGGGCAGGTTGTGGATACGGATCCATTCAACGGGCTGGGTATCGCCGGTATATTTTTGGTTTTCCTCATCCCAGCCGACGGCCGCATAGAGTTTTTGGATCTCTTTGTTGTAATCTACCCCGTACTCCCTTTTTCCCTCCTCCAAGGTTTCCTCGGAGACCTGATAGATGGATTTGTGGCAGTTCATACAGACGTTCAGGGAGGGAATGCCCGAATGTTTGGATACCCTTGCCGACGAATGGCAGTACTTACATTCGATCTTGTTCCCCCCGGCATGGATCCGATGTGAAAAGTGTATCGGCTGTATAGGGGCGTAGCCTTGGTCAACGCCGATCTGCATCATCCAGCCATAGGCTAGATAGGCACCGCCCAGCAACAGGAAGATGACGGATACCAAGACCAGGAACTGGTTTTGGGCAAAGGCCTTCCAAATCGGGGTACGCTTTTCGGCTGCTTCCTTCTCGATGACGATGCCATTGGCGACGGCGATTCTCTTGAGGGTTTTGTTGACCAGGAAGAGCATAACGACCAAAAGGCCGAATACCAGGGCTAGGGCTCCGAGAATGATTTCGTTGGATATGCCGGAACCACCGCCGGCAGTCGCTCCGGGTACCGCTGCCTCGGGCGCTTCCTTTGCTTTTTTGGGAGGTGCCGCAGTATAGGCCAAGATATCGTTGATATCCTGATTGCTCAGGGTCGGGAAGGCGGTCATGGTCGTCTGGTTGTACTCGTTGAAGATTTCGTTGGCATAGGCATCGCCGGAAGCTATCATGCCCTGACTGTTCTTAATCCACGAATAGATCCATTCGCAATCCAATCCCTCTTCCTCCGTCAACCTCGTGGCCACGTTCGCGAGTTCCGGACCGGTCATCTTACGGTTCAAGGCATGGCAGGCGGCACAGTTTTGGTTAAAGAGCGCTTTACCGTTGACCGGGTCGCCCTCACCACAGACACCCGCACCCCCGGCCGCATCTTCGGCAGCAGTCGCGGCTTGGTCGGAATTGGCAGGGGCGGTCGTGGCCGTATCCTGTGCCGTATCTTCCTGTGCGAAAATGGATGCGGAAAAAAGTAAGAAAATAAATAAACTGATACCTAAAACCTTGGATATTCGATGGAGGTACGGAAGCTTTTGCATAGGATCACATTTCTATCTCGACCTTGGCACGATATTCGGATGCATCGTAGTAATAACGCGATTTTTACATGCTAAAATCGAGTGCAAAAATACGACATTGACTTTATTTCAAAAATGTTAACGCTTCGATAATATCTAATTTATATCTGTTCTAAATAAATGGATTTGGTTATGTTTGATTTTTAAAAAATTACCTTTGCACAAGACATTCGAACCTCTTAAATTACATCGATGAAAAGAGCTATCTGCCTTACGATTCTCTCGTTTTCCTGCGTTTTTGGCATGGCCCAACAGGGAAAAATAAACATTCAACAAGATCAAAAAATAGGGGAATTGCTGGCCATATACAAAAAAGCCAACGAAAGTGCGGATCACTATCGCATCCAGGTCGGTTTCGGATCCTATGACAAGGCCCAGGAAATTGAAGCCAAGGTGCAGCAGGATTTTCCGGACCTTCCTCTAAAAATCGATTTCGACTCCCCCACCTACCGGGTAAGGGTGGGTCGCTTCAAGAACAAATTGGACGCTGAGCGGAAATTCTTGGAAGTGCGGAAAAAATATCCGGATGCGATGTTGTTGGCACCGAACAGGCGGTAAAATCACAAATTGCCCTTATTTCGTTTTCAACTTCTTCTTGACAGCTACTTCCTGGAAGGCCTCTACGATATCGCCTTCCTTCACATCGTTGTAGTTCTTGATCTGCAGACCGCAATCGTAGCCTTTGGCTACCTCCTTTACGTCGTCCTTAAAGCGTTTGAGCGAGGCGAGTTCCCCGGTATACACCACTACGCCGTCGCGGATCAGTCGAATACCCGAATTGCGGAAAATCTTGCCGTTGGTCACCATACACCCTGCGATGGTGCCCACCTTGGAAATCTTGAAGGTCTCCCGAATTTCGGCGGTACCGGTAATCTCTTCCTTTATTTCCGGTGACAGCATGCCTTCCATGGCATCCTTCAAGTCGTTGATGGCATCGTAGATGATGGAATACATACGGATGTCGATTTCCTCTTTTTCCGCCAAATCCCTCGCATTGCCCATCGGCCGTACGTTAAAGCCGATGATGATGGCGTCGGATGCCGAAGCCAGCAACACGTCGGATTCGGTAATCGCACCTACTCCTTTATGGATGATGTTCACCTGTATCTCTTCCGTGGATAGTTTTTGGAAGGAGTCCGTCAACGCTTCCACCGAACCGTCGACATCGCCTTTCAGGATGATGTTCAGTTCCTTGAAGTCGCCCAGCGCGATACGCCTTCCGATCTCGTCCAATGTGATATGGCGTTGGGTACGGACGGTCTGTTCCCGCTGCAATTGAGATCGTTTGGTGGCTATCTGCTTGGCTTCCCTTTCATCTTCCAATACATGAAACTTATCGCCGGCCTGTGGCGCTCCGTCCAATCCTAAAATGGAAACGGGCGTCGCCGGACCCGCTTCGGATATGTTGTGGCCCCGTTCGTCTTGCATCGCCTTGACCTTACCACTATGGGTGCCTGCCAACACGTAATCGCCGATTTTTAACGTGCCCCCCTGTACCAAAATGGTGGAGACGTAACCCCGGCCCTTGTCCAGGAACGCTTCTACGACGGTGCCATTGGCCATCTTATCGGGATTCGCCTTGAGTTCTAAAAGCTCGGCTTCCAGCAACACCTTTTCCAAAAGTTCCGGTACACCCGCCCCGGTTTTGGCGGAGATGTCGTGGGACTGGATTTTACCGCCCCAGTCCTCGACCAACAGGTTCATATTGGCCAGGCCTTCCTTGATTTTCTCGGGATTGGCCGTCGGCAGATCGGTCTTGTTTATGCCGAACACAATCGGAACACCAGCTGCCTGGGCATGGCTGATAGCTTCCTTGGTCTGGGGCATGATGTCGTCGTCGGCAGCGATGACGATGACCGCAATATCGGTCACTTGTGCGCCCCGGGCCCGCATCGCCGTAAAGGCTTCGTGACCGGGGGTATCGAGAAAGGTAATTTTTTCATCATCCGATAAGGACACGGAATAGGCCCCGATGTGCTGGGTGATGCCCCCGCTCTCGCCGGCGATGACATTGGCCTTTCGCACATAGTCGAGCAAAGAGGTCTTACCATGGTCGACATGGCCCATAACGGTAACGATGGGCGCGCGTGGTACCAAATCTTTCTCGTCATCTGCGGCGATCTTGATGGATTCCTCGAGATCGGCGGTGACAAATTCAACATCATAACCGAACTCATCCGCTACAATGGAAAGCGTCTCGGCGTCTAACCGCTGGTTCATGGTCACCATCAAGCCGAGGGACATACAGGCGGAGATGATCTCGGTCGTGGATACGTCCATCATAGTGGCGATCTCCCCAGCGGTAACAAATTCCGTTACCTTTAGGGTCTTGTTCTCCAATTCTTGCTGCTCGAAATCCTTCTCGGTCTGCTCGCGGTGCTGGTCACGCTTGCTTCTTCTGTACTTGGCGCCTTTGCCTTTTTTGGATTTACCCTGAAGCTTTTCAAGGGTCTCCGCGATCTTTTTCTGAACGTCCTCTTCAGTGGGCTCGACCTTGGCACCGGCCCTTCGCCCTCCTTTTCTGGACAATCTGCTTGTATCACCCTTTTCGGAATCGCTCTTGCTGACGATGCGTTTGCGGCGCCTTTTGCGTCCGCCGCCCTCGGAAGATTTCGATTCCTCCTTCTTTTTCTTGGCTTTTTTGAACTGTGAAAGATCGATCTTATCGGTAATCTTGGGGCCAGAAAGCTTTTGGTATTTGGTGGCCAGAATCTGCTCTTCCTGTTGTTTCTTCTCCCCTTCCTTTTCCTTGGATTCGCCTTCCTCTGGCGTTTTTGCCTCCTTTTGGGCTTCAACTTCTTTTTCGGGCTCGGCGGCCTTTTCCTCCTTTTCCGGCGCTACGGCCTTTTCGACCATGTCCTGTTCTTTCTCCTGCTTGGGAGCGGGCTTTTTGTTGGCATCGAGATCGATCTTACCGACCTGCTTGGGGCCACTCAGCTCAACCCTGCCTACCATCTTGTCCTCGGCGGCGGATTCGGTGCGGCGTTCCCGCACCAATCTTCTTTCCTCCTGTTCCCGCTCCTGCTGCAAACGCAGGGCTTCCTTTTCCTTTCGCTTTTCCTCGCCGACTTCCTTTGAGGCCACCTTCTTGCTCTTGTCGGTCTCGAACTCGTCCTGAAGCACCCCGTATACCTCGTCAGAAATTTTGGTAGTCGGCCGCGCGTCGATCTCATGCCCTTTCGAGGCGAGGAAATCCACTGCCCTGTCCAAAGAAATATTGAATTCCTTTAAAACCTTGTTAAGCCTTATTTTTGCAATGTCTGCCATAAATACGTTCTCCTAATTCTCTTAACTTCCGATACGGAAATCAATATCGTTCCAAATTGGCCCTGCACCTTGACAGGCCCGTTCCTTGGGTGTCGAGATAATGGGCATGTAAAATAATCTTATCGCAATCGCTGCGAATATACAGAACCCCGGTGGGGGTTCATGAACCCGCTTTGCGTTATTCTTCCAATTCTTCCTTGAGTATGCGTACCACTTCCGAAATGGTTTCCTCTTCGAGATCGGTACGTTTTACCAGGTCTTCGACATCCTGTTCCAAAATACTCCGGGCCGTATCGAGACCGATTTTCTTGAACTCCTCGATGATCCAGCTATCGATTTCGTCGCTGAATTCGGCAAGTTCCACATCTTCCTCGACGCCTTCGCGGAACACGTCTATCTCGTAGCCCGTCAACTGCCCGGCCAAACGGATGTTATGGCCGCCGCGGCCAATGGCCTTGGAAACCTCCTCGGGACGCAAATACACCTGGGCGGTCATGTTCTCATCGTTCAATTTGACACTGGTGACCCGGGCTGGACTCAACGCGCGCTGTACCATCAGCTGAGGGTTGGCCGTCCAGTTGATGACATCGATGTTCTCGTTGCCCAGTTCGCGGACGATACCGTGGATCCGGGATCCTTTCATGCCCACACAGGCCCCTACCGGATCGATCCGGTCGTCGTATGAATCGACGGCGACCTTTGCCTTCTCCCCGGGAATACGTACCGCTTTCTTGATGGTGATCAAGCCGTCATACACTTCGGGAATTTCTTGAAAAAACAGGGCCTCCAAAAATTTAGGGGACGCCCTTGAAAAGATGATGACCGGTTTCGTTCCTTTAAGCTCCACCGTTTCGATGATACCGCGCACGTTATCACCTTTCCTAAAAAAGTCCGACGGAATTTGGCGGTCCCTGGGCATGATAAGCTCGTTGCCCTCATCATCGAGTAAAATAATCGCCTTGTGACGGATGTGGTGAACCTCGGCCGTGTAAATTTCGCCTTCAAGATCTTTGAAATGCTTATAGATGGTCGTATTGTCGTGTTCATGGATTTTGGCGATCAGGTTCTGGCGCAACGCCAAGATGGCCCTCCGTCCCAGATTGATGAGCTTTACCTCTTCGGATACTTCTTCGCCCACTTCAAAATCGGGCTCTATCTTCTGGGCTTCCGACAACGAAATTTCCGCATTCGGTTCCTCTACCTCCCCATCGGGTACGACCACCCGGTTACGCCATATCTCGAGGTCGCCCTTGTCGGGATTGATGATGATATCAAAGTTATCGTCGTCACCAAACTTCTTTTTGAGGGCACCGCGGAAAACCTCTTCCAAAATTGCCATCAGCGTTACCCTGTCAATAAACTTATCGTCCTTAAACTCCGAGAAGGACTCGATGAGTGCCAAATTTTCCATTGCGCTATACCGTTAAATTATTGTTACCAGCACTTTTGCTTCTAAATTGTTACTATCACTTTTGCTTCCAAAATTTCGGAAAAATCGAATTTCGCTTCCTTTTGGACCGTTACCTTACCTTTTCCGACGGGTTTGGGCTCTCTGGTCTTCCATTGCAGCACGATACCGGCATCGTTGGCCCCGGCCAATGTACCCTCTACGGTTTCGGCCTCGGTTTTGACCTTTAGTTTCCGGCCTATGTTCTTCGGATATTGCCGGGGCAGGATCAGGGGGGATGCGGCCCCCGCCGAGGTCACCTCCAGGGAAAAATCATATTCGTCGCGATCTAGTCGATGCTCGATCGCCCTACTGACTTTCATGCAATCGGCCAAGGTTACCCCCTCGTCACCATCCAGCACCACTTTTATACCGTGGTCCGCACCGACTGAAAAATCGATTAAAAATAAGGATTTATCGTCATTTAAAACGTCTTCCAGAAGTGATTTTACCTTGTCCTTGAACATCGGTCGCCATTTTCGGAATATCTTCCTTGGTTCGGGTCGCATCCATTATCGGCGTTGCAAAGTTCCGACCATAAAAAAGAGGACTACAATGTCCCCTCATGAATACGTTTATATCCTTTCAGGGTGCAAATATACAATTTTTTTGGATTCTGCAACATCCCGGTAGAATATCTGGGCATGGACTGAAGGTCCTATTGTCGTCGAACGGTTACGGTCGGGGCCGAATTGACCGGAAATAAGTATAAAATAGGTCGATTAGTCGTCCTAAAGATCCCTTCTTCGGCAGTCCGATCTCGGGGGTAGTTCCAGCGGTAACGCCTATTGATAAATCCTCACATAATCGATTTCAAAGGTGTCCTCCGAGAAATTTTCGGGGATATCCCCGCCAAGAGATCCACCCATGGCCACGTTCAACAATAGATATTGTGGGTCACTATAGGGTTTGTCGGATGTATTGGGCAGTTCAACAACCTGTTCCTTATCCACAAATACTTTTATGCTTTCGCTATCCCATTCCATGGCATATAGATGGAAGGAATTGGAAGCGGTGGCAATAGGGGTGGTAGTACCTGTGTTCTTATACTCCCCGGTGTTGGTATCCCCCCAATGAAAGTGGGTTATAATGCTGTTTTTGTCCCATCCGTTTTGTTCCATGATATCGATTTCCCCACAACCCGGCCATCCTACGCTACCGTATTGGTCCCCGAAATAGTTTCCGGTTTCCCCGGAGTTGGCCCCGAGCGTCCAAATGGCCGGCCAGGTGCCCGCTTTCCCGGGAAGTTTCGCCCGGACCTCAACGCGTCCGTACGTAAAGGCAAATTTTGAGTTTAATCTAGCGGAAGTATATGATTTGGTCGAACCTTCGGCGGTATACTGTTCTTCTAACGCCACAATTTTCAAGGTGCCATCGCTAACAAAGGAATTATCGGTTCTGTCGGTGTAGTGTTGCAGCTCGTTGTTGTGCCAGCTGCCATTGTCGGGGGGAATGACCTGATGGTGCCATTTTTTGGTATCGGGACTTCCTTCGTACCCAAACTCATCGGAGAAAACCAAAGTGGCAAAATCCGCATCGGATTTAAACACTTCTATGCGCTCGGTCTTGGTGATGAACTCCCCGGATTGCGAATAGGCCCAGACCGCAAGGGTATATGAATGTGTACCCTCTTTAGGGAACTTATGCTCGATGGAGCCCGAAGCGTTTTCCTGCAAATCGCCGTTTTCAAACCTGAAGGCATAGCGTACAGCGTTTTTGGCGGACGCCGATACCTGTACGGTCCCGGAACCATTTCCGTTGGGATGGGCATCATCGGCACCGACAAGAGTTATGTCCAAAGTGAGGTCCGAGGGCATGGTAGTCGGCTCCGTATCCTCGGAACTGCAGGAGAGCACGAAAGCAACAAGTATAAAAACGGTATGTAAATAACTCATTTTGACTATTTGATAACTGTGGGGTTTAACTTTAACTAGCATCTTTTTCAGCGCTTTTCCTTTTAATAATCGGGCGGACATAATGCCCCGATGCGAACGGGGACCGGCAATACATTCGTTGCCATCCCCCTTCCCTAACATCTACATCACATTCAATTGTGGAAGTAGACGTTGTCCACAAAGATAGTCGCCTCCCCGGTCGGTTGAGCGACATAGATCAGTTGTGCGACGTTGGCCCGTGTGGTCAACCCGACAAAGTCCGAAAGGGGGATATCGATGGAGACCCACGTGTTCTGCTCCGGGTTGGCAATGCTAATCTCATGTTCGACATCATCACCTCCGCCGTCGAAGGCCCCATTGGCCCCAAAATCAACCAGTTTTATTTTCACTTCGGTGGCGTCGGCCGTCCAAATGTCGGTATGGAAATGCGTCATTGAAGTGGCGTCGATCTGATTGGCCACGGTCTCAATGCCCACAAAATTAAGGGCACTGTATTTTTTGACCGCGCTGCCATCTACCATAATATCTTCCAAGGTCGCTACGGACCAATCCGTTCTCCACGTGTCCACGGGAACATCGGTATAGGCATCGCTGAACATTGAGATCACGTCGGTCTCCGGAAGGGTCGGTGCCGGTGCTGCAGAATCCGGTTCGGTGGAAACTGCCGTAGCATTATGGAAATATACATTGTCAATAAACACGGTATTTTGTTTGGATGGCGCCCCGACATAGATCAATTGTGCGATATTGGCCCTTGTGGTTAAGCCCGTAAAATCAGCAAGGGGGATGTCCAGACTTACCCATTCTTCCTGAGCGGGACTCTCGACCACAATTTCGTGTTCGACGTCGTCCCCGCCATCAAAGGCTCCATCGGCTCCAAAGTCCACTAATTTTATCCTGAATTCCGTGGCATCCGCCGTCCAAATATCGGTATGGAAATGGGTCATGGAGCTTGCGTCGATCTGTTCGGTCACAGTTTCGACGCCCACAAAGCTCAGGGCACTGTACTTTTTGGTGGCGTTGTCCGCTATGGAAAGATCCTCCAATGTGACATCGGACCAATCCGTTCGCCAGGTATCGACGGGTACATCGGTATAGGCATCACTGAACATCGAAATCACTTTCATAGGGTCAACATCCGGGGTTGGAGCGGCAACGGTGGGTTCCGAGGGTTCGCCGGGTTCGACCGGTTCGCCGGTATCGCCGCCCTCGGCCATGGTAATGTCGTCAAAATAGTGTGTCGTCGGGGCAACCTTCTCCCCGTTAAAGTTAAAGAAAAGCACCATTCGGTCGTACTTGTCCGAGTCGCTTTCGGAAAACGCAAAGGACAATTCCTCCCATTCGTTGGCAACGGTCGTGGTACCCTGAACCTCGGTACTGAGGGAACCATCCGTACTGTCCTCAAATTTTACCAGCACCGTATGATCGGCCGCGGGGGAATACACTTTTATTTTAACGGTCTGTTTTTCCGAAAAATCGACCTTACTGGCCAGATCGAAAAAAAATCCTGCCCAAGGCTCTATCCCCTCGGTTTGTGTGTACATCACCACGGTCTCGGACATATTGATGCCGGAAGCATCCGGATTTTCGACATATTCAAGGCTAAACGACCCATCTTTCTCTCCGAAAAAAGAAACCTCTGGACCTGAACATTCGAAATCCAGTCCCTCGGAAAGCTCCGGTACAACCGTCTCAAAAACACATCCCTCCGGCTCCGGTTCGGGCTCGGGCTCGGGCTCGGGTGCTACATAAGCGGACGGCGGTGGGATATCATCTTCGGTCTCACAGGAAATAAGTACTCCCAAAATTCCCAAGACTACAAGAATTATCGAGAAAAGAGATACCCTTGAACCTGGTATGTTACCATAATTTTTATACTTGTTCATAGCTAGGTTTTTATATTAAATCCAAATATTTTCGGCCGTTAGTTGTATCCCTCGTTCTGAGGATAATTGGGTCCCAGCAAATCGATTTGCTGCTGGGGTATCGGCCAGTTTTGCATGTATTCCCTGAGAATGTCCTTAGGGTTTCCTTCGGGGTAGGACTTGTTCATATTATCGTTGTTCATGTGGTCCAGCAAGAACTCAAAGAGTTTGCCCGTTCTTTTGAGGGTATACCAACGCTGCCCCTCAAAGGCCAATTCCCGTGCCCTTTCATCCAAAATGGCCTGAAGGTCGACCGAAGCTATGGAAGCCGCGTTGGCCCGGTTTCGTACGGCGTTCACATATTCCAAGGCCTTGGCGGTGTTGCCCAACATCATATGGGCCTCGGCGCCTATCAGATAGGTTTCGGCCAATCGGTAGATCATGATATTCTTATAGTGGTTTCTATCCGTGGGCTCCACGGTTTTATCGAGGAATTTTAAGACTCCGGGATTTTGTCTCCTGTAATAGAGCATAAACTCATTTTGATCGGTCGCACTGTTCTCATACAGGTCCAACGGCTCCCCCAATTGCCTGCCTGGGGGAAGGGAAGTTTCATCGTTATACAGATAGTCGAAAATATAGTAGGTGTTGTTTTTTCGATCATCGTTCGGGTCAGCGTTCAAAAGATCGATCGTATAATCGTTCAAGGAAAGGAAACCGACCCCCGCCCCTCCATTTTCGACGGATTGTATAAGGCCCGGTGCCTCGGCATAGGAGGAGACCACGTTCCAGTTCATGATATGTGGACTGCCCCCGCCGATGGTCTCGTTTTCGAAGTTTATGGCAAAAAGGGTTTCGGAATGGTCCAATTCCCCGGCAAATACTTCTGCCGTTGTCGGGGTCAAGCTATGGTTACCGCTATTAATAATGGCATCTGCCTGTTTAGCGGCTTCGGCCCAATCCTTTTCCCATAGGGCTACCTTGGCCCTTAGATGCCTTGCCGCACCTTGACCCCATCTCCCGAATTGCTCGGGGTTATACTCCAAGGTCGCAATGGCAAAATCCAGATCGGCCCGCAGCAAGGAGAAAATTTCCTCAACGGATGACTTATCCTGGGGCACATCGAAGGCATTCTCGGGCGTGGTGGGTTCCGTGGTAATGAAAATGTTGTTGAAAAGCCTGTAGAGGATAAAATAGGAACGGGCCCTCATGCATTTGGCTTCGGCCAGAATCTGGTTTCTGCGGGCTTCATCAATATCCGGTAGATTTTCCGCGGCCTGTATTATGGCGTTGGATCGGTCCACTATTTTGTAGTATCGTACCCAATAGGAGTTGAGGCCGGAGGAGGTACCAAAATCCCCAAGGCTGGCGCCCCAAAGCAATCTGCTGTACAGGGACACCTCACCGGTAATCCCGACGCCAAGATCACTTTTGGCCTGTAGGATTAGCGGGATGGCCCCGTTCAGGCTCAGGTCTTGATACATTTCCCTATTGAGCGTGTACAGGCCGACTACGGCCAATTCGAGGCCTTCCGGGGTGGAATACAAAAACTCTACCGAGGTGTCCGACCGCAGCTCATCCTTCAAAAAATCCTTTTCGCAGGAAACAAGTAGCCCTAGGGTGAGGAGCACAGTACAAATTCTAGTTGGTAGCATATCACCGTTCATTATTAGTTGCATAACATTATTTTAAAATCCCAATTGGACGCCAAGGGTTACGTTTCTGGTCTCTGGAAATGTAGTTTCCGATCCGTTGACCGGATTCTGTTCCGGGCTATACGATTTAAAATCCGTAAATGTGAACAGATTGGTACCCGTAAGGTACACTTTCGCCCTTTGAAGGCCTATTTTGGAAAGGGTGCTTTGTGGGATGTTGTATCCCAGTGTCAACGTTCTCAACCGCACGTACGAGGCATCCCGTACCGCAAAGGGAAAAAGATGGAGATGGGTATCGGGTTTGGGTCGGGGATACTCCGTGGACGGAAACTCGGGGGTGTAGTACTTGGTCCTTATCCCGTTAATGGCCCCTTTCCACAATTCCCCGTTGGCCAGGACCGGATTGAGCTTTGTGGCCCCATCTACAATATAGATATCGGCAAAAAGATCGAAATTTTTGTAGGTTATGGTATTGGTGATTGAACCGTACCAATCCGGGTCGGCGTTGGTAAAAACGTTGTCGCGGTTGTCGATCTGTCCGTTGCCGTCCTGATCAACGACCCTGACATCCCCGGGTTGGGCCAGCGGATTGCCGGAGCTCGCAATATCGTCGCCTTCCTGATAAATACCGTCGTATTTGGGCAGCCAGATGTTGTTGATGGATTGGCCGACCGACAACCGCCTTCCCGAGGAGGTGATGTCTATCGGGTCACCATTTTCATCACGTTCCCCGGTGAGGGAGATTATCTTATTTTGGTTCCTTGAGAAAATCAATCCCAAAGACCACCTTAGATTTTCTTTTCGTATGAGGTTTGAGGTCAGGGATGCTTCGACCCCTTGGTTCTCAAGCTCGCCCACATTGAAGCGGATGACACTGAACCCGGTCGTTCCGGCGATGACACGATCCAACAATAAATCGTTCGTATTGGCTTTGTAGTATTCAAATGTCCCTTCAAACAGATTGTTGAACAATCTAAAGTCAATCCCTGTGTTCAGTGTTGTGGTGGTTTCCCATTTTAAGTTCGGATTGGGCAGGCGGGACGAGGCCGTTGCCCCGGCTACCGTTTGATCGCCAAAAACATACGGGAGATCATCGGCTACGCCCAACGATTCCAAGGGGTCGATACCCTGGTTGCCCGTAGTCCCATAGCTGACCCGTAGCTTCATCTCGTCAACGGCGTCCACATTTTGCAAAAAGGGCTCGTCGTGCATCTTCCAGGCCAGGGAAGCCGCGGGAAAGAAACCCCATTTATTGTTTTCGGCAAATACGGAGGCACCGTCGGCCCGTGCCGTGGCCTCCAACAAGTAGCGGTCCAAATACCCGTACCTCACCCTTCCCAGGAACGAGAGCAGCCTACGTTGGGATACGTTCCTGATATTGTTGAGCAGTACGGTCGCGTTTCCATTAAAGCCAAGGGCATCGTTGGTAAACCCCGATTTGTCAAGTTGGGTGTACTCGTTCCGCTGTTCGTCAAATGCTTGTACAGCGGTCAAGTCCAAACTGTGGTTTTCATTGATTTGCGGGGCGTAGTTCACGATGTTCTCCACCAAAACCTGTTTGAACAGGGTGTTTGACAGAACGCCTAGGCCGTCCATCCCTTCGTCCCCGGCAGAATGCAATGAGGTCCTGTAAATGCCCCTATTGGTATTTCTGTTCCTTAAAAAAGTCTTTAGGGTGTAACTCAGATTAGGGGTAAAGTTATACACAAGGCTAAGGTTGACATCGGTGAGATTTACTTTGGTTTCATCGGTCGATTCCCTTTGGTCCCATAACGGGTTCACCGCGATATTCGATGGGCCCAAATAAAATTTTGCCAATTCGCCCCCATCATCGAAAGCCCTCGCCAAGGGAGTGAGGTTGGTAAAGTTCAGGCCGCCGGTCTCCCGGTCCTGATTGGAATTCTGGTAGTTGAAAATACCTCTGAACACAAGTTTATCTCCAAGCTTTTGCTCCAGATTAAGTTTAAACGTGCCCCGGTCAAATCCAGAATTGGGGATAATGCCCTCTTGGGTAAAATAATTTACGCTGGAATAGACCTTTGTTTTTTCAGTGCCCGTTGAGAAACTTAGGGCATGGCTTTGTATGACCGCATCATTGAGTACCAAATCTTCCCAATCCACAAAGTTGCCATTCGCTATGGTTTCCCGCTCAAAAGCGGAGAAAATGTTCTCATCGTTCAAGTATTCTCCGGTAAAGCGATTCCGATTTGCCTCTCTCCGGAGATCTATGAATTGCTGCCCATTGTACTGGTTGAAATTTTTGGTCAGGGTCTGAACGGTGGTGTATCCGTGGTAATCAATGGATACCTTGCCCACCTTGCCCCTTTTTGTGGTGACGAGTATAACCCCGTTGGAAGCCCGGGATCCGTAGATGGCGGTTGCCGAGGCATCTTTTAGGATTTCAATACTGGCGATATCGTTTGGCGCCACGTCATTCAGGTTATCAAAGGGCAAACCGTCCACGATGATCAAGGGATCATTGCCGTTGGGCGCCACCGAAACGCTCCCACGAATGAGGATGTTCGATGTGCCACCGGGCCTGGCGTCCGCCAGATTTACCTGTACCCCTGCGGCCCTTCCCCTGAGCATTTCCGAAACGTTGGTGGTGGGGACGGATGTGGCCTCGTCGACCTCGACACTGACCACCGAACCCACCACGTTGCTTTTCTTTTGTGTTCCGTACCCGACAACAACGACTTCTTCAAGCGCCTGGGTATCTTCTTCCAGAACGATATCTATGACGTCTCGGGTGCCAATACTGACTTCTTGTGTTATAAACCCTATATAGCTGAACACCAACGTATCATCGTCTGCCACATTCTCAATGCTGTACACGCCGTCAAAATTGGTTACGACCCCATTATTGGTTCCTTGAACAACTACATTGACCCCTGGCAGGGGGCCCGTTTTATCGGATACCGTTCCGGTTAGAGTCCTTGACTGGGTGAACCCATAGGCCGTACATAAGAGTACCATTAATTTTACAATACCATATCTCATTTTGAGTGATTTTGATTATGGTAAAAGTAGTGGCTTAACGTACTCTTAACAAAGATTCCACCTCTATAAAAAACCTACACCTGTAATTTTATAGGCGTTTAATTGTATTTTATTCAAAAAAGGTCGATATAATATATGGATATCAAAATATGTGGGCCATTGAAGATAGCATACGGAAAGATGTAATGACGTGTAAAAAATTCAAGATGTAGGGTTAATGTAGAGTTTTTTGGGATACCTGTAGAGTACCGGAAACAGACGTGCTTAGGTTTAGAAGTTTAAAATGTAGTCCACGAGGTTGTCCTGATGGGGCAGATCGAATTTTTTACGGAGTCTATAGCGTTTCATCTCCACGCTTTTTACGGAAATGTTAAGAAGAGGTGCTATTTCCTTGGAGGATAGATTTAGCCTTAAATAGGCACAAAGTCTCAAGTCGTTGTTGGTTAGGCTTTCGTGCCTTGATTTTATCTGTCTCAAAAAGTCCTTGTCGGCATTGTTAAAGGCATCCTCAAAAAACTTCCAATCATCCTCGCTGTTGATGTTTTGGTCTATTTTCTTGATGACGGACCGAATGGGTTTCTCTTTTGGTGAAATATCGTTTAAACTTGATTTTATCGAATATAGAAACTTGTTCTTTTTTAGGATGCTCATCGTAGATATGGCAAGTTCACGATTCTTGTTTTCGATTTCACTTTGAAGTTTCTCATTTGATAATTGGGCTATTCTTTCCTTTTCGGCTAAATTTCTCCGTTCCAATTCCTTTTCGTTTCTTCTGATGAGGGACACCTGCTTTTTTCGGTAGTACCTTTTGTATAATCTGTGAACCGCGTAAAACAGAAAAGCCAGTCCCACGACATAAAACAGAATAGCAAGGTTCGATAGATACCACGGTCTTTGGATTACAAATAAATAGGAGGCCACATTTTCGGTAATGTTGTTTCCGACCATGGCCCTGACTTGAAATTGGTATTCCCCAAAAGAGAGGTTACTAAAACTGGCTTCGGCCATTTCTGACCAATCGCTCCAATCACCGTATAGGCCTATTAGCCTGTACTGGTACCTGGTTTCTTTGTATTTGTGGAATTCAGGAACGCTAAACTCAAATTTGAGGTTATTTTTTGAAAAGCTAAAGGTTCCCGTGGTATCCAATACTATTTTTGCAGGGGTATCGCTGTAGTTTCCTCCATAAATGGTATTGATTCTTACCTTGTGATCGGTTGATTTTACCTTATCTAAATCCAATGAAACATACCCATTCGAGCTTCCGATCAAATATTCATTTTCGGCGATCCGTGAGATGTTCTCAAATCCCGAAACCCCTAAATTACTACGCAAGGTGTTGGGAATGGGAATACCGGTCTTTCTAAGTTTACCGCTTATGTCATTCTGGGTAATGTATTTTATGGCAGTATCGGTAAAGAACCAGAGTTTTTGCGCCGTAGTATCCGGTATTATAATACTAATAGGGTCGTCGTGACCTTCAAATATCATTTGGGTCAGGGCAGTGTCACGAACCGGTTCTTTAGAAGCCCCTTTAAACGTGTAGATGCCTTCATGGGTCTTATAGTATGTCCGGTCCTTGAATCGGAAGATATTCGAGCCGTGGCCCAAGGGTGGCTCGTTGGTAATTTTTACCACCCGACGCAAATCTTGGTCCAACTGTATAAAATACAGGCCCTTTTGCTCATGGTCTACCAACACGTTCAGGGAATCGGTTATAAAAAAACGACTCGAAATCGTGAAACCTTTTACGGTATTTCGCAAGGCCCATGACCCTTTTGCCTTCTCCAGCAGGCTCAATCCGTTATAATTTCCTTGCAGTATGAGATTATCGGAGTGCTTTAGCGGTTTAACGCCCCATGTGCCGGGAAATTCGGATACCAATTCCGCCGTCGCGCCGGTTACCGTAAAGGTTCCACCATTGTGCCCACAGAAGAGGGTGGAATGTACAAGTTGAAGGCTCCAAACCTGCCCTTCGGTGCCTTTGATCAGTTTGAATTCATCAGCGGTATCCATTTTTTTTGCGAAAAGACCCTGATTTGTACCCAAATAAAAATACCCGTTGTGGCGTATCGCGGCATAGACCAGACCCAGGTTTCCCAGTTTGTCCGCATACTCGTTAAACGGGGAATACAAGTTGATGATACCTATCCCATTGTCTAGCCCAAGCCATAGGTTGCGATCGGTATCCTGAAATAGGGAAAGCACGGTATTATTGTTCATACCCTTGGCCTGATTCATGTGGAGGACAAGGTCCCCATTCGGGGATATTTGATAAAATCCGTTGGCAATGCTGCCCAAAATAAGGCTTCCATCATCCAATCTAATACTGCTGTAGAGATTTATGTTCGAATTGTCCAGGGCGGTAGGCCGGGGCTGAAGTGTTTTAAAGTCAAATTCATAGAAACGGGCGTCTTCCGTAATGATCAATAAACCCTTTCGCCATTCATAAATGCCAATGATCGATTGATTTTTTAGGATGGGGGCATCGCTCACCAGAATGGATTTCCCATTTTCTATGGTGAACAGGCCCTTTTTTGCCTTTTGAAAGAAAACCCGGTCTTTAACAAGGTGGAGTTTTGCTTTTTTGGAACTGGCATCAATGATCTTAAAATTGTCTTCCAAATTATCATAAATGTATATTCGGTCCAGCGATTGGAACAGCACCCAATTCTCCAAGACCAGAATATCCCAGAATTCCTCATCATCTGAAAGGGAGGATGTTAATTTTTCGGATAGTGAAGTATATCCGAGTTCTCCGGAACCATCCTTTTTCCAATATCCGAACTCCCCGTACGAGCCAGTATATATTCTATCGCCGACCGCCTCGACAGATCTAATTATGGATGGTGTCGGCAATTGGTACCGGTGCCATTTTTCTCCGTCAAATTCCAGAAGTCTTGTGTGGTTCGCTACGTATATATTTTTCGATACGGATTGCGAAATGCCCCAATTCTGGTATTCGCCATAGTATTCTTTTGGCGTATAGTTTTGAATCGGCGGGAGCTGCTGGGAGAACGAATCCCAGCATAGCAATGCGAGAAAATAGAACAAGTATCTTTTCAAACCCATCTGCATTCGGTCACATATGAAGATAATAAAAGGGATTACATCCCGGGGTAGAATACTGGATTTACCTTTTCGGGGCGGTGCCAGCTGGGGGTCAACATTACGCTATAAGGCAAAAACTATACCCAACTTTTCGGGCTGGGAATCGGCAGGAACCGTAAGCAAGAAATACACCCGTTAACTATTTGTGCCCAAGGTTGTACCAAAGAAAGAAAAAAAAGCCCCCGACTCCAAAGAAATCGAGGGCTTTTACGGTTGGCCTACTAGGACTCGAACCTAGAACGACTGGACCAAAACCAGCTGTGTTGCCAATTACACCATAGGCCAGCAACTATTTGAGCGTGCAAATTTAAAACAAAGTTTGGTTCGGACAAACAATTGGCGCCACAAAAAACGGAAACCGACGGACTGCGTTGTTAAACCTTTATCAAAAACCGGGTCCGATGTCTATTTAAATTAGTAAATTCGCCGCATTGGCCCGAAATTTGACCGGGTCCGTTGAAAAGGCTTGAATAGAGCTCCTCTTGAGTTCAACAACCAACGTACATGCTTGCAAAGAACTTCGAAAAATGGAACACCCTCTCAGGATGGGGTGTTTTTTTTATAGCCCTTATCGTTTACGCCATCACCGTAGAACCGACCAACAGCTGGTGGGACGCCGGGGAATACATCGCCACCTCGGCCAAACTGCAGGTAGGCCATCCGCCGGGCGCACCACTTTTGCAGATGATCGGCGCCTTTTTCGCCATGTTCGCCCCCGACCCCACCGAAGTGGCCCGTATGGTGAACTATGTATCGGGGGTGTCGAGCGCCTTTACCATCCTCTTTATGTTCTGGACGATCACCAACCTCGTCCAAAAACTCGTGTACAAAAAGGATGAGGTGATGACCAATAGCAAGGCCATCGCCGTACTGGGCAGCGGACTCGTGGGTTCGTTGGCCTTTACCTTTTCCGACAGCTTTTGGTTCAATGCCGGTGAGACAGAGGTGTACGCCATGGCCAGTTTTATCATGGCCCTGCTGCTCTGGCTGGGGCTGAAATGGACGGACAACCTACACCGTTCCCGGGGCAACCGGTGGCTTGTGCTGATCTCCTTTGTGGTCGGGCTTACCTTTGGCGTACAGTTCATGGGCTTTTTGGCCATCCCGTCCATCGGGCTTCTGTACTATTTCCGTACCTATAAAAAAACGACCGTTAAGAATTTCCTGATCGCCAACGTGGCCGTAATTGCCATATTAATGCTGGTCTATAAATTTTCGCTGACCTATGTGCTGAAGCTGTTCGGATGGAGCGAGGTCTTTTTTATCAACAGTGTCGGCCTGCCCTTCAACTCGGGTACCATCATCATGGGATTCCTCTTTGTCGCGGCCTTTTATTTTGGTCTCAATTATACCCGCAAGAACGACTACAGAACCGCCAACACCATCGTGCTCTGTATGATGTTCGTTTTCCTGGGATTTTCATCATGGTTGATGCTGCCCATCCGTGCCAATGCCCGAACGGTCATCAACGAGAACAACCCCGAAGATGCCCGTGCCCTTTTGGCGTATTATAATCGGGAACAGTACCCCGGGGTCGATAGTCCCGTTTACGGCACCTACTACTCCGACACTTTCGGGGATGGCGGCGAGAATAAGGACGAGGCCCCAAAATATGAGAAGAACGAGGAGACGGGAAAATACGTCATCGTCAATTACTACAAGGATGCCGTACCGGGCGCCGACCCCGATCATGTCGGCTTGCTGCCCCGTATGTGGAGCGGCCCCAATGCCGAAAACTATATGAAATACTTCGGGCCGTTGGATTTCACGATGACCCAATCGAACGACGAACTGCGCCAGGCCGTAAAACAAATAAAGGATGGCTATGCCAAAGGCGAGATCGATGCCGAGCAGTATATCAGTTTCCTGAGGCGCTTCGGCGAATATCTCGAAGTGGAGCCGCCTTCGCTCTGGCAGAACATCCAATACATGTTCCAGTTTCAGTTCGGCTATATGTACTGGCGGTATTTTATGTGGAATTTTGTCGGAAAGACCAATGACGTTCAAGGCCGTTATAACGGCAATGGCGAATGGTTGAGCGGTATCGGTTTTATCGACAGCATGCGATTGGGAAGCCAGACCAACCTTCCCGATGATGTCAAGGACGACAAGGCGCGGAACACCTATTTTTTCCTGCCGCTTCTTTTGGGTATCATCGGTATCCTCTTTCAGGTATCAAAAAATCCGAAACAGTTCTGGGTGCTGCTGGTCTTCTTTTTGTTTACGGGGCTCGCCATCCAATTCTATACGAATCCCTACATTTTTCAGCCCCGTGAAAGGGACTATTCCCTCGTCGGTTCCTTCTACGTTTTCGCGCTTTGGATAGGCCTCGGGGTATACGGACTTTTTGACGAGTTCCGAAAACTGCTAAGCCCGAAAATATTGGCACCGCTGGTCACCATAGTCTGCCTTTTGGCCGTGCCGACCGTGATGGCCGTACAGAATTGGGACGACCACGACCGTTCGAACCGGTTTACCGCCAACGCCTCGGCCAAGGCCTACCTCGATTCCTGCCAGAAGGATGCAGGGGCCATGCTTTTCACCATTGGCGACAATGATACCTTCCCGCTATGGTACGCCCAGGAAATCGAGGGCTACCGTACCGATGTGCGTATCATATGTACCAGCCTTTTCGAGACGGATTGGTATATCGACCAGATGAAACGCCAGGCCTACGAAAGCGATCCCATACCCTCCCAAATAACGCATGACAAATACCGCTGGGGCACGCGTGATGTGCTCTACTACCAAAACGTCGACCAAATTTTCAACAAAAACCTCTCGGAAAGCCGTTGGACCGTCGATGACTTTATCAATTGGGTGGCTAGCGATGAGCCGCAGACCAAACTGAAATACATCCTTGAACAACAGGGGGCCGATCTGGAAGCCTATCCGAAAAATACCCAGAACATCGTGTATTATCCGACCACCCATTTACGCATCCCCGTGAACAAAAAAAATGTATTGGAAAGCGGACTCGTCAAGGAAAAGGATTCCGCCAAAATCGTCGAATATATCGATATCGAGCTGCCCAAACAGGCCATTACCAAAAAGAGCATGATGATGCTTGACATTATCGCCAACAATGACTGGAAGCGCCCCATTTATTTTTCGGGGGGCAGTTTTGACGACGCCGAATTCATCTGGATGAAGGATTACCTGCAACTTGACGGGATGGCCTACAAACTGGTGCCCATCAGAACGCCCCGTACCGAATCATCCTTTGAAATGGGGAGGATCGATACCGACCTCATGTACGACATCGTCACGAACTGGTACTGGGGCAATTCCGGTAGTCCCGATATCTACCACGACCCGCAGACCCGTATTCAAGGCCTATCCTATCGCAGCAACCTTGCGCGCCTGACCGAACAGCTCATCGAGGAGGATAAAATAGAAAAGGCGAAGCAGATTATTGATATGACCATGAAGAACCTTCCGGTCGAATATTATGAATACTACACCTTTGTCGAGCCTTTTGTCGACGGCTATTATAAAGTAGGAGAAACGGAAAAGGCCAGGGCGCTTTTCGAAAAGTTGAAGGAAATTTATCAAGACCGCTTGGAGTACTACGAAGGCATCCCCCTAGATCAGCAATACAATAAAATCGATGAAATCATCTCCGATATGGAGGGATACCGCCGGAACATCGACATCCTCATTGCGAACAACGACCGCGAAAAGGCCGAAAAGGAGACTTTGATCTTTAACGAATACATCGACAAGTTCGAGCATTTCTACCGGAACAACCTGCCTGTTGACGAGCCTCCCGTGCCGGGACAAGATCCCGATATCGTCGATACCATGCCGGTGTCGGACACCAAGGCCATCGATAACATCACTACCGATGAAGAAATTCAAGATTCGGTTTTGGTGCCGGAGGGGAACTAGAAGTTAGTGTGGCAAGTCAAGGGGATTAAAATCTCAAGACCAGTCACATCGAGTGCAGTCGAGATGCTCAAACATACTCCTTCAGAATTCCGATAAGCGTCTTGGCGTCTTGTTCGCCACTTTGACGCCAGACCATCTCCCCTTTTTTGTAGATTATCAGGGTAGGCAGGCCCTTGACACGAAGGGCACTGGAGAGTTCCTTATTTTTGTCCACATCGATTTTTATAACCTTTCCCTTGTCGCCCAAAGCGGCGGCCACGTCTCGGAGCACGGCGTGCATTGCTGTGGACTGCTCGTTCCATTCCGCATAAAAATCCAACAGTACCGGGACTTGCAAATCGATAAGGTCACCAAACTTTGACATAAACAATACTTTGGGTTATGCGCCAAAAGTAACAAAAATTGTGAAATCGTTACTGTAGGCCCAAACTTTATGGAATTTTGAGCACGTTAAAGTGTTGTTAACAATCTTAATGCAGGGTATCAAACCCAAAGGTAGCATCCCAAATCCAAATTTTCGGGTCAAGGCCCTCCGTGAATATCTTTGGGTCAAACGATTGCCGAAGGCTTCTTTTTGAGCGTAATAACACTTATTTCCGGCCATATCCCCACCCGTCCGGGGTATCCCAAAAACCCGAAACCGCGATTGACGTTGATGAACTGCCCTTTTTCCTTATAGATGCCTGCCCAGTATTTATACCGCCATTTTACGGGACTCCATTTGACCCAGCCGGGAATTTCGATACCGAACTGCATGCCGTGGGTGTGGCCACTGAGGGTCAGATGGTAATGCAGATCTTCGGCGAGTACCACATCCTCCCAGTGCGACGGGTCGTGGCTCATCAGTATTTTAAAATCATCTTTCCCGAGGCTTGCCGCCGCCTTTTTAAGGTCGCCCACTTTTTTAAAGCCTCCCCTACCCCAGTTCTCTACGCCGATCAAAGCGATGCGGTCGTTTCCTTTTGTCAGGTACCGGTTTTCGTTCAGCAGCAGATCGAAACCGATGCTGCGTTCAAGATTCTTCAGGTCCTCGAGATTTTGGAGCTTGAGCTCCTCGGTTTCCCAGTCCACATAATCGCCGTAATCGTGGTTTCCCAAGACGGAAAACTTCCCGTCCCTGGCCTTCAGTGTCGAAAAAAGTTCCGCCCAGGGTTGCATTTCCACGGCCAGGTTGTTCACCATATCACCCGTGAACAGAATTACGTCACCCTCTTGTTCGTTGATCAAATTGACCGCGTACTCGATCTTTTTCCGGTTATCGAAACTCCCGCTATGGATGTCGGAGATGTGGGTTATCCTGTAGCCATCGAAGGCATCCGGCAGGTCGTCGAATTCCAGATCGTAACGAAGCACCTGAAAATCGTATTTTCCCTTGTACATCCCGTAGAGCAAGGCCCCGAACGGCAATGCGGCGACCCCGAGACCCAACAGGCTCAAGAACCTGCGGCGTTCCGGCAGGGTGAACTCCTTGCCACCTCCCGAATATTTTTGGTATCCCCAGGAAACTGTCCGGAAAACATCCTCGGAAAATAGAAATAGGATGGTTACCCCCTGAAAAACAAGCGCTGTCAGTAAAAATCCGAAGGCATAGCTTTTCGGCCGGCTCAATACCCGGCCCGATGTCTCGCCCAGGGTAAACTGGTAAATAAAATTACCCAGTATAACAACAGATAGGGTGATAAAAAGGTAGTGCACCCACGGTTGCCGTGTCGCGGTCCTCAAGGCCTGCAGGGTATAGAGTCCCAATAGGATATAAATAACGATAAAAACAATCCAACGTAACATAGGTGCAAAGGTATTTTTTAATACCAGTTTAAGGTGCCGCTTAGCGTTTATTTAACGCCCCAGCGGCACCAAAACAATAGTACTGACACCCTTTCGATTAAAAATCACACCACGGCGTTAACGATTTTACGGATGTTCTCGGGATCCGTAACGCTAATTTGATCCTCTTTTAATGAGGATATGGTATTCATCGGGATGGGCGGGGACGTCGACAAGGTCCTGACCCATTTGCTTCCGGAAAGATGAACGGCCGGAAAGCCGTTTTCCTTAAATAAAAGAATGTTCGTCGGTCCGACGCCCCCGCCTGGCATAATTTGGATGGTCTTTGCCTGTTGATGGAGTTCGGTCAGAAGGTCAATACCGTCGTGGGCGGATTTGCGCTGCCCCGAGGTCAGGACGGTATCTACACCCAAGGCCTCCAGTTGCCTAAGGGTATTAATCGGCTTTTTCACCCAGTCGAACGCCCGGTGGAAGGTGAATTTCAGGGTTTGGGATACATGGATCAAGGCCTCCGTGCGTTGCACATCCAACA
>DASSWC010000394.1:0-2049 GCA_035705395.1 Pricia sp. | reverse complement strand
TAGAGATAATGGATTTGAATTGGGCTTAAATGGTCGTCGTTCATATCGTCCGCATATTTTTTCATCCGGTCGTATTCCTCAACAAATTGGGCATCCAGGTAGGCGATGGCGTTCTGGATCATTTGATTGGTTTCGGGACTTAGGCCCTGCTTCGCCCCTAACTTCATTAAATGCCCCAATCCGGTAACGATATGTTGGGTTATAAACCGATTATCGGGTCCGCCAGTAAACCAGGCCCAAGCACCGGAGGGCTGTTGGTTATTTTTCAGCTTACCCAGGGCGGCGGCCCTTTCGTTTTTCATCTTATCCATATTGAACAAAAGGGCGATACGCTTTTTCTGCTCCGTTTCCGATTGGGCATCCCGGAGCCAAGGGGTTTCTTGGATCAAGAAGGATTTTAATCCTTCGTTCTTTTCCAGATTACTGATCAAAGCGTCGGAATCGGCCCATTGCCTGAACACTTCCTGAATGCGAGGGTTCGAATTGGCGATATGGCTTGCCATGGTATTCGCATAGTACCGGGCAAAAATCTGCTCGTTGCAATCGTAGGGATATTCCATCAGATAGGGCAGGGCCTGCACGGCATACCAAGCGGGATTGGACGTGATTTCCAACGTCAATTTGTGGTTTTTTAAGGTGGGAGAGGCGTTATTTTTTAATTTATCAAGTTGAAAACTCCGGGTTTGATCGCTACGTACCCACATGGGAAGGGTCTCCGTGACCAGCTTCCGATTGGTCAGGACCGGAAGCAGGTTCTGTTCCCCGTCGCTGAAATCCCCGGCCGTGGCGATGATTTTATACTGTACCACCTGAAATCCTTTTGGGACTTTCAAGCGCCAGGAAATTTGGGTGTTGCCCATGGAATCGACCTTGAAATTTCTACCTGGTCCGCCGAGATCGTTTCCCCCTTTATCCCCGTTAGCTCCGCTTGTGCCAGGTTCCCCAGATCCCTTCGTCGGCGGTGTGGCCCCTTCGGGAAGGAACGTGAGTAGTTTTTCCGAAATATCCGCGTGGGTCACCGCATCGGTCAATACCAATTTAGCCTGTCCGGAGAGCGGCTTGTCCGTCAGATTGACGATTTTGGTGCTGATGCTGATCTCGTCGCCTTCCCGTAGAAACCGTGGGGCATTGGGAATGACCATCAACTCTTTTTGGGTCACCGTTTCCAAGGTCTTTATAGAACTTTCCAATGATTTGGTATGTGCAAGGAGTTGCAGCTTCCAGGTGGTCAAGGCCTCGGGGGTCCTAAAATTGAAGGAGACGTTCCCATCTTTGTCCGTTTTCAGGTGTGGAAAGAAAAAAGCGGTTTCCTGTAGGTTTTTTCGGATTTTCACGGCATCCAAGGCCTTCTGTTGCGCCTCTTTTTTTGGATCACCTTCTTCGCGCGGTGATTCTTCAGGTGTATTGGGCCCATCCTTTTTGTTTTGCGCATCACCGTAACCGGCAATTACGACCTCGTTCAATGCCGACCCTTCCAACGCCATTCCCGGCACCTTACCCTGTAACTGGGCAGCAACCTGACCTTGTTTTTTTCGGGTCAGCCCATCCCTAAAGTACCCTCTATTCCCGAAGTGAAATCCGAACCAAGCGAAGGAATCGTAGAATTGTGGCGTAAAACTATCGGTGTCGCTATCCAGGTGCACACGGAAAGAGCCGATCCCAAAACTTTCACGGGCCTGCGTATATATGCTGGAATTGTAGGTAGGCGGCATCAGGGGATCGAAATCCCAGGAATGTTCCCGAAAAGCATCCAACGAGGCGTCATACATGCCGGCCAGGAGTTCCGCGGATACCTGATCGCCTTTGGCTCCCTTGATCTTAAACGACCAGGTCTCGTTCGTGCCGGGTTCCAGTTTATCCCGAAAGGTCAGGGTCTCGATCTCAAGATCCGTCGTCGGGTAGGGCACGGCAACGGGCAGGGAACCGGATTGGAAGGAATTATAGGCCGAAAAGCTGTAGTGGATCGCAAAGCCGCCCAGGTCATCGGGCGTGACGGGAACGGTGAAGGTCTTCGAAGTATCGTTCAGTTCGACAATATGGGTTGCGACG
>DASSWC010000393.1:0-7648 GCA_035705395.1 Pricia sp. | reverse complement strand
CAGTTCCTGGTAATTTTTTTGAACGCCCATATGAAGTGCCCCAAAAAGCCGTTCAAACAGGGCCTCGTCAGATCGGCGCACGGCACTAAGGCAATAACTCAATGCAAAGGCCGAAGCGGAATACCTAAAATAAATATCGGGATTCTTCATCGTCACGAAATAGCCGATAAAATTGGTCTCGTTCTCTTTGGAATAGCCTATTTGATGGCCGATCTCGTGGGCGGTGACCACCGGCAGGCGAAAAGCCGGCGTCAGTCCATTGACCTGGGCCTCGTTCGTAAAGGGATTCAGGTACCCCCCGATACCCAAATAGCCCATTAGGGCCCCCGAATTGGATTTTTTGAGGCTCGGGTGGTCATAGGCCATAAACGGGAACTGCTTTTCCAGACGGTGGTAATTTTCGATGGTCTTGGCGAAAATAGTCCCGTCGTCATAGGGCACCCGTACCATTTCGGTACTGTCGCCGGTAATCTCCAATTGCAGCCGGTTGGTCTGTACGATCAGCCGCTCCGTCAGGTCCAGCACCTCCTCGGGCCGTATACTATCCCGGATGGCAAACTGTTCGGCAATCGGCTTTCGGTAATAATTGATCGCCCATACCACATTAAAAGTGAAGTAAAAAACCGATAGAACAAGCAGCACATCCCGAAGAAAGCGCCAGGGCCGTCCTCTGATTTTCCTCCAATTTCTGTAAATATAACGGATGGCCAAGAGGACCAGCACCACGTAAACCAGCTCCCCAAAAGAAAAAGGAATCCATCCATAAAGAATTCTGAAAAATTGGCTGATTGCGACATATATGCCTTTGCTGTAATAGGTTTCGACCAGATCAGGCCGGCTACCGAGCCATAGCACGACCAGCACTTGCGGTATCAGGCTTAGGGCAATACCGTTTCTTAATTTAGATGGGTTTTTGGCGTTCAATACCGTTCCGGTTAAAATTTGTGGCTTTAGGGTATCAAAATTAAGGTTTTATACCCGTATCAATTTTTCGCTGCGTATTTTTGGGAAAAACATCATTTCTATGAGCGATGCGATTCGAAAATTAAAACCCAAGGCGGTCTGGAACAAATTTGCCGATCTCAATGCGGTGCCAAGACCTTCAAAAAAGGAGGAAAAAGTCATCGAGTTTATGATGGATTTTGGAAAATCCCTAGCTCTGGAAACCTTTAAGGACGATGTGGGAAACGTCATCATTCGCAAACCGGCGAGCCAGGGAATGGATAAACGGAAGACAGTCACCTTACAGTCCCACCTCGATATGGTGCACCAAAAAAATGCGGATACGGAGTTCGATTTTGAAACCCAGGGCATCAAAATGAAGGCGGATGGGGACTGGGTCAAGGCCGAGGGCACGACCCTCGGGGCGGACAATGGGATGGGCGTCGCCGCTATCATGGCGATTTTGGAAAGTAAGGATATCGTACATCCGCCTTTGGAGGCCCTTTTTACCATTGACGAGGAAACGGGAATGACCGGGGCACAGGGTCTTGAGGGGGGCATTTTACAAGGGGAAATTCTCCTGAACCTCGATACCGAGGAGGATGACGAACTGGATATAGGATGCGCCGGGGGCATCGACATCACCGCCACCCGAAGTTACAACGGCAAACCGGTGCCCCGCGCCGTTATACCCTATGAAATCAAGGTAAAGGGACTGCAGGGGGGGCACAGCGGCATCGACATCCACCGTGGGCTGGGCAACGCCAATAAAATCATGAACCGCCTGCTCTACCATGCCTCCAACAATTTTATGATGCGGCTGGCCGAGATTCGGGGGGGCGGACTCCGCAATGCCATTCCCCGGGAAAGTGTGGCCAAGATCGTGGTACTCAAGTCCCAAATCGAGGAGTTCGAAGCCGCGATCGCGAAATTGGCGGACACCATCAAGGGAGAATTGCAAACGCTGGAACCGGAATTGACCATTACCTGCGAACAGGGCTCCGCACCGCATATGATCATGGGCCTGGGTGCACAGGAACGCCTGATCAAGGGAATTTATGCGGCGCATAACGGCGTCTACGCCATGAGCGCCACCATCCCCGACCTCGTCGAAACCTCGAACAACATCGCCCGGGTCGAGGTCAACGACGGCACCGTGCTCATCAACTGCCTTACCCGTTCCTCGGTCGATTCGGCTAAAATGGACCTGGCCAACGCGTTGCGATCCACTTTCGAACTCGCCCGCTGCGAGGTGCGGTTCGCCGGGCAGTATCCCGGATGGACGCCCAATCCCGACTCGGAAATCTTGAAAATTGCAGAAAAGAAATACAAGGAACTATTCAAGGAAGCACCAAAAGTGGCTGCCTGCCATGCGGGACTGGAATGTGGTATTCTGGGCCAAAACTATCCCGATATGGACATGGTCAGCTTCGGCCCGACCATCAACGGTGCCCATTCCCCCGACGAACGGGTCAGCATTGCATCGGTACAGAAGTTCTGGAAGTTCTTACTTGCGATTTTGGAGGACATGCCCAAGAAATAACAAATTTTGGTTGCCAAATTCCCATTATGAAATTCCGATTACCAAATCCGCCCACCCACGTGATGTAAAATTGGGATATGCGTGATCACGTATGCCCCTTGTACTATTTTTCTCTTGTCGGATTTTCTAAAATTCAGTACCTTTAAAGGGCAATCTTAAATCGAATCGTATGGGAATCAAGAGTTTTCAAGGCCCAAGAAGGAAAAAGCAGGATACCGACGACACCCGGCTGACCGTTAAGGATTACATGACCCGAAAATTAATTACCTTCCATCCGGAGCAGTCCGTAGAAGAGGTCATTCAGGCCCTTATCCGCCACAAAATATCCGGCGGCCCCGTGGTCAACGACAAAAACGAACTGGTGGGCATTATATCGGAAGGGGACTGTATCAAGCACATCAGCGAAAGCCGCTATCACAATTTGCCCATGGAAAATCGCTTGGTAAAAAACCACATGGTTGCCGACGTGGAGTGTATTGACGGCAGTATGAACATTTTTGATGCCGCTAACAAATTCCTGAACGACAAACGCCGCCGCTTTCCCATCTTGGAAGGTGGCAAATTGGTCGGCCAAATCTCACAAAAGGATATTCTGAAGGCCACCGTCGCCTTGAAGTCACAGCATTGGTGGAAGTGAGAACTACCGTCCACCAAACCTATTCCGCAATCCCGGTGATTTCGAGATCGAAGACCAGATCGGCGTTCGGGGGGATGGGGCCAGTGCCCTGCGGGCCGTAGCCCAGATGCGAGGGAATGAAGAGGCGTACTTTATCGCCGACCTTCATCTGCTGTAAACCTTCCTTGAAACCGGCAATAAGCTGGGCATCGGGACTGTAGTCCATGGCAATCGGTTGATAGCCTCCGCTCTGTTTTCTTCGTGGATTGAACATATCGTATTTTTTGGCCACCTCTTCGTAATTGCTATCGAAGAGAGTACCATCCTCCAAATATCCGGCGTAATGTACATTTACCCTTTGGCCCGTCCTCGGTTTTTCGCCATCGCCTTCCTTTAACTTCAAAATCCTTAATCCAGATGGAAGTTCCTCGGCCTTTTGTTTTTGTTCGGCAATCGTGGCGACAAAATCGCTTATCATCTTTTCGAAGGCCGCGATACGTTCCTCTTCCTCCTTAAAGTAATTGGACATCACTTTCACGGCATCGAAATTTTTGGCCGCTTTTCCATTGCGAACGATTTCGACCTTGTTCATAGTGACATCCTCCAGGGGCCGATCTTTGGTCTGGGGCTCTTGGGAGGTCTTAACGCCGGCTATGGAATCAACGACATCAAGCCCTTCCACGACATGACCGAAAACGGTATGCCTTCCATCCAGGAACGGCGTAGGCTTTTGGGTAATAAAAAACTGGCTACCGTTCGTCGCGAAACCGGAGTTCGCCATAGAAAGGATACCCTTTTTATCGTGCTTTAGCGAATCGTTGAATTCATCCTTGAACTTGTAGCCCGGGTTGCCCTCGCCCGTACCGGTCGGGTCACCGGTCTGTATCATAAAATCCTTGATGACCCTGTGGAAAATGATGCCGTCGTAGTACGGCTTTCCCTTAAGGCTATCGGCGACAAAGGGACTCGTACCCTCTGCCAAGGTAACGAAATTGGCTACTGTAACGGGTGTTTTTTTATATTCCAATTGTACGATGATGTCCCCCTTAGACGTCTGGATATCGGCAAACAATCCATCGCCCAGTTCGGCGTATTGGCTTTTGCAGGCGGTTAGCGCAATGGCAATAGTAACCAGAAAATATACTTTTTTCATGAGTCCAATTTTAATTTGAAGGGATGCTATCCCGGTTTCTTTCGATTTTTAGGATGGATATCGTGGATTGGAGGGGAACGTTGATCCCGATTTTATGATCATCCCCATGATAGCCATAGGCTAGGGACGATGGAAACAAAAAAGTCGCCGTTTCGCCTTCCTTCAGTAACTTCACGCTGTTCCGGAGGCCGGGAAACAGTTCCTGCTTATCCACTTTATAGGTAACGATGCCGATATCATCCTTAGTATATATGGTATCGCCGTCAAATCCCACCAAATTATAGGTTAAGGTCACCAAATCATTCGGTTGCGGGGTGTATTCCGCCTCCGGGTTCACGACATCGCGGCGGTACCATGATCCGGTCGCGCTGTGCACATATTCGTGGGCCGTATCCTTTTCAATGATTTCCTGCATTTGTTTTTCCTCTTGGGCCAGGCGCTTTTTGCTCCGTTCTACGGATTCCGTAAAAAAACTGCCGGAGCGTACCTCCACAGGCCTTCGCGGTTCGGGGCCGCCACAACTGATGGTACCGGTGGCCATGAGCAGCAAAAGAGGGTACGCGGCTATTTTAGTTTTTTGAAACATTTTCCTTTTAAAAAAATACAAGCACCAACTTCAAATTCCAAATCCATCATCACGACCGCAGCCGAGGGGCCCAACCTGTCATCCCGGGCGCAGTCGAGGGGCCAAATGCCAAACCTGTCATCGCCCATCACCCTTTCAGCGCATCCGGATATCCTGCCAAAAGGGATTCAAAACGAGCCGCGGTTTCTTCCAGGGATTTTTCACTTTTTCCCCCTGCCGCATTGTCGTGTCCCCCGCCTTCGAAATGCTTGCGGGCGAACTCATTGACAGAAAAATCACCGACAGATCGAAAAGAAATCTTTATAATACCTTCCTCCTTGTTTTCAATAAATATTGCCGCAAATATAATACCTTCAAGCGTAAGCCCATAATTCACGAATCCTTCGGTATCGCCCTTTTGGTATTCGTGCGCGTCGAGTTCCCCCTGGCTTAGCGTGATATAGGCGGTTTTGTATTCCTCGAGGATAACGATATTGTTCAAGGCCGTACCCAACAGATGCAATCGTCCTGGCGTATTGGTATCGAAAACCCGATGGTGTATATGGGTGCTCTCCGCCCCTTTTTCAATAAGCTCGGCGGCGACACGGTGCGTTCTGGGGGTGGTGGACGAAAATTTAAAGGAGCCTGTGTCTGTCATGATACCGGTGTACATACAGTTCGCCATCTCGGGGGTGATGGTGTCGGCATCCCCAAGAGCTTCGATAAAGTTGTAGACCATTTCACAAGTGGAACTCATGGAAACATCGGAATACATGATCGCGGCATAGTCGGATGGCTCTTGGTGGTGATCGATCATGATAAAAGGTGCGGTGGCGTTTCTCAAAGATTTTTCCATTTGCCCTACCCGGCCCAAATGGTTGAAATCCAATGTAAAGATAAGGCTCGCCGCCTCAATTTGGAACTTGGCCTGCTCGTTTTGCTTTTCAAAATTGAGGATTTCATCGTTACCGGCCATCCATTTTAAAAACTTTGGATAATCGTTCGGCACCACAACGGTCGCCTCCTGCCCCATGTTCCGCAGATAATGCCACAAGGCTAGGGTGGAACCGATGGCGTCGCCATCGGGATTCTTATGCGGTACGATTACGATGTTTTGCGGTCGGGAAAGCAGTTGTTTTACGACCTGTATGTCCTCAGAATTCATGCGGGCAAAGATAGGATTTTATCCTAAATACCAAATGTGTCACCCCGAGCGCAGCCGAGGGGCCAAATTCCAAAAAAGCAGGGGCGGGATGCAGGATTCCAAAACCTTGCCCATTGCCGAATAAAGCGTATTTTTGCACAAATTTTGACCCATGACGACACACAGGACCTTTACGATGATCAAACCCGATGCGGTAGAAAACGGCCATATCGGTGCCATACTGGAAAAGATAACCTCCGCCGGCTTTAAGATCGTAGCGATGAAATATACCCAATTGAGCAAAAGGGATGCGGGGGAATTTTATGCCATTCACAAAGAGCGGCCCTTTTTCGGGGAACTGGTGGATTTTATGACCCGCGGCCCCATCGTATCCGCCATTCTGGAAAAGGACAATGCGGTAGAAGATTTTCGCGCCCTCATCGGGGCCACTAATCCCGAGGAAGCGGCCGAGGGCACCATCCGTAAGCTCTATGCGACGGACATCGCCGAGAATGCCGTCCACGGTTCCGATAGCGATCAAAATGCCGCCATCGAAGGGGCTTTTCATTTTTCGGGAAGGGAAATTTACTAGGGGACCTGTACAATAATAACCTCCAACGCCCGGCCGGCAAACGGGCGGGATATCTGAACGACCGGTCAGCCCAGCGATACCCTTGGGGTTATCTCAACACCAACTTTTTCACCACATCCCTGCCCAACTCTTCATTGAGCATGGCAATGATTTTGGATTTTCCAAGACCCAGCTCTTCCCGGAGTACGGAAGACGAGAGGGAAACGAAGAGCGTATCGCCCCGCAGTTCTAGGCCGCTGGTATAGTTGCTCACCCCATTGCCCATCAGTTTTGCCCAGGCTTTGCGCACCTCGACCCTGTCCATCCCCTTTTGCAGGCGGTTCTCCTTGATGAACTCCCGAAGGGCCTCGCCCATGTTCAGGTTGTCGTTGTTTCGTTTTGCCATTCCGGTCACAGGTTTAATCGCTAGGTTTTAAGGTAAAGGGTTCAAAACGCCTGTAATCATAGCGTTTACCATCCTCGTTGATGACCGAAAAGGTATCGGCATTTAAGGCAATCAGAATTTCGGTCCATTCCGAGAGTTCGGTGGTATACTGCATGAAAAAGTTGCCATCCCTTTCTGAAATCACAAATTCCTCGATGTCATCCGATGTCTCATACGTGCCGTCGAACTTGGGCCGCACCTTCTTACGCCATCCCTTTAAACCTTCGAGGTGTATGTAATCGATGGTCGCGTTCACCGTGTATTCCTTTGTTCCGCCATCCGGAAAAACCACTTGTTCGATTTCCCAATAGCCGTTAAGCCGGGGCAGCTTCTCTTCGGACACGCCACCGGAGCATCCCAGAAATAGGACTAGAAATCCAATACAAACCATCTTTTTCATGATTCAATGTATTCCGTGCCCAACCTAAAGACTTTATAGGACTGATACATCTGCTTCACCACGTTCTCAGTACGTTCGGCATGGGTGTCACTCAAAAATATCTGTCCGAAATGGGCGTTGTTTACCAACGAAACGATATGGGCGACCCGATTTTCATCCAACTTATCGAAAATATCGTCCAATAACAAAATCGGGGTGGTCTTCGATTGCTTTTTGATAAAATGGAACTGGGCGAACTTCAGGGCGACCAAAAAGGATTTCTGTTGGCC
>DASSWC010000392.1:0-7764 GCA_035705395.1 Pricia sp. | reverse complement strand
GCCGAGACCATCGCCTTGGTGGTACCATCGAAGCAGACATCCACCAATAAAAGCCTTACCCATATTTTGAAGGAAATGATCGCCCTCAAAAAAAAATCCGACGACGCAAAAAAGGCCTATCTGTACAGGCATTGGAAAATGCTAGATTATTACGAACGCTTTGTATTCTGCAAACTAATAACCGGCAGTTTCAGGATCGGGGTCAGCCAAAAGCTGATGACCCGAGCCTTGTCAAAAGCTACAGGAATCGACGAGGATATTCTGGCCTACAAGCTGATGGGCAACTGGAATCCCGATACCATATCCTTTCAGGAACTGATCTTGGAGGAAAACGAGAGCGATTACCTGTCCAAGCCCTATCCCTTTTACCTTGCCTATGCCCTTGAAAACGGGCCGGAGCATTTGGGGGAGGTCAGTGCCTGGTCCGCCGAACACAAATGGGACGGCATCCGCTCGCAGGCCATCCTTAGAAACGACGAGATCTTTATCTGGAGCAGGGGCGAGGAGCTGGTGACCGACACCTATCCGGAGTTCGGGGCGTTTGTAGGAACAATTCCAAACGGGACCGTGCTAGACGGGGAAATCCTGCCATATCCCAATGGGGAAATCGGAACATTCAGGGACCTGCAAAAGCGGATCGGACGCAAAACAGTGACCAAAAACCTGTTGAAGAAAGTACCGGTCATCCTAAAAGCCTACGATGTATTGGAATGGAACGGGGAGGATATTCGGAACAAGCCGTTTATCGAAAGGAGGGGATTATTGGAAAACCTATTCCAAGCTACATGTCATCCCGAGAGAAGACGAGGGCAGGGAACCGAAAAGGCCGTTTCAGGCAGCTTCAATACGCCTGCAAAGACTGCAGAAAAATCAACTGAAACTACCGCAGCCAAAGAACCTGCATCGAGCGCAGTCGAGAAATCTGTACCAAGCGCCGTCGAGATACCTGTACCGAGCGCAGTCGAGATACCCCTTCATCTCTCCGAAACCATGCATTTTGACCATTGGGAAGAAGCAGTGCAAGAACGGGAGCGCTCCCGGGAAGTCCGTAGCGAAGGCCTGATGCTCAAACGCAAGGATTCACCCTATCTCGTGGGGCGAAAAAAGGGGGATTGGTGGAAATGGAAGGTCGACCCGCTCACCATCGACGCTGTGCTTACCTACGCCATGCGCGGCCACGGGAGGCGCAGCAACTTGTTCACCGACTATACCTTTGCCCTGTGGGACGACAACAACGAAGGCGAACGCGAACTGGTTACCTTTGCCAAGGCCTACTCCGGCCTGACCGATGCCGAGTTCCGAAAAGTGGACCATTGGATCAAAAAAAACACACTGGAACGTTTTGGACCGGTACGAAGCGTAATCCCCCACCATGTCTTCGAAATCGCCTTTGAGGGCATTGCGCTTTCGAAACGGCACAAAAGCGGCGTCGCTACCCGATTTCCGCGCATACTCAGATGGCGCAAGGACAAAAAGATCGAGGAGGCCAATACGCTGGCCGACCTGAAGGAACTGATTCCGGACTAAGGGCCTTTTCCTGCCGACCCAATGGAGGCGTACCCAAAATAATATGCACCGTTTTGCCGGTCAGCGCCCGCGCATCGTGCAAATTTGGCCCATATTTGTATGACGAGAGATCAATTAAATCAAATCGCCGAGAGCTGGTTCCGTGAACAGGACTGGAAACCCTTCCCGTTCCAAAAACAGACTTGGAAAGCCTTCTTGCAGGGCAAGCACGGCCTGCTGAACGCCCCGACCGGCAGCGGTAAGACCTATGCCCTGTGGTTTCCTATCGTGTTGAACTACATCAAAAGCAATCCCGAATACCGCACGAAACACAAAAAAGGCCTGAAAGCGGTATGGATCACGCCGCTCCGTGCCCTATCCCAAGAAATACGGCAATCCGCAGAGCGGGTCACATCGGATCTTGGGACCCAGATGACCGTGGGCATCCGAACGGGCGACACCTCGACCAAGGAAAGGGCGCGCATGAAAAAACAGATGCCCGACCTATTAATCACAACCCCCGAAAGTCTTCAGTTATTGCTGGCTTCCAAAGGTTACGACACCATTTTTAGGGACTGCTCCGCCATTGTGGTCGACGAATGGCACGAGCTATTGGGTACCAAACGTGGCGTGCAAATGGAACTGGCCTTGTCGCGCCTGAAAACGGTGGCCAAACAACTTCGCATTTGGGGCATCTCCGCGACCATCGGAAACCTGGAACAGGCGCTGGAAGTGCTCTTAGGCCCTGAGTCCCCTGCCCTTGGAAATTCCGTCATGATCAGGGCAAACCTCAACAAAAAAATCACGGTTCGGAGCATTATCCCGAAAAAAATGGAAACCTTTCCGTGGCGCGGCCATTTGGGGCTGCACTTGTTGGAATATGTGGTGCCCATCATCAACAACAGCCGGACTACCCTGCTCTTTACGAACACCCGCAGTCAATGTGAGATCTGGTTCCAAAAAATATTGGAAAAACATCCGGAGTACGCCGGGGAAATCGCCATGCACCACGGCAGTATCAACAGGGAGACCCGCAATTGGGTCGAGCAGGCCATCCGCAACGAAAGCCTGAAAGCGGTCGTCTGCACCTCTAGCCTGGACCTGGGGGTGGATTTTGCCCCGGTAGAAACCGTCGTCCAGATCGGTGGACCCAAGGGGGTGGCACGCTTTCTACAACGTGCCGGGCGCAGCGGCCACCGTCCGGGTGAGGAGAGCGTTATCTATTTTTTGCCCACCCACGCCATCGAACTCATCGAGGCATCCGCCTTACAACAGGCGGTGAAGCAAAATGCCGTGGAAGATCGCATCCCCTATCTCAACAGTTTTGACGTGCTGCTACAATACCTGACCACTTTGGCCGTTTCCGAGGGATTTTATCCCGAAGAAATTTTTTCCGAAATCAAACAAACTTTTTGCTATCAGGCCCTCTCGGAAGTCCAATGGCAATGGCTGCTCAACTTTTTGGTGATGGGCAGCCAAAGCCTCCAGACCTACGACGAGTACAAAAAGGTCGAAGTAGAGGAGGATGGCCGGTTCAAGGTCAACAACCGGGGAGTCGCCATGCGGCATCGCTTTCAGATCGGCACGATTGTCGGGGACGTTAATTTATCCGTAAAATACCAAAGCGGTGGATATATCGGCTCCATTGAGGAATTTTTCGTGTCAAAACTGAACCGCGGCGACGTGTTCACCTTTGCGGGCCGCAATCTGGAATTCATCCGCATCAAGGAAATGAACGTGCTGGTCAAAAAATCATCCAAAAAGACCGGCAAGGTTTCCAGTTGGATGGGCAGTCGATTGACCCTATCCGCCCAAATGTCCAAATTACTGCGGGAAGAACTGTACACTTCGAGTGAAGACGCTACAAAACAATCCGTCGAAATAAAATCCCTCGCCCACCTCTTCAAACGGCAACGGCGGGAAAGCATCGTGCCCGGCCCGGATGAACTTCTGATCGAAACTTTCAAGAGCCGCGATGGCCATCACCACGTGTTCTATCCTTTCGAAGGCCGCTTCGTGCACGAGGCCATGGGCAGCCTGCTGGGCTACCGCATCAGCCTGTTGTCGCCCATCACCTTTTCGCTGGCCTTCAACGACTACGGCTTTGAGCTGCTTTCCGATCGGGAAATCGACATGCAGCAGGTCATCGACAACGATTTGTTCACCACGGAGTATCTCCTGGACGACCTCCAAAAAAGCCTGAACGCGACGGAGATGGCCCGTCGCAAGTTCCGGGATATTGCCATTATAAGCGGGATGGTATTTACCGGCTACCCAAAAAAAAGCATTAAAATGAAACATTTACAGAGCAATTCGCAACTGCTTTTCGATGTCTTCCGGGATTACGAACCCGAAAACCTGCTCTTTCAACAGGCGTTTATCGAGACTTTCCAACACCAGCTGGAGGAAGGCCGCCTGCGCCTGTCCCTCGAACGTATCTCCGACCAGGAAATCGTCTGGAAACGCTGCGAAAAAGCGACGCCATTCGCCTTTCCCTTGATTACCGACCGCTTGAGCCGCGAAAAACTATCCAGCGAAAAATGGGAAGATAGAATAAAGAGGATGGCGGCGGTTTTGATGAAAAAGTGACAGCACAGGTTTTGGACAAAGTACCTACCTTTGAAGGCTAGGAACCCCCGAAAACAATGAACCCCCAATCCGTCCAAATACAAAATCAAAACTTTAGTCTGCATCCTTCGGGAGCGCTTTTTTGGAAGGAAAAATCCATCCTTTTGATCAGCGACGTGCATCTGGGAAAGATCTCGCATTTCCGGAAATTCGGGGCGGCCGTACCCCGGAATGCCATCCAAAGGAATTTTGACAGGATGGACGGGTGCCTACAACACTTTACACCCGAACACGTGATTTTTATGGGAGACCTTTTTCACTCCTCCCTGAACAAGGAATGGCAACTGTTTGAAAAATGGAGGGGTAACATAAACTCAAAAATCACGTTGGTCGCCGGAAACCACGACATCATTTCCCCGGTAAAATATGAGGAATTGGGCATTCAGGTGGCCTCGGAGCTACAGTTGGCGGGATTTCTAATGACCCATCATCCCGAGGAACGGGAAGGATTTTTCAATTTCTGCGGACACGTACATCCCGCCATTCGTTTGACGGGGCTGGGCCGGCAATCGGTTCGGCTGCGGTGCTTTTACAAATCCAAGTCCCAACTCATTTTGCCCGCTTTTGGCGCATTCACCGGTTCGTTTACCGTCGGGCCCAAGCGAGGATGCGAAGTCTATGCCTTATTGGGAGATGCGGTACTGCCGGTAACCCTAAAGCAAGTAAACGGCTAAGGATGCTTTTCGCATTAGACCGTTTTTGATTACATTGTACCTTAGCGAAGAATCCGTCCAAAGAACCTTGGCAATATCAATGTGCTCTTCGTGGCGTTCGTTATACTTGGCGTCCTGTTTTCCCTGATAAAAATAATTCTCAACACAGACATGGAAGGCTGGGACATTGTTATGGGTAGGAAACGCAACATGCGGGAATTCGCCGCCATGGGGATTTAGCTAGCCATCATATGGCCGTAACAACGATGCCCATATCCTCCAATCTGGTTCGTGTAGTTGAAGAAATGTTCTGATCGGTAATAATCTCGTCAACCTGTTCCAAACCACATATTTTGGCAAAACTCTTTTTTCCGAATTTGGAGGAATCCGCCAGTACAATGGTCTTCTGTGCGGAGGATAACATTTTTTTGTTCAATAGCGATTCCTCCAATTGGGTAGTGGTCAATCCATACTCCAAATCTATTCCATCCACTCCCAAAAACAGTTTGCTGCACGAAACATTTTCCAGAATGTGGACGGCATAGTTTCCGATAACCGAACCGGAACTGTGTCTCACATAGCCGCCTAACTGCAAGACATCGATCTCGCTATATTTCAATAGTTCCAGAACGACATTTAAAGAAGACGTAATAACGGTCAATTTCCCCTTGGGCTTAATATGTCTGGCGAAGGCCTGTACCGTGGTTCCCGAGGCAATTAAAATGGAGTCGTTTTCTAGGATAAGGTCGGCCGCCGCCTGGGCAATACCGTTTTTTTCATCTACCGAAATTTTTTCCTTGATATTTACGGAACGCTCATTAATGTATGGGTTCTCCAAAGAAGCACCACCATGCGTCCTGAATAGCAGTCCCTTGTTTTCCAGAAATTTTAAATCCTTCCGTATAGTAACTGCGGATACATCCAACCATTCGCAAAGATCGGATACCTCCACATATTTTTTTTCTTGAAGGATGTTCAATAGGTCCTGATGTCTTTTCATATAATTTCATTAAAATCGAACAAGTTTCACAAAAATAGCAAAACGAAACCTAATGACACTTAAAAACTTCAAAATCAACTGTTTTGGTTGGAATCATAGGGAGACCAACAGCTAAATAAGTTTCGATGTATTTCATTTTATTACTAAATATTTTATTTTATCACAGATTTAATGTAATATTGAGCTAATTGAAATCTTAGATAAGTGAACATCTACCAAAGGGAAATAATAGCTCAAGAATTGGAAAAAATTCCAGAATGGGATATCATAATAATCGGAGGTGGGGCGACAGGGCTCGGAGTCGCATTGGATAGTACCACGCGTGGTTACAAAACCTTACTATTGGAACAGGTGGATTTTGCAAAGGGAACTTCCAGCAGAAGTACAAAACTCGTTCATGGCGGGGTTAGGTATTTGGCCCAAGGCGATATTGGCTTGGTAAGGGAGGCTTTGCAGGAAAGAGGCTTGTTGTTGAAAAATGCTCCGCACGTGGTCAATGATCAATCTTTTATTATACCCAACTATACATGGTGGGGAGGAACCTTCTATACCATCGGCTTAAAATTGTATGACTTTCTCTCAGGGCGCTTAAGCTTTGGCAAATCGATTCACATTACGAAAAGGGAAACCACTGAAAGATTACGGACGCTGAATCAAGCCGGGCTAAAAGGCGGCGTAGTCTATCATGATGGGCAATTCGACGATTCGCGCTTGGCCATAAACATGGCGCAGACCTGTTTGGAAAATGGGGCGACCGTATTGAACCATTCGAAGGTCGTGGGATTGACCAAAGACAAACAAGGGATGGTGAACGGAGTGGTTGCCCGTGATATGGAAACCCTTACAGAATATACCCTAACTTCAAAGGTCGTAATAAACGCCACAGGTGTATTTACGGATGCTATCCTAAAAATGGACAATGCCTCCGCAAAAAACTTGGTCCGGCCCAGTCAGGGGATACATCTGGTTCTGGATAAATCGTTTCTTCCCGGCGAGGACGCCATAATGATCCCCAAAACCGATGACGGTCGGGTGCTGTTCCTAGTGCCCTGGCATAATAGAGTGTTGATCGGAACCACTGACACCGTGTTGAACGACCATAGCTTGGAACCAGTGGCACTCAATAAGGAGATAGACTTTATAATTGCAACCGCAAACAAATATCTTTCAAAAAAGGTCACTAGAAACGATGTCCTTAGCATCTTTGCGGGACTTAGGCCTTTGGCCGCCCCAATGGACGGATCCGAAAAAACAAAGGAAATTTCGAGAAGCCATAAAATAATAGTTTCAAAATCTCAGCTCGTCACTATTACCGGCGGTAAATGGACAACCTATCGAAAAATGGCGGAAGATACTATCGATAAAATCATTGCCTTGGGAAAACTGCCTAAAAAAGCATGCAAGACGGAACATCTCCAGATCCACGGTGCCATCGAAACCGGGAATAGGCACGAACACCTTTATATCTATGGCAGCGACCAAAAAGCCATGCTTGATCTAATGGAGCGAAATCCAGAACTTGGTGAAAAGTTGCATCCAAGTCTTGAATTCCGTAAGGTGGAAGTGTTTTGGGCGATCAAAAACGAAATGGCAAGAACGATAGAGGATGTGCTAGCCAGAAGGGTAAGGGTATTGTTCCTGGATGCGACCATCGCCATTGAAATTGCCCCGATCGTCGCCACTATGTTGGCGAAGGAATTGGATAAGGACGATGTTTGGAAACAAAGACAATTACAGGAATTCAAGACCCTAGCTTCGCAATATGTATTGACGGGCCCCCATACCCCAACTGGGAATCTTGAACCGAGTATACCTTAAAACTGAACCCGATAAATTTCATTTTATTACAAATTATTTCGATTTGTTTACAAACCCAAAAATGTAATTATGAACATAAAACCGTTAAATGGATGCGCATTCGGTAATGCCTTGTCGTACCGGAATATATTTGTGGTATTTTTTTTGATGTCCACCCTA
>DASSWC010000391.1:0-9107 GCA_035705395.1 Pricia sp. | reverse complement strand
GTATCCGAGTTTGTGGTGGATTTTATCAGCATGATGCCCGGTGCGCCAAAGGCGAAAGTGAAAAGCCGTATCATACTGACCCCCCAGCATGCGAAGAAGTTTTTGAAGGCCTTGAACGACAACGTGCAGCGCTTCGAAAAGGCCCATGGGCCGATAAAGGACTATGAGCAACCTCCGATACCGATCAATTTCGGGCCTACGGGAGAGGCCTAAAGTAAAAGCAAACCCCTTGGTCGACGCCGGGTTTTTTTTTTAGGCTTGCTGCGTGCTGCGCATCCCATATTTATGAAACCTCAAGAAATCCCAAAAGTTCCTTCAGGGGGATAGGTACCCCTAATGAAAAAATACCGTGGCCGGTATCGTTTCCTTCGTAAAATGGGGTCCGCTCCATTTAAAATTGAGGTTGGGTTTCCGATTTTCACGTTTCGTATAATACAACCGGAAGGGATGAAGTCCCGCCTTTAGCCGTATTCTGCCGCTTTTGGCGGTGTTGGCAAAATACCCTTGTCCTGCATCGATGACCGCAGCGTTATGGATACGAAGTAATCCGGAACCGTTGGCAGTAAGGTAAAAGGTGTACTCCCCGTCTTCGGGTACTTTGATATATCCTTGGAAATACAAGGCGTCAAAGTCGTTGCCGGAATCCGGGTTCGCTCCGGGCAGTTCGGTGACGCCCTCTTTCGAAGCGATGAGGGTTTTGAGTTCCGGAACCCATGGAAAATCACCGGTATAGGTTTTCCGTACAATTCCGCTTTGTAACACATCTGTTTCTGCTTCGCCCACCGCGGGAACCGCGGCATTGTCGTAAGGTCGTACGGCAGTACTATTGGGTACACGGGATTGCAACGCCCTATGTTTCAATTTTTTTTGAAAATCGGCCATACCGGGCCTGCCGGCCAGATTGTTCTTTTGTTGGGGATCCTTTACCACGTCGTAGATTTCAAAATCGTCGTTCTTGTCCCGAATATCATAGCGCACCGCAACGGTGTCACCAAGCCGAAGCATTTGCATTTGGTTGCGCTTTCGCCCTCGACGTGCCGGTAGAAAATCGTCGTAGGCAGGGGTCTCCCCCCCTTGAAAATATTCGACGTAGATATGGCTGTCGGGCTGTTGGCCTTGATCGAGCAAGGAGGGCAAGAGCGAGACCCCGTCCGATAGGGCGGGGGCGGGCAAACCCGCCATCTCTATGAATGTGGGCATCCAATCATAGGAAATACTGGGAGTTTCGATGCTTCGGCCCGGGGGAATGTTTCCGGGCCAGCGCGCTATGGTAGGCATTCTCAGTCCACCCTCCCAAGTATCCCGCTTGATACCGTCGAAGGGGCCGTAGCTTTTGAAAAAGGTCGGTATGTTATTCTGCCCCTCGAGGTAGGACTCCTTTGAGGGTCCGTTGTCGGAAGTAAATATGATGAGCGTATTGTCATCGATATCAAGATCTTTGAGCAGCTGTATCAGGTCGCCCACGGCACTGTCGATACGGCGGGTGTCGGTGGCGTAGCGTTTGTAAACCTCCGGCCATGGTTGCTGTGCGGTAGTGGAATCGTCATCATCGTCATAGGTGGCCTCCGCGTAATCGGGATGTATCCAGGAATCGATTTCTCCCGAGGCGGTGTTGATCATTTGGCCCGGTTTTCCGATCCATTGCATGCCGCCCTCAAGGCCTCCACCTTGTGGATAGGCCTGGGTCGGCAGTTCCAAGACCGCATGGGGCGTGTCGTAGGCCAGGAACATAAAAAAGGGCCGATGGGTCTCCTGAGCCTCTTTGTGGCCTACGATCCATCGTTTGGCTGCGGCCGTCCATAGGTCTGCGGTATAGCATTTGTCAAGATCCTCGGCAATATTCGTGCGGTTTTCATAGACTTCCTTTTTCCCGCGATAAAGTCCCTCTTTCGGATAATGTTCATGGCCGTCTCCATGTCGGATATATCCCAAAAAGTAATCGAAGCCCCGGTTTAGCGGATGGGCCGTCCAGTTCGGGGCCTTACCTTCCCGACCCTGAAGTCCCCATTTACCAATGGCCGCCGTGGCGTATCCGGCCTGGCGCAAGGTGGAGGCCACGGTCAGATTGTCTTCCAGGGCCTTGTCAAACTGGTTGTCCCTGATATTGGCATGCCCCTGGCTTCGTCCCAACAGAAAGGAAGCTCGTGAAGGGGCACAGACCGGGGCCGCCGCATAATGGTGTGGAAGCAGTGCCCCCTCGGCCGCCATCCGGTCGAGATTCGGGGTAAACTCACGGGGTGTTCCCGAAGCATTGTCCTTGGCCCTTTGATTTTGGAAGAGCACGCCAAGGTCCCCATATCCGAGATCATCGGTCATGATAAAGATGATATTGGGTTTCAGGGAGTCGGATTTCTGGTCCGTATCGGCTACGGCTTGCGCATCGGCCACACCAAAAATAAGAAGGACGATTAATGGGATGGACAGCATATTTTTCTTCAAATTCACGATATTGTATTTATAAAGTATAGCCTTGGTTGATCAAAAAGGGAAAAACCGTTTCGGCCCAAGGGATTTTGATGGATTGGGAGGCAATGGTTCAAGAGATCGGGGACGGAAATTAGTTATTTTTTGGGATTTCTTAAAATCCAAGTTTTTTTTTCATTTAAGAAACAATAACGAGCGGGGATGCCAGCACCGGGAATTTTTCTTTATATTGTCCCTGCATTTGCCTGCAACGAAAAAATCAAAACCAATGTACAAAGAACAGCATTTGAATTTTTTACCCAAAATTACGGTAGTCGTAGGCCTTTTAGCCTTTCTTTTTTCCTGCAAGGGTGAGCCCAAAAAAGAATCGGCAACGGCCGGTTCCGAAGAGGCGTCCGAAAAGCGTATACAACTTGTCGGGAACGAATCGGAAAATAAAGTGGACGTACTTATTGATGGACAGTTGTTCACTTCGTATCGGTATCCCGAGAATATCAAAAAGCCCGTGCTGTATCCGTTGGTGACGCCCGATGGCACGAAGATTACCCGAAAGTTTCCACTTGAACCTTCCGAAGGCGAGCGGGTAGACCATCCCCACCATGTCGGGGTCTGGTTCAATTACGGGGACGTCAATGGGTTGGATTTCTGGAACAATTCCGATTCCATTAAAACGGAGGACAGGGACAAGTACGGGACTATAGTGCATAAAGCAATCAAAAGTACTGCGGACGGTGATGACGAAGCAAAGCTGGAAGTGGCCATGGAGTGGATCGCGCCTGACGGGGATGTCTTACTCAACGAAAACACCACCTTCATTTTCAGGGGCAGGGGCGACATCTATTCCATCGACCGCATTACCGAACTGTCCGCCCCCAATGAGGACGTTCGTTTTAAGGACAACAAAGAGGGTGTTTTGGGGATACGGGTAACCCGTCAACTCGAACATCCCTCGGATGAACCGGATATTTTTACCGATGCCGAAGGCAACCCGACCAAGGTAGCCGTTCTTAATAACGAAGGCGTTAACGGAAACTACATCAATGCCGAGGGAATCGAAGGCACCGATACGTGGGGAAAACGTTCGGATTGGGTCAACCTGAGGTCCCGCATCGGCGATGAGCAAATTTCTTTGGTGATATTGGACCATCCTTCGAACATTGGCTACCCCACCTATTGGCATACCAGGGGATACGGACTATTCGCGGCAAATCCGTTGGGCCAGGCGGTTTTTAGCGAGGGGGCCGAAACGCTCGATTTCGAGCTTAAAAAAGGCGAAAGCGCAACGTTCAAGCACCGTATCGTCGTCGCGAGCGACTCCTTGGCCAGCGGGGAAGTAAACAAAATTTTTGAGGACTTTTCAAACCCCTGATCTATTCCACGTTCAAATTGGTGCCTTGATCAAAGGTAAATACTTCCGAGGGCGTTCTTGCGGTATCGATGATCTTTTGCATTTCCGCGACGACTTCGGGATGGGATGCCGCTACATTGTTCGCTTCGCCGATGTCTTTCTCCAGATTGTACAATTCCAAAGGCGCTTCGGGCTTTTCGAAAACCTGGTATTTGACCGCCTTCCATTTTCCTTTGCGTACCGCCTGTCGTCCCCCTTTCTCATGGAATTCCCAATAGAGATACTCGTGGTCATTTTGTTTTTCATCCTCTCCTAAAAGGGTGGGTAGGAACGAAATGCCATCGATATTATCGGGGATTTCGACACCTGCTATCTTCGAAAAGGTAGGCATTACGTCCCAAAAGGCGGAAATATGTCCGGTCTCCGAACCCGGCTTTATTTTCCCCGGCCATTTGACGATCATGGGCACCCGGATGCCCCCCTCATAAAGATCCCGCTTAAACCCTTTGAGCGGGCCGTTACTGTTAAAATATTCCGGATCTGCCCCCCCTTCCTGGTGTGGGCCGTTGTCGGAGGTAAAAACAATAATCGTTTTGTCCGTGAGTCCCAAACTGTCGATTCGCCTGACAATTTCCCCGACCTGCGTGTCGAGGAGATCGATCATGGCACCGAAGGCAGCATGTGTTTCTTTTTGGGAACGATAGGGCCCCAGATTAAAATCCGGTCCCGCATCGACTCCGTCATATGCCTTTTCCGGGGGATATTCGCCCCGATGCTCAGCCATAAAGGTTTCCGGCGCTGCCAGTTCGGCATGGGGGATAATAGAGGGCACGTACAGAAAAAAGGGCCGGTCTTTATTTTCATCGATAAATGCCAGGGTTTGCTGATGGATGAGATTCGGGGCATATACCCCCCTATCGCCCATTGCGTTTTCGGACAGCACTATGGAATCGTTGTTCGACCAAAGGTGATAGGGATAATAATTGTGCCCCATACGTTGGCAGTTGTATCCATAAAAGGTGTCGAAACCCTGATTGAGCGGATTTCCCTCCGAACCCGGGTATCCCAGGCCCCATTTCCCGAATGCCCCGGTGGCATAACCGGCCTTTTTAAGAACTTCGGCCAGGGTATACGTACCATCGGGGATGGGATACTGCCCTTCCGGCTGTATTTCCTTATTGCCGCGCACCACGGTATGACCTGTATGCATGCCCGTCATCAATGCCGATCGTGACGGGGCGCAAACGGTGCTGCCCGAATAGTGCTGGGTGAAAAGCATGCCTTGGGCGGCCAAGGAATCGATATTCGGGGTATTAAATTTCTGCTGGCCGTAACAGCTGAGGTCCCCGTATCCCAAATCATCTGCAAGGATGTAAATGATATTTGGTTTTGCCGTGCTGTCGGTGGCTTGTTGGGATGCCGTATTTTCATTTCCTTTTTTTTCCGAAAAATTACAGGATGTTGAAAATGAAATTATGAGCAGCACTAAAAATGGGAATGGTAATTTTTTCATTGCGTTGCCTTCAAGATGAACTCCACCAAGTTCTTGTTTTGCGAATGATTTTAATTCAAGGTACTAAGACAAATTATCGATATCCGTTGTTCGTGGGATCGGATTCCAATAGAACCGGATTCAAAATAAATTCCTCGGGTGGGATAGGAAGCAGTACGTGATGCGGCTGGATATTCGACGCAGGATCATATACGCGATATTCCGTATTCTTCACCACATCCAGCAGAATACCCCAACGAATAAGGTCCATTCGCCTATGGTTTTCACCACCTAGTTCCCATTTTCTTTCGTCATATATGGCTTCCCGAAAACCCTGCTGTGAGAGTCCCGATAGCGGCTGGTCAGGTTCGTAGGCCCTTTCCCTGACCTTGTTGATATATTGATAGGCGTTGGCGGGTCCGTTTAATTCGTTTTCGGCTTCGGCGGCCATTAGGTACACATCGGCCAACCTGAAAATAATCTTATTGTCGCCGTGGTTGCCCCGGGGTGAATTGATTTGGTCGAGGTTGTAATTTTTGGGCATATAGGGAAAGTTCAGCTCGAAGCCGAGATATTCGGTTTGGATATTTACTGGCCTGCGCAGATCGTCCATCGGGAATGTGTTGACATAATCTGGCAGGGGTATGGCCAATCCGTATCCGGTAAAACCTTCGTTGCGTTCGGCAAGGGCATCGGAGAGCTCGCCTCGTTTATCCTTATCTTTGGGCTCGTCCCTTATCCGGGGCGTAAAATGATCCACCCAATCCGTGTCATTGACATCCTTGGCAAAATCAATTTCCCAAATATTTTCCAGGTTGTATTCGTTGTCCAGTTCGAAGATCGCCGCATAATCCGCGAGAAGTTCATGGGGGGACTCCGTAATGATTTCAACCGCTTTGTCGCGGGCTTCCTGCCATTTTTGTTGTATCAAATAAATTTTCACCATCAAGGTGGCCGCCGCCCACTTACTGGCCCTGCCCAATTTATTGGAGTCGTATGTTGACGGCAATCCATCATGCGCTTTTTGCAGGTCCTGCAGGATCTCGTTTCGAATCTGGGTCTTATCGGTTCTCGGAAGAACTTGTATCTCTTCGATTGAAAGGGCATCGCGATAGTAGGGAACATCACCCCAAAGATTGGTCAAATGATAATAGGCATAGGCGCGCAAAAACAAGGTTTCGGCCTCGAATAGGTTTTTCTCCTCTTGGGTGACGTTTTCGTTCGTCTCGAGCTGGGCCAATATAGTATTTGCGTTTAGGATAATGCCGTAGAGGTCTTGCCAGGTCAAGGGCGCACCGCCCCCTTGATCAATGGCACTGATGTTGCTTTCGCTCAAGCTGTACGATTGGGTAGGCTCGACTTGACCGAAAACCCGGTTCGGCCCGATGACATCCGCGCCATTTTCGTAGTACCGGTCCAGGCCGATTTTACCATGTAATGAATTGCTTTTATAGGTATCGTAAAGTCCCACGACGGCCAATTCAAACTCGGAGGCCGTGTTGAAAAAATTGCCCGGTGAGACCAGATCTCGGGGCTCTTCTTCCAAAAATGTGTCACAGCCGGTAAAGGTAAATCCCCACACGACAAAAAGGAGGATGGATTTTATAGGTGTTTTCATTATGTCTGTTTTTATTGGGATATATGGTTATTGTCGAACGATTTGGGTTAAAAGTCGATTTTGGTACCTAAGGATATGGTTCTCGAGGTTGGATATTGCCCCCGAGAGAAACCAAAGGAGAGATTCTCACTGTTTTTATCAAATTGACTGGTCTCAGGATCTTTCAATCTAAAATCCGATAGGACAAAAAGATTCGTTCCGGTGAGATACAAATTGATGCCCTTAACCCCCTTGAGGCCCATTTTATCGACAGGAACGTTATAACCGAGACGAAGGCTTTTTAAACGGATATGCGATCCATCCTCGATCATTACGGAGTTATTAAAAATTTCGGACAACGCGGCCACCGATCCGGCCCTTGGAATATCGGAATTCGGGTTGTCCGGAGTCCATCGATCCAAGGTTTCCTTGTATTTTGTGGTTTCCGAACGTCCAAAATAGGCAGTTTGGGTCAAGCTGTTAAACACTTCGTTCCCGGAGGTGCCCTGAAAGAAAAAATCAAGGCTCAGGTTTTTGTACGAGAGGGTATTTCCTATCCCAAAGTAAAAATCCGGTTGTGGGCTTCCCAAGACGATAAAATCCTCTTCCGTAATCTCGCCGTCCCCGTTGGTATCCTCAAAGCGCGGACCACCTACATCGTGGTTGCCGCCAAGTCCGGCCGCATCGATTTCTTCCTGCGATTTCCAGGTGCCTAGATAGTTGACACCAGTAAATACGGGAACACTTTCGCCGACGATAATACGGGCTCCGGTACCTCCTTGTTGGGCTGGCGTCACCAAATTGATAAAATCAACGCCTCCAAGATCCACAACTTTGTTTCTGTTAGCGGATATTGACAGCGACGACGACCATTGAAAATTCTCGGAGGAAATGTTAAAGCTATTGATCAGGAGTTCCAAGCCCTTATTCTCTACCTTGCCGATATTTTGCAATTTGCTGACAAATCCCGTTTGTCTAGGCAGTTGGGCATTGAGCAACAGGTCTTTGGTCTGCTTTTGGTAGTAATCGACTTCCATCGAAAGGCGATTGTTAAAAAAGGCCATTTCGAGGCCCACATCCAATTGTTCCGTGGTCTCCCATTTAAGATCCGGGTTCTCGGGACGACCTAGCCTTACCCCAGGATTCTCAATACCGTTAAATGAAGTGTTGGCGGTATTCAATAAGGCCAAGGTCCGATAGGATGGAATGGCTTGACTACCGGAAAGTCCATAGGAGGCACGAAGTTTTAGATTGCTGAAAATTTTCAAATCCTTAATAAATTCTTCTTCGGTAAGCTTCCAAGCAACAGCTGCCGATGGAAAAAGGGCGTATTTATTGCCAGGGGCAAAGCGCGATGAACCGTCCACCCTGCCTACGACCGTAAATAGATATTTATCGTTCAGGGAATAGTTTATCCTGCCCAACCAGGATGCCAACTGAAAGGAATTATAATTCGATCCCAAATTATTGCGTGTTGGATCGGCACCAAAACTTATATTATTAAATCCGGTCACATCGTTGGATAGACCAAAAGACTGTGCGAAGCTCGATTCCAATTCCGTCTTTTGCAGGGTAAAACCGGCCAGGGCCGTCAGCCTGTCATCTTCGTCTATGTCGGCAGTATAAGTTACCGTATTTTCGTTAATATAGCTTATACTCAGGGAATTGTCGATACGGGCATCCCCACCTTCATTCGTTATCAAATTGTTGGGAAGGGCGCCCGGATTGAAGCGGTTGCGTTTAAAGTCATTGATTTCCGGACTGAAGGTGGACTTAAAGAGCCAATTTTTCCAGGGTCGGAACTCTACATAGGCACTGCCTAAGATATTGGTCACCAGGTTATGGTCTTGCTTCAATTGAATATCAGCCTCATAATTCGGGGAAATGCCATCTGTAATCGGATCTAAAGCGGTGTAGTTGCCCTCGTCATCATAAATAGCTCTAGTAGGGGTCGTAGAAAGGTATAACTGATCGATGTTGAATTTGGTGTTCTCTTGGCGTAACCTTGAAATATTTATCCTGAAACCTACCTTAAAAAGTTTTGAAAGTTCAATGTCCATGTTCGATCGGAACACATATTTTTTGATACCGGAGGACCTGATCAGTCCCTTTTGATCATAATAATTACCGGAAATATAATAATTGACCTTTCGGTTTTCACTAACCCCCGATACCGAGGCGTCAAAATTTTGGACGGGGGCCGCTTGGCTCACCTGATCGATCCAATCGACATTCGGGACTTCCGC
>DASSWC010000390.1:0-2078 GCA_035705395.1 Pricia sp. | reverse complement strand
CGCCTTCGTAACTTGTGCGTTTTCCTCGCAGCATATCTGCGCCGTGATCTCCTATATAGACAATCAGGGTATTCTGGTATGTACCACTTTTTTTCAATGCTTTGATCAAATCACCAACGTAGGTGTCCAACCGCATGATGCAGTTGTAATAATTGGCGGTCAGCGCTTTTAACCGTTCATTGTCGAGCATCATATAGGGTAGCGGATGTACCTCGTCGGCATTCAAGGGATCCTTGGGTAGACCGTCTACCTGTTTAAGAAAAGGGGCGTGGGCATCCGGATAATTCACCTGCAAAAAGAAGGGCTTATCATTCCCTGTCATAAATTTTTCGGCATCAATGGCATATTGCTCCATGTTTTGCCTAGCAAAATTACTTTTACGGATGGATGAAAAATCGAAAGGAAATGCACTTTCGGGATCGACATGCAACTTTCCGATTATCCCCGTAGTATAACCGGCAGCCTTTAGGCTTTTCGGAATATTGGGCGTGTTTGGGTCGTACAAATGGTACTTCCAAGTAGCCAGGCCGATTTGACCATTTTGGTGGGGGTAGAGTCCGGTAAGAAAGGCGGCTCTTGATGGGGAGCAGCCGGCCTGAGGGACATAGGCGTTTTCGAACAGGATACCTTCCTGCGCCAATTTATCCAAGTTTGGTGTTCTGACCTGCGTACCATAGCATCCTAATTCCGGTCCATTGTCCTCGGACACGATAAACAGAATGTTGGGTTTTTCCTGACCGAAAAACGGCTGCCAAAGAAAAATGCATACTAAAAATAGAATAGCTCTATTCATAACCATGATTTACGCACATACAAACCGTAGCATTTCTTAATATCTTCCTAACCTAACGGGACCCGTGTCAATGGATAGTACCGTTCGATCAAAACTTTTTTTCATAAGTTCGAGCTTGATCTTTTGATATTGGGGATTGGCCCATAGATTGGTAAATTCCTTGGGGTCGTTTTCCATATCGAACAGTTCTCCCTTTTCATGCCCATGGTACACAACCAACTTGTATTTCTGGGTCCGGTACATGGTACCGTAATTAAGCTTATCGCTCATTGCGGCATCGTAAAATTCCGATCTAACGGATTCGCGATGAAAGTCCGGGGGCTTCGTCCCGTTCAAAATCGGCAACAAAGATTTTCCTTGGATATTTTCATGTATGGCCAGACCGGTCAGCTCCAATATAGTGGGTACGATATCGACAAGCTCGACCAAAGCGTCACTTTGAATGTTTTCCTGGAAATAGGATGGATACCAGAAAATCAAGGGAACCCGTACCAGGCCTTCATAGAATCGACATCCTTTCGCCGTCATGCCATGATCACCGGCCATATCCCCATGGTCTGAGGAAAATATTATGAGAGTATTTTTGAGTTGCCCGGTGGCTTCCAAGGTTTCGAGCAAACGGCCTATCTGAACATCGATCAGGTCGATTTGGGCCCAATACTTGGCAAGCCTTTCCTTATTGGCCCTATCACTATATTTTTTGGGATACCCCTGAAACATAACATTGTTAAAGACCGCTTTTTCTTCTAAGTCGGAATCCTTGAACCAAGGGTTCGGCAAGGCATCAATATCGTACCGGTCCAAAAATTCCTTAGGTGGATCCAAAGGGCCGTGGGGATCATAAACGTTCAGGCTGAAAAGCCACGGCCATTCCCTACTTTCCTTAATAAATTCAATGGCGCGGTCCGTGCACCATTTGGTCTGATGGTATTCGGTCGGAACGTAGCCTTTTTCTTTCTTGAGCGCCAAAATATCAATTCCGCGATCATTGTACCATTTGAGATATTCATTGGCCGAGCCATTTTGGTAGGGGCTATGGCTTAGATAGAAAGTGCTATAGCCATCATCTTTCGGTCGATGTTCGGGACGATGTGCCATGGCGGTAGATAAATGCAATTTGCCGGATAGACCACATTCGTATCCGGCATCCTTTAAGGTTTTCGTTATGAGTGGTGCAGCTTCCGCCCATTCTGCCGCTCCGTTTTTAGAGGCTCTCACCGTAGAGGGGTACATACCTGTCAAGAAACTTGCCCTGCTGGGCGTGCAAATAGGGGCCTGAACATGT
>DASSWC010000389.1:0-10256 GCA_035705395.1 Pricia sp. | reverse complement strand
GATTGGAAGTAGCGCGGATAATGGGGGAAATGGGAATGGTTCCCCTGTTCTACCACCCGAATGTCGAACTTGGAAAAAAAGTCCTTAAAGCCTGCTATGACGGGGGTTCGCGTTTGCTGGAGTTTACGGCCCGCGGTGATTTCGCCTTCGAGGTCTTTCACGAATTGAACAAATATGCCGCCAAGGAACTCCCGGAAATGGTCATGGGGGTCGGTTCGATCACCGATGCCGCGGCCGCCAGTATGTTCATGCAAATGGGAGCGAATTTTGTCGTCACCCCGACCTTGCGGGAAGACATTGCCATGGTTTGCAACCGCCGAAAGGTATTGTGGTCCCCAGGTTGTGGTACCCTGACCGAAATAAACCGGGCCGAGGAACTGGGCTGCGAAATCGTCAAGCTCTTTCCCGGCGATACCTATGGCCCGGGATTCGTAAAGGCCATAAAAGGCCCGCAACCTTGGACGAGCGTAATGCCCACCGGAGGAGTAAGTACGGATGAGGAAAACCTAAAGGGCTGGTTCGATGCGGGCGTGACCTGCGTGGGCATGGGCTCGCAGTTGATCAGTAAGGATATTTTGGCGAACAAAGACTATGCTGGTCTCGAAAAAAGGGTGCGGGAAACCTTGGCCCTCATCAAAAGGCTGCGAAGTTAAAATGGCATGACGTCTCATATCCGTCCAATTCGATGAGCAAGGTTTGTGCCTAAGATTCGTTTCGGATCAATAAGGCCTGTTTTGGGTCAATAAGTCCCGTTTCGGGTCATTTGGACTAGTTTCCGTCCAACACTGTATTTTAAAGGGTATTTGGATTCAATTTTCAAAAATAGTTAGGAATGAAAATCTATAAGACGGGGGATGTTGCCATCATCCAAAACGGGGATGCATTTTATCGCAAGAAAATCACTAATTGGGATGCGTTCCTAAATCGCAAAAAACTCATTGGGGGCCTGATGCGGGATATCAAGGGCTTAGAAAAATCGGATGCTCCCCGTATTTCCGATATGCTGCAACCTCCAATGGGCACACAGGAAATCTGGGCCTCCGGTGTGACCTACTTGAGAAGCCGGGAAGCCCGGATGGAGGAATCGAAAAAATCGGGGGGTGGCAGTTTTTATGACCGGGTCTACGATGCCGACCGGCCGGAGCTTTTCTTTAAAGCTACGGCACAGCGCACCATCGGCCATGGCGGTACAGTACGCATCCGTAGGGATTCCCATTGGGATGTGCCCGAACCGGAACTTACCTTACTGATCAGTTCGGAAGGTAGCATCGAAGGCTATACCATCGGCAACGATATGAGTTCGCGAAGTATCGAGGGGGAAAATCCCCTTTATCTGCCCCAGGCCAAAACATACGAGGGCTGTGCGGCAATGGGTCCCTGTATCTACGTGACCGCAGAGCCCTTATCCCCTGAAACCCAAATCCGTCTTGAGATCATCCGGAACGATGAAAATGTATTTTCCGACAGCGTACCCATTAGCCAGATGAAACGGAAGCATACCGAACTGGTGGACTACCTTTTTAGGGAATGTCTTTTTCCGAACGGCTGTTTTTTAATGACCGGTACCGGCATTATCCCTCCGGATGATTTTACATTGAAAATCGGGGATGAAGTCCGGATTTCAATCGACCGTATCGGCACTTTGGTAAATATTGTAGGGGGATGAACCCGGGTATCTTCCTTTTCAAAGCCTATAGAACGCCTCGGCGTTTTCGCCCATGATCATATTTTGGTCGATACTGCCTAGGGTTGAAGTAAAATCGGTAACGACCTTTTTTACCTGACCGTAATTGCCCGCCACTAAGCACACCGGCCAATCCGATCCGAACATAAGCCGTTCGCTTCCAAAAACCGTAAGGATATGATGTAAATAGGGCTGTATCTGCTCCGGGGTCCACGTATGGTAATCCGCCTCGGTGACCATGCCCGATACTTTACAGGAGACGTTTTCACACAGGGCGATTTCTTTCATAAGCACTGCCCATCCCTCGTAATATCCGTCCTTTATATGGGGCTTGGCGATATGATTGATGGCAAATTTTTGATGGGGAAAGCGCTTTACGAATTCCAGCACGGCCCCCAGTTGGTGCGGATAGACCAGAATATCATAGGTATAATCGTATTGCCCCAAGTAGGATACACCCCGTATAAAATCCGAACGCAGCAGAAAATTGGGATCGGGCTCCCCTTGCACAATATGCCGCCAACCTTTCAATTTTTTACGGGACGCATATTTTTCAAGGATTTCCTCCACATTTTTATCGCACAGATCGGCCCAACCCACGACGCCTTTGATAAAATCATACCTTTCGGCAAGATCCAATAGAAAATCGGTCTCCGCAAGCGTTTGGTCCACCTGCACGGCCACACAGCCGTCGATATCGTGTTCGGCGTAGACCTTCTCGAGGTCGGCAGGCAGGAAATCACGGCGAATGGTGGACATGCTCTCCTCGATCCAGGCGTGCCTTTCGGATTCGTATTTCCAAAAATGTTGGTGGGCGTCTATGGTCATTTTATAAAATTAAATAATTGATTGCCGATCTCCAAGGGCAATTCGGATTCCATTATTTTCGATGTCCTGAAGATTTTCGGTAACTTTTTCAACCAAGCCCTCAATCTTGGTAAGATCCTCCTTCCAAACCGTGGGATTTCTTAAAATGGATGCGACGAATTCCTTCAAGGACTGTTCCTTACCTTCATATTTTTTCCATTCGGAGGCCATTATACCCAAAACTTTTGGGTCGTCTTTTAATGGGATACTCTCCCCATTAACTTCCCCCTTGTAGAATCTGATCAAAGCCGAAAGCCCGAAGACAATCCGTTCGGGCAGTTTTTCTTTCATAGCTAGATAGTCCTTTAAGGTCGGCAGCAGACGCGCTACGAATTTCGAGGTGCTGTTCAGGGATATACTGATCAGCTGATGTTTTAAAATGGGATTACGAAAACGTTCGAGGACATCGGCCACGAATTTATGTTTGGCCTCCTCGGGTAGGTCCAATGTCGGTGCCGCTTCTTCCCGTAAAAGGGATGCCACAAAACCACTGACCCTTTCATTTTGCATCGCTTCGCTAACCAATCGGATGCCCGCCAAATAGCCGACGGGGACCATCGCGGTATGCGCGCCGTTCAGGAGACGGACTTTCATCTCACGATAGGGGACTAAATCGTTTACAAATTCCACATTCAGTCCCGCTTGGGAAAAGGGCAGCTCTTTTTCCACGGCTTCTGGTGCCTGAATGACCCAGCTGTGATACTGTTCCCCGGCTACCAAGAGTTCATCCCTGTACCCCAGTGCCTTTTGGATTTCGTCGGCCTTCTCACGGGGATATCCCGATACGATGCGGTCGACCAAGGTGCCGCAAAAAAAGTTGGCGGAAGTGATCCAATCCATAAAATCCCCGCCCAGTTGCCAGTGCTTGGCGTATTGTAAAACACATTTCTGCAAGGCCGTACCGTTGTTTTCGATGAGTTCGCAGGGCAGTAGGATACATCCTTTTGAAGCGTTGCCCCCAAAATGCTGGAAGCGGTGATACAACCAAACGGTCAGCTTGGCGGGAAATTCGCTGGGCGGGGCGTCGTCGAATTTATCCTCCGAGCGGAAACGTATCCCCGCTTCCGTGGTGTTGGAAACGATAAACCGCACATCGGGATTTTCGGCCAGATTCAAATAGGCTCCCCATTCGGTATAGGAATTAATGACTTTTTGGACAGCGGTCACCAAGGTCTTCTCCGCCACCTGCTTCCCGCTTTTAATGCCATCGAGAACAACGGTAAAGAGACCGTCCTGCGCTTTCAGTTCCGAATAATCACCGCCCGCCGTAGGTTTGATAATGGCAATGCCCCCATTGAAATCCGTTTCTTTGTTCAAGACCTCGACCATCCAATCCACAAATGCGCGGAGAAAATTGCCACCACCGAACTGTAGGATTCGTATGGGGTAGTCGGTGGCTAATGAAACGGATTGCCGGCGGGATAGACTTTCCATTTTTCGAGTCAAATTTTGCATTTTTGTCCGTACTGCTTTTGTTGAACGCATCAAAGGGAGATCCCCCGTTTCCAGGGAATAAAATCCTCCTGTCCCAATCGTACGGCGGCTGGCGTTTCGTCTCCGCTGGCCACTTTGATGATGTATTCCAGCAATTCCTTGCCTTTACTTTCAATAGTGTCCTCACCGGTGATGATCGTGCCGGCGTTAAAGTCGATCAGGTCCTTCATACGGCGGTTCAAGGTATTGTTGCTGGAAATCTTGATCACCTGGGCCACAGGGTTGCCGGTGGGCGTACCCAGGCCGGTGGTAAAACAGATAAGGGTACAGCCGGATCCGGCAAGGCCTGTCGTACTTTCGACGTCGTTGCCGGGCGTACACAGCAGGTTCAAGCCCTTTTTGGATATGGGTTCGGTATAGTCGAGAACGTCGGTAACGGGACTGGTACCACCTTTCTTGGCCGCCCCGGCGGATTTGATGGCATCCGTAATGAGACCGTCCTTGATGTTCCCTGGGGAGGGGTTGTTTTTAAACCCCGAACCTACGGCCTCCGCCCGGTCGGAATAGGCGCGCATCAATTGGGCAAACTTCTCTTCGTTTTCCCGGGAATTACATCGGTTGATCAACTCCTGTTCCGCACCGTTCAGTTCGGGGAATTCGGAGAGTACTGTCGTCCCCCCCAAGGCCACCAAAAGATCGGAGGCATATCCCAGGGCGGGATTGGCCGAAATTCCTGAAAACCCGTCCGAACCGCCACACTCCAGTCCCAAGACCAACTTAGAGAGGGGGGCGGCTTTGCGCTTTATCTTGTTGGCCTCGATTAGCCCCACAAAGGTTTGTTTGACCGCGTCCTCTATAAAATGGCGCTCGCTCTTACTCTGCTGCTGCTCCAGCACCTTTAGGGGTTTGGAGAAATTCGGATCTCGCTTTTGGATGGCCATCTCCAAGATTTTATATTGGGCATTCTGGCATCCAAGGCTCAAAATGGTCGCCCCTGCGGTATTCGGATGGGTAATATAGCCTGCTAAAAGATTGCAAAGCGCTTCGGAATCCTGGCGGACGCCCCCACAACCACCATCATGGGTTAAGAACTTGATACCATCCACATTGGAAAAAGTGCGGTTGCGTTTTATATCTTCGGGTGTACGTATAATCTCGGAGGATAAAAGCTCATCCTCAGAGGCCCCTTTTTCGTAATGGCGGACGAGGGTCTCGGTATCCACCGTAAAATCCTGATCGGTTTGATAGCCCAGCGAATCGAGCAACGCGGACCGAAGTACATTGACGTTCCGGTTCTCGCAGAATACGAGGGGAATCACCAACCAGTGGTTTGCCGTACCTACCTTGCCATCCGCTCTGTGGTATCCGTTAAAGGTGGCGTTCTTCCATTCGGATACATCCGGGGCCTTCCAGGATAATTTTTCCTTACCCGTACTATATTCCGAGGAAGCGTGTACTACGTTATCGACGGTAATTGCCTCCCCTTGGGCGATCGCTTTGGTGGCCTTGCCTACCAAGGCCCCGTACATGATGATTTCATCGCCTTCCTTCAGACCCGTTACGGTAAATTTATGCTTGGCCTGGGTGTCCCCGACCAATTTGAATTCCCCGCCCTGGTGATGAATGCGGGTTCCGTCCTTTAAATCCATTAAAGCCGCGAGCACGTTGTCATCGGGATGCAATTCTATGTATTGTTTTAATATGTTTCCCATAATTTGAGGTCCTCTAGATTATCCGCTGGTCGCATGCGACCCGCATTCAAAAGTAGCGATCATATCCGTAAAATCCACAATTTTACCTCGATATAAAAGTATAGTTTGCGTAAGGCCGTTTTGAATATACCGTATTTCCCCACGGATTTAAATGCATAAAAATACCGTTTTGAATGCTCATTTTGGAATCCAGTACTTAAATTTGCGGCCGTACAGCCAGCCCCTGACCTGTCCAAAAGCAATTATCCACTAATACCTACAGAATATAATGAGTGTACTGAACAGTTTTAGTCTAAAAGGAAAAACGGCCTTGGTAACCGGATGCCGGCGCGGCATCGGAAAGGCCATGGCACTCGCCTTGGCGGAAGCCGGCGCGGATATTATCGGCGTGAGCGCGACCTTGGAAAAGCACGGTAGTATGGTGGAACAGGAAGTGGAAGGAGTCGGCCGAAAATTCAAGGCCTACTCATGTGATTTCGGCAACCGGAAAGAATTGTACGCATTTATCGAAAAGGTAAAGGACGATTTTCCGAAAATCGATATCCTGATCAACAATGCGGGTACCATCCTCCGCGCTCCCGCAGTGGAGCATTCTGACGCGTATTGGGACAAGGTCATCGAGGTGAACCAGAATGCCCAGTTCATCCTGACACGCGAGATTGGCAAGGAAATGGTGAAGCGTGGGTCCGGAAAAATCGTTTTCACGGCCTCATTGCTGACGTTTCAAGGGGGTATTACCGTTCCGGGCTATGCCGCCAGTAAAGGCGCTATCGGCCAATTGACCATGGCCTTTTCCAACGAATGGGCATCCAAGGGGGTGAACGTTAACGCCATCGCACCCGGTTATATCAGTACGGACAATACGGAGGCCTTGCGCAGCAACGAAGAAAGGGCAGAATCGATATTGGCCCGGATTCCCGCGGGAAGATGGGGCCAACCGGAAGATTTCAAAGGGCCTATTGTGTTCCTTTGCTCGGAGGCCTCGAACTACATGAACGGTACTACCATGTTGGTCGACGGGGGTTGGATGGGGAGATAGGCCCCAGAACCGTGATGCCCTGCATTATTGGTCAAGATAGTCCAAACTCATTGCGGTCAGGGCCTTGACACCCAACAGCAGTCCGCTATCATCGATTCGGAAATCCGGGGTGTGGTGCGGGAAAGATTCGGTCGTCCCCGGGGCCATGCCTCCCAGAAAGAAATAAAATCCAGGCACTTCCCTTTGAAAATATGAAAAATCCTCGGCTCCCGTAACCGCATCTTGGGTCTGCACGTTGGCCTCCCCCGCGACCCGCTTTAGGGTGGGCAGCATCTGTTCTACCAAAGCGGGGTCGTTATAGGTAATATCGGTCGCATCACGGATTTCAATGCTTGCCTCCCCACCGTAGGCCTTGGCAATGGCGGGTACCATTTCACGCATGCGCCGGTTGATATGTTCCTGCATCCCTTTTTCAAGGGTACGGATCGTGCCTATCATTTCCGCACTTTCGGGGATAATGTTAAACCGCACACCGCTGGTTATTTTGCCCACTGTGATGACCGCGGCTTCCTTGGTCAGGTTGGTCTCTCGGCTAATAATGGTCTGCAAGCCATCGATAATCTTGGCGCTGATCAAAATCGGATCCACGCCGGACCATGGCTGTGATCCGTGGCTCTGTTTTCCTTTCACCTCGATAGTAAAACTTTGCGCCGCCGCCATGGTCCCGCCGGATTTATAGCGGATAACGCCCACAGGGGTCTGGGAATTGATATGGAGCCCGAATATGGCATCCACATCGGGATTTTTTAGGACCCCTTCCTTGACCATCAAAAGCGCACCGCCCTCTTCGCCCGGCGGCGGACCTTCTTCGGCAGGCTGGAAAATAAATTTGACCGTTCCCTTGATCTTATCTTTATTTTTGGAAAGCACCTCGGCGACGCCCATCAGAATGGCCGTATGGGTATCGTGTCCGCAGGCATGCATTACCGGCACTTCTTCGCCCTTGAATTCCGCCTTCACCGTAGACTTATAGGGCAAATCGTTGCGTTCGAGTACGGGCAGCGCGTCCATATCGGCACGTAAAGCGATGGTCTTTCCGGTTTTTTTCCCCTTTAAGACCCCTACCACACCGGTATGGGCGACCCCAGTCTGTACCTCAATACCAAGGGATTTCAGGTGTTTTGCCACTTTTTCGGCCGTTTCGAACTCCCGGTTCGAAAGTTCGGGGTTCTCGTGGAAATGCCTCCGCCATTCGATGACCTTGTCCTCCACCGCTGTATAGTCCCTTTCAAGGTTCGGGCCTTGGGCAGTTACTAGAAATCCGCTGAGCAGCAATCCCACTATCCATATTCTTGCCATGGTTCTTTAAATTTTCTAAATATAAGGGAATTACATTCCAATTTGCAAGCATCAAATTTTAAAAAGTTTCCGGTACATTCTTGCAACGGTCGCTAAAAGTAAGGTGTTGTTCATAAATCCGAAGGCTTGGATTTTAAGGTCAAAGGATTTATGGTTAAATTCACCCTCTAGTAAATACAGAAAGCTTTGGAGCGTTTTATAGAAGATTTGAACGATGCCCAAAAGGCGCCCGTTCTCCATAAGGATGGGCCTTTGATGGTTATTGCCGGGGCGGGATCGGGCAAGACCCGGGTGTTGACCTACCGTATCGCCCACCTGATGTCACAGGGCGTGGATCCGTTTAATATTTTGGCCCTCACCTTTACCAATAAGGCGGCCCGCGAAATGAAAAAAAGGATCGCGGAACTGGTCGGGAGCTCCGAGGCCAAAAATCTTTGGATGGGCACCTTCCATTCCGTTTTTGCCAAATTGCTACGGTTTGACGGAAAAAGGTTGGGATTCCCCAGTAATTTTACCATTTATGACACCCAGGATTCCCAACGGCTAATATCCTCCATCATCAAGGAAATGGGGCTAGACAAGGACATCTACAAATACAAACAGGTCCATAGCCGTATATCCTCCTATAAAAACAGCCTGATAACCGTAAAGGCCTACTTTCAAAATCCCGAACTGGTCGAGGCCGATGCCATGGCGAAACGCCCGCGGATGGGGGATATCTACCAGAATTATGTGGACCGTTGTTTTAAGGCGGGTGCGATGGATTTCGACGATCTCCTGCTGCGCACCAACGAGCTGCTGACCCGTTTTCCGGACGTGTTGGCCAAGTATCAAGATCGATTCCGCTACATTCTCGTGGACGAGTATCAGGATACCAACCACTCCCAATACCTGATCGTACGGGCATTGGCCGATCGCTACCAGAATATCTGTGTGGTGGGCGATGATGCGCAGAGCATCTATTCCTTTCGCGGGGCCAACATCAGTAATATCCTGAACTTTCAGCGCGATTACGACGAGGTAGGCATGTACCGGTTGGAGCAGAACTACCGCTCGACCAAAAATATTGTCAACGCGGCCAATTCCATCATCGCCAAGAACAAGAACCAGCTTGAAAAAGTGGTGTGGACAGCCAATGATGAGGGGGCATCGATAAAGATACACCGCAGTCCCACCGACGCCGAGGAAGGTCGCTACGTTGCCGGATCCATTTGGGACCATAAGATGAACGAACAACTGTCTAATGGACAGTTCGCCGTGTTGTACCGTACCAATTCCCAATCCCGTTCCATCGAGGATGCCCTTCGGAAAAGGGATATTCCCTATCGTATTTATGGGGGATTGTCGTTTTACCAGCGAAAGGAAATCAAGGACGTGCTTTCGTACTTGCGATTGGTCATCAATTCCAAGGACGAGGAGGCGCTAAAACGCGTTATCAATTTTCCGGCCCGGGGCATTGGCCAGACCACTATGGAACGGTTGATCGTTGCCGCCAACCACTATGGACGGTCCATTTTCGAGGTCATAGAAAATCTGGACAGGGTTGACCTAAAGATCAATTCCGGTACCAAGCGAAAACTGGAGGATTTTGTCAACATGATCAAAAGCTTCCAGATCATGAACGGGAACAGCGATGCCTTTACCCTGGCCGAACACGTAGCCAAAAAATCGGGACTTCTATTGGAGTTCAAAAAGGATGGTACCCCCGAGGGCATCGCGCGGATGGAAAATATCGAGGAACTGCTTAACGGTATCAAGGATTTTGTAGAGGGACAAAGGGAATTGGCCGATGCCGAGGGAAATATCTCCGAATTTTTGGAAGATGTCGCCCTGGCCACCGATCTGGACAAGGATACCGGCGATGACGATCGAGTCGCCCTGATGACCATTCACTTGGCCAAAGGCTTGGAATTCCCCTATGTATATATCGTAGGGATGGAGGAGGATCTTTTTCCATCCGCCATGAGCATGAACACCCGCAGCGAATTGGAAGAGGAGCGCCGCCTGTTCTACGTGGCCTTGACCCGTGCCGAAAAGCAGGCCTACCTGACCTATACCCAAAACCGGTATCGCTGGGGCAAATTGATCGATGCCGAGCCAAGCCGTTTTTTAGAGGAAATCGACGAACAGTATATCGAAAACCTAACGCCTTTAGACCATGCCCGTTACCGCTACAAGCCTATGATCGATGCCGATATCTTCGGGGATGTGGACAAAAGTC
>DASSWC010000388.1:0-2479 GCA_035705395.1 Pricia sp. | reverse complement strand
CCGAAGTCAAAATCAAATTCCGTGGCAAAGAACCGACTCAGGACATAGGTTAGGATGGGCGCGGAGACGCATATAAACGGCACAAACTTATCCTTCGGTCGGATGGGTGTAAACATCCCAAGCAGAAAGAGGCCCAAAAGCGGACCGTACGTATAGCCGGCGACATTGAAAATGAGTGAAATGACGTCCCCACGACTTTGCGAAAAGGCCATGATTATGATAAAAAGCACTACCGAAAAGCCGATCAGCACCCAGTTTTTATACTTCCTTTTTTCGTTCCCCGTTTTTTTTGAGATGTCCAAAAAATCATAGGTAAACGAGGTGGTGAGGGCGGTGAGGGAAGAGTCCACACTTGAAAAGGATGCAGCGATTATCCCCAGCAAAAAGCTTATGCCCGCGATCAATCCCAAATGGTTCAGGGCGAGTTCGGGGAAAAGCGTATCGGTATCCAAAAACTGTCCCTCTGGACCTATCGGCAAGGTAATTCCCTGATTTTCAGCATATAGGTATAGCAAAACCCCCAGCCCCAGGAACAAAAACTGTGTGAGGGCCAGAATCATGCTGTAGGTCAGGGTATTCTTTTGGGCATCCCATTGGTTTTTACACGTCAGGGTCTTTTGCATCATATTCTGATCGAGGCCCATCATGGCAATGGCGATCAGGATGCCTGCGATAAACTGCTTGTAGAAGTTGTTCGCCGATTGCGGATCCCAGTTGAATACCCGAAAATACTCATGTTCCGTTACGGCCTGTATGGATCCGGCCAGTGAAAGGTCGAGGGACTGCGTGATATAATAAATGGTAACTACGGCCCCGGTTATCAGGAACAACGTCTGCATCGTGTCCGTCCATACAATGGTCTTGATACCCGTTTTATTGGTATACAACCAGACCATCAGGAGAATGATGACCACCGTGACAAAGAAGGGAATACCCACCCTTTCAAAAAAGGCAAACTGCAAAATTTTGGCCGCCAACAGCAGCCGTAACGCCGCCCCAAAGGACTGGGAAATTAAAAAAATAAGCGATCCCGTTTTGTAGGTATATCGCCCAAAGCGATCGTTCAGGTACGCATAGATCGAAACGAGTCGTAACCGATAATATAAAGGTACGAGTACGAAGGTGATAAAGAGGTAGCCGACAACGTTCCCCAGCACGAACTGAAAAAAGAACAGAAAATTGTTGCCTACCATGCCCGGCACCGAGACGAATGTCACCCCCGAGAGTCCCGCCCCCACCATTCCGAAGGCCACTAGGAACCATGGCGATTCGCGGTCCCCGGTAAAAAAAGATTCATCGCTACTGTTGCGGGAGGTGTAATGCGAAATGATCATTAACAAGATGAAATAGGCCGCAATAACGGAGAAGACGAGGTAGATGCTCACGGTTCGGTGGTTTGTGGGGCGAAAGTTAAGCAAATACCATCAAAAAACAGGTTTCATCGGATTGGCAATGGATAGCTTTGAAAAACGGGCGCAATATGGACGAATCGCCAAAACGATATAGTTTAACGATAATTTAACGTGGGCCTCATTTTTTGATGCCCCATAAATATTACTTTCGAAGTGTTAAATTACGTTAACACTATCCAAAAAACCTAAACATGAGGAGAACACTGATTAACAGTATTTTATGGATCGGGGCCATGTTGTGCTTCGGTCTTGTCAAGGCGCAAACCGTAAGCGGAACCGTATCCGATGCCACGGGCCCCTTACCTGGGGCAAACGTTTTAGTAAAAGGAACCACGAACGGCACCCAAACCGATTTCGATGGAAATTATAGTCTTGATAATGTGCCCGACGATGCCACTTTGGTGGTGAGCTACATCGGTTATAGCACAATGGAAATATCTGTAGACGGACGTACACAAATCGATGTTACCCTACAGGAAGATGCTGCCGAACTGGAAGAAGTGGTACTCGTTGGCTATGGTAGTACGAGAAAATCGGACCTTACGGGAGCCGTCGGGCAGGTCGATGCCGAGGAGATCCAAGAAAGGCCCGCGCAATCATTGAACCAGGCTTTGGCCGGTAGACTTGCGGGGGTAAAGGTGAATACGACCTCCGGTAGGCCGGGCGGTAAGACCAACGTGCGTATTAGGGGTTTCAGTTCTATCAATTCCTCGAACAATCCACTGTACGTGGTCGATGGGGTACAACTACCTCAAAGTAACTTTGATCAGTACACCTCGGCCATTGATTTTTTGAATCCCAATGATGTGGTTTCCATTGAGGTCCTGAAGGATGCGTCGTCTACTGCCATCTACGGGGCAAGGGGTGCCAACGGGGTTATTCTGGTAACGACCAAAAGGGGCCAGGCCGGTCAGGGCAGGATCACTTATAATGTGGAGTATAATATGAAGGAATACGGACCTAATTTTGCCGAGGTGCTCAATGCCGAGGAATATGCGATGATCGAACAGCTTTCCTGGGAAAACTCGGAAAAATTCGATCCGGAAGGATGGGCCGCGGGAAACTAT
>DASSWC010000387.1:0-11094 GCA_035705395.1 Pricia sp. | reverse complement strand
TTCGGGAAATAGTGGTATTCGTGGCGATTACGCCATCGATTTTGGTCGTAGCCACGATTTCGATAATGTCACATAACTGGTCGTTCGTAAGATCGGGAGCTATTTTTAGGAGAATCGGTTTCATTTGAACGGATGTATTATCCCCACGTTTCGCATTGCGCTCTTTCAACTGCCGAAGCAAGGCGGTGAGAGGTTCCTTATCCTGAAGTTCCCGGAGCCCGGGGGTATTCGGCGAACTGACGTTCACCACGAAATAATCGACATGGTCGAAGAGCGCATCGAAACAAGTCAGGTAATCCTGTGCGGCTTCCTCATTGGGAGTCCGCTTATTCTTGCCAATATTGCCGCCGACCAGTACGCGGTGTTTACCTTTCAAGCGTCGGACCGCCTCTGCAACGCCGGAATTATTGAAGCCCATCCGATTAATAATGGCCTGATCGGACTTTAACCGGAACAATCGTTTTTTGGGATTTCCCGATTGCGGTTCAGGCGTCAACGTCCCGATTTCAATAAAACCGAATCCGAAATCCGAAAGTTCATTGAAGAGCTTGGCATCCTTGTCGAAACCCGCGGCCAATCCTACGGGATTTTTGAAACGGATGCCGAATACTTCCCGCTCCAGGCGTACATCGGATATGCTGTACATCCTCCTAAAAATTCCTGAAAAACCAAGGTTCGAAAGCAAACGGATCAAGGAAAAGGTGAAGGAATGGGCCCGCTCCGCATCCAACGAAAAAAGAAAGGGCCGAATTAGGGCTTTATACATAGGTTGTGCCATCTGGTTTCGCCAAAAGTACGAACTTCGGGAAAATATATATCAACAGGAATACCTGGCAAAAATTATGTTTCTCCCGCATCAAAGGGAACACGTCCGATTTTGTACTTTTATGCCGCTCCCATCCGAAATTCAGTTCCCATGCATCAAATGATTATCGACCGCTTTCTGAAATACGTGAAAATCGACACCCAGAGCGACCCGAATTCGCCTACCACGCCCAGTACCGAAAAACAATGGCTTTTCGCGGAAGAACTGGTCGAGGAACTAAAAGAAATAGGCTTGACAGATGTAACGATTGATGACAATGCCTACGTAATGGCTACGCTACCGGGCACTATCGAGAAGGATGTGCCCGTCATCGGATTTATTTCCCATTTTGATACCAGTCCCGATTTTACCGGAACGGACGTCAATCCGCGAATCATCGAAAATTACGACGGCGAGGATATCGTACTCAACGTAATGGACGATATTATACTCTCCCCGAACTATTTTGAGGATTTGCTGCAGTACAAGGGTCAGACCCTGATTACCACCGATGGCACTACCCTTTTGGGAGCCGACGACAAAGCGGGCATCACCGAAATCGTGACGGCCATGGAATACTTGATCGATAATCCCGAAATAAAACATGGAAAAATCCGGATCGGCTTTACCCCCGATGAGGAAATCGGCCGCGGCGCCCAGCATTTCGATGTTGAAAAGTTCGGGGCGGCCTGGGCCTACACGATGGATGGCAGCCAAATCGGGGAACTGGAATACGAGAATTTCAACGCCGCTAAAGCCAAGGTAACCATCAGCGGAAAAAACGTGCACCCCGGCTATGCCAAGAACAAGATGGTCAACGCCATCAGCATTGCCACGGAATTCCTGGGCATTCTACCGCCCGAGGAAACGCCACAATGCACCGAAGGCCGGGAGGGTTTTTTTCACGTGCACCATCTCAAGGGCGAAATCGAACACGCGGAATTCGAGATGATCATCCGCGATCATGATGCGGACAGGTTCAAAGAACGCAAACAACTCATCTTGGATATCAGCCGAAAGCTAAACAGCATGTATGGGAATTGCATCGACTTGGTCATCGAAGATCAGTACCGCAACATGAGGCAAAAAGTCGAGCCCGTCATGCATATCGTCGCTATGGCGCAAGAGGCTATGGAGGCGGTAGGGGTTACCCCGATCATAAAACCGATTCGCGGCGGCACCGACGGATCGCAATTGAGCTATATGGGCCTGCCCTGCCCCAACATTTTCGCTGGCGGCCATAATTTTCACGGAAAATACGAATATGTGCCGGTGGAGAGCATGGAGAAGGCGGTGGAGGTTATCGTGAAAATCTGTGAAATGGTTGCATTAAAGGCTTAGAACTAATTTCCTATACCATAGGCAATTCCCAACCATTTTTATAATTCGCCTTTAAAAATTTGTTGGCTTCTTTTTCCTTGAATTCCCCGGCGGATTCGTCCCAATAAATCCGGTTACCGGTCTTAAAGGCCGCATTGCCCATATGGGATACCACGGCGGCATCATAGCCCACTTTGATAGGCGCATGTAATTTTGAGGCATCGCGACTTTTGACGGCCTCGATAAAATTGGCCGTATGCAGGTCCAGTCCACTGACGCCGCCCGTGCCATGCGATTGGGCCTCCATTTTGGGGATACCCTCCTTCCCCCATCCCTGGAATTCCTCTTCGGGAATCACTTCCCAACCACTGCGGTCGACGACCAAGGTACCGGTGTTGCCAATAAACGCCACACCGTGGTTACGACCGTAATTGCCGTTGTCGATACCGGTGGCATGTTCCCACAGCAGGGAAAAGTCGTCGTACTCATAGATCGTCTGCAGGGTGTCGGGCGTTTCCGAAGCGTCATCGGGATAGGCAAATTTACCTCCCAGGGCCATGACGGATTTCGGGGTGTTCGCCTTCATTCCATAGAGCGCATAATCCAGCATATGCACGCCCCAGTCGGTCATTAACCCCCCAGCATAGTCCCAAAACCATCGAAAATTGAAATGGAACCTGTTGGGATTGAAAGGCCGCTCCGGAGCGGGGCCCAGCCACATTTTATAATCCACCCCCTCAGGCGGCTTGCTATCGGGCAGCACGGGTACGGGCTCCATCCAACCTTGGTAGGCCCAGGCCTTGACCAAGCGGATATTGCCCAATTTGCCGGAATGCACAAAATCGATCGCGTCGACAAAATGGGGTTGGCTGCGTTGCCATTGTCCGATCTGCACCATCCGGTCGCTGGCACCGACGTAGTTCAGCATGATATCGGCCTCCTGAATGGAGTTGGCGATGGGCTTTTCACAATACACGTCCTTTCCGGCCTGCAGGGCATCGGTCAGCATCAGGCAGTGCCAGTGGTCGGGGGTGCCGACAATGACCACATCGATATCCTTGTTTTCCAATAGTTTCCGGTAATCCCTGTACCACATCGGCTTTTTGATGCCTGCCTTTTCCAGGTCCGCGGTACGCTGCTTTAGCACGTTCTCATCGACATCGCAAAGGGCAATGACATTGGTCTCGCTGATTTTCAACAGGGAAGTGAGGTCACTAAAACCCATTCCCTTGCAACCGATAAGCCCAATATTGATGCGATCGTTCGGGCCCACCGTCTTGCGCATTCCGGCCAACAGTTCCATAGGAAATAGAAAGGCGGCGCCGGATCCCGCCAAGGCCAGGCTACTTTTTTTGATAAAGCTTCTTCTATTGTGGTGCATGATCTTGATTTTCGGATATATTGGTACAAGATACTAATTTCAAGCATAAAAAAAAGCATCGATCTCATTGACCGATGCCTTTATCCCTATTTATGTAGGCCCTTTGGGGCCTACTACTTTTTTTTCTCCGGGGCGTTCAATTTCTTGCTCATTTCCATGGAAATCGCGGAGCGGTCGAATTTTAATTTTCCGGCCATGGTCTCGAGGATACAGGAGAAATCCTTGTCGTTGAGATCCATGATCTTACCGTGAAGTCCACTTTTTGTAATGACCCGGTCACCCTTTTTCAGTTCGGCCGCAAATTTTTTCTCGTCCTTGGAACGTTTCATTTGCGGACGTATCATAAAAAAGTAGAAAATCACGAAAATCGCGATCAAAAAAGGCCACTGTCCCAATCCTTCCATAATGATGAGCTAAATGTATGAGTAATTACGAAGTCGGCCCGACGGGACCGGCATTTTTAGGATTTACGAACGCCTTGATGCGCAACTGTTCGGTTCCTTTTTCGGTATTCGCGTTGACCGTTATGGTCTTGGTCACCTGGTTTTGTCCGGAGCCGTTGAACTTTACTACCAGTTCACCGGACTCACCCGGGGCGATAGGCTCTTTCGGCGGATTCGGAACCGTACAGCCGCAAGAGCTGGTCGCATTGGTAATGATCAGGGGCGCGTTACCGGTGTTGGTAAACTTGAATACGGTTTCTTGGGGTGTACCTTGTTCGATGGTGCCGAAATCGTGTTCCTGCTTCTCGAATTCCATTACGGGAACCTGCTTGCCTGCCTCATCGCGAGCGGCGGCCTCGGCCACGTTGTCCGATTTTATCTTTTTCGATGCATTTTCCTTACAGGATACGAACGCCATCATCGAAATGGCGCTGAGGACTAAAATTGCTTTTTTCATGGTGGTACTATTTAATTAGGGTGCAAAATTAATGAATTATTCGTTGAAGTCATAGTTTAAACAAATTCACAACTCCATAACGCAAAGCGATGGAATTTATTGGATGCATCACATCAGTCCCCTGCCGATCTTGTTCAATTTACCTTCGGCCTTGTACTCCCGGACCAGATTATCAAGTATTCCGTTGATAAAAATACTGCTTTTAGGAGTGGAATACTCCTTGGCGATCTCCAAAAATTCGTTGATGGTCACTTTTTCGGGGATGGTCGGAAAATTCAGCAGCTCACATATGGCCATTTTTAAAAGGATGGCATCCAGGTCTGCAATACGGTCCTTGTCCCAATTCGGGGTCTTTCCCTCGATTTCGCGGGTCAATTCGGCATCCTTGAGCAGGGTTTTGGTAAGCAGTTCGTTGGCGTAATCCATATCCGCTTTATCTTTCAATAATCGGGGCAAAAAGAAGGAATCGGAACGGTTTTCCCCCGCCTTTTTGAACAGCTTTACGATAAAGGTGTTCACGATGGGGATGTCATCGACCCAAGTGAGCTTGTCATCCTCGAAATAGTCGTAGACCTTATCGTTCGGCGCGATGACCTCTTTAAACAGGGATATCACAAAATCCCGATCTTCCGCGTAGGAACTGGAATCCGAGGACATATAGGTGTCGTACAGGGGATGGCCGATCATTGCCTTGTACAGGATTTTTACGTATTCATCGTCCAAGTGCCAATGCTTAAGTTTGCGCTTTTTGAGTTCCGATTTTAGGGACTCATTGTGTGCTAACTGGAGCAGCAACTTGTTGTTCACGAATTTATCCTGATTGGGATACCCGTCCGCCGCAGTCGCCAAATACTTTGTGGAAGCTAGTTGCAACTGCTTTCCGGCCCTGCTGTGGATTTCCACCATCAGACCGAGCATCAGCAAGTAAAGATTGTACATACTATCGATACTGTACCGCAGGAATTTTTCCTGCTTTTGCAAGGAATCGTCCTGCGAAAGGGTCAGGGCATAAATACACTGCATGACCTTGATTCTAATGTGCCTTCTCGTTAGCATGTAAAAGAACTTTTTAGGATGTGATGACGCTGGACATTTAAGCGGCAAAAATAGGAAAAGAAAACAAGTTTGGGTTTAAACCGCATATCAAAACCAAAAAAAATCCAGGCGTTCGTTGTGCGGTGCCGGATGCGCAGTGCCGGATACGTGATACCGGATGTGTGGCGCTGGATGCGCAGAGCCGGATGCGCGGTGCCGAAGGTTCGCGACCCGTCATTGCTTTAGTGCCCCTTCTTGGCTCGCGGTTCTTGTTTCTTATAGTATATTTGCCGCATGGAATCTTCGGCCGTACGATGAAAGAACTGCAACACCTCAATAAATACTTTAAAAAATACTGGAAAAAGCTACTGGTAGGCATCATTATAACCATCATCGCGCGGATGTTGCAGTTGGTCATGCCATCGTACGTCAAAAAATCCATCGCGGTGGTCGAACGGTTTATGGATTCCGAAATTGCGGAATCGGAGGCCATGGGACTGCTACTAAAATTCATCTTAATAATCATCGGGGCGGCCCTGTTGTCGGGGTTTTTCACTTTTCTCATGCGCCAGACCATTATCAACGTGTCCCGGTATATCGAGTATGACCTGAAAAACGAGGTTTTCGACCATTACCAGTTGCTGAGCCTGAATTTTTATAAAAAGAACCGTACCGGCGACCTGATGAACCGCATCAGCGAAGATATCAACCAGGTGCGGCTCTACGCAGGGCCGGCCTTGATGTATGGCATCAATACGGTAACACTCTTTGCCTGTATCATTCCCATCATGTTCCTTACCGCGCCGACCTTGGCCGCATACACCCTAATTCCCCTACCTATCCTTTCCGTTTTGATTTATCTGATCAGCAGGGTTATTCATCAGCGCAGTACGGTCGTTCAACAATTTCTTTCTACCCTCAGCACGTTTACCCAAGAGGTATTTTCAGGGGTTTCGGTTATCAAGGCCTATGCCCTGGAGCCCCAGATCAACACCGATGTGGAATCGCTGGCCGCGGAGGGAAAGGATAAAAGCATGGATCTGGCCAAGGTGCAGGCCTGGTTCTTTCCGCTGATGGTGCTATTGATCGGTGTCAGCAATATTTTTGTCATCTATATCGGCGGGAAGCAGTATATCGATGGTGAAATCGAATCGGTGGGGGTGATTGCGGAATTCATTCTCTATGTCAACATGCTTACCTGGCCCGTGGCCATTATCGGTTGGTTGACCTCGATCGTTCAACGGGCGGAAGCTTCGCAAAAACGGATCAACGAATTTCTGGACGAAGCGCCCGATATTGTGAACACCGTCCACGAAAAGACCCCCGTTCAGGGTAAGATCGAATTCAGAAACGTCACTTTTACCTATGAGGATACCGAAATCACGGCCCTGAAGAACATATCCTTTACCATCGAAAAAGGCGAGACGGTGGCCATCTTGGGAAAGACCGGTTCGGGAAAATCCACCATTTTGGACTTAGTGGCCCGGCTTTACGACGTGACCTCGGGCGAAATCCTGATCGACGGAATTCCCATTAAACAGCTTAACATCGATAGCCTACGGCAAGCGATCGGGGCGGTGCCACAGGATGCCTTTTTATTTTCCGATACCATCAAAAATAACATCAAGTTCGGCAAGGAAAACGCTACGGACGAAGAGGTCGTACAAGCCACCAAGGATGCGGCCGTACACGAGAATATCATCCGCTTTTCCAAAAGCTACGATACCGTTTTGGGCGAAAGGGGCATTACCCTCAGTGGCGGACAAAAACAACGGGTATCCATTGCCAGGGCACTTTTGAAAGATCCGCAGATCTATCTTTTTGACGACTGCCTTTCCGCCGTCGACACCGAAACCGAGGAAGAAATTCTGAACAATCTCAAGCAGGCTTCGAAGGACAAGACTACGCTGATCGTCAGCCACCGTGTCTCCTCGGCCAAGAACGCCGACAAGGTACTGGTGCTAAAAGACGGCGAACTATTACAGGAAGGTACCCATAACCAACTGAATCAAAAAGATGGATATTACCGGGAGCTATACGTAACGCAACTGTCGGAGAACGAAGCTTAGGCAACAGGCCCATCCAAAGAAAATACCAAATATGTTGTGATATTGGCTTTTTTTTCACATTTTTGAAAGATTAACCAATACGCGAACTTCTCGATAAGTTCGTAATCAAGACAATTCACGACATGGGCGAAAAAAATTCAATGGAGCAAGAGGAAATTCAATCCAAGGTGCTGCGAGCGGGCAGAAGGACGTATTTTTTCGATGTGCGGAGCACCAAAGCGGGGGATTATTACCTGACAATTACCGAAAGTAAAAAGTTTACCCACGACGACGGATCATTCCATTACAAAAAGCATAAAATATACTTGTATAAGGAAGATTTTGAGGGTTTTAAAGAAAGTTTTGAGGAGATGATGGACTTTATCATCGACGAAAAGGGCACGGAAGTCATCTCCGAACGCCACCAAAGGGATTTCAGTAAGGACGATGAGACAAAACCAAGCGAAAACGGCCAGCCCAAGCCGACGGATACCTTTACCGATGTCAGCTTTGAGGATATATGAAACGTATTCTGTTTCTGAGCGCCTTTCTCTTTCTTCAGGCAAGTCTCGCCCAAGATATAGACCTCGGTTACTACCTTCCCCAAAATATCACCTATGATGAAAACGTACCCCTCCCGACAGAGATCATCGGTCACGAGGTAGGTGAATGGCATGTGACGCACGACAAGCTGGTGTTTTACATGCGTGCCCTGGCAGAGGCCAGTACCCGAATTAGTATCGAAGATCGGGGGGAAACTTTTGAGGGAAGGCCGCTTTTGCTGCTTACGATAACCACCCCCGAAAACCACCGGAATATAGAAAAAATCCGCCAAGACCATGTGGCCCTTACCGAAAACGGTAGCGATTCATTGAAAGTGGATACCATGCCCATCGTAGTCTACCAAGGTTTTTCCATCCATGGTAACGAACCCAGTGGCTCCAATGCCGCTTTGGCCTATGCCTATTACCTGGCCGCGGCCCAAGGCTCGAAAATCGAGGCCCTTTTGGAAAATATGGTCATTTTACTCGATCCGTCATTCAATCCCGATGGCCTGCAGCGATTTGCCCATTGGGCGAACACCAACAAGAGCAGTATTCTAAATCCCGACCGTAACGATCGGGAATTCCATGAGGCATGGCCCAGTGGTCGTACCAACCACTATTGGTTCGATATGAACCGCGACTGGCTGCCCGTGCAATTGCCGGAAAGCCGTGCCAGGATCGCATCTTTTCACAAGTGGATGCCCAACATCGTGACCGACCATCATGAAATGGGCACCAACTCCACCTTCTTCTTTCAGCCCGGCGAACCGGACAGGGTGTACCCACTAACCCCTAAAATGAACCAGGAACTTACCCTGGAAATTGGCACCTACCACGCAAAGGCGCTCGATAGCATAGGGTCTTTGTATTATTCCGAGGAGGATTATGACGACTATTACATCGGCAAGGGCTCGACCTTTCCCGATGTCAATGGAAGTATCGGTATCCTGTTCGAACAAGGCAGCTCAAGGGGACATTTACAGGAAAGCGAGAATGGAACCCTGAGTTTTCCGTTTACCATCCGCAACCAGATTACTACGGCTTTATCGACGATCGAGGCGGCCCAAAAAATGCGGCCTAAAATTTTGGACTATCAAAGGCAGCTTTTTAGGGACATGGGCATCGAATCCGCCATCGGCCGTAACAAAGCCTTAATTTTTGGTGATAGGAAAGATGCTGCGAAAGTCTGGCACATGGCAGAAATACTGCACCGGCACAACATAAGTTTCCATGAACTTGCAAGCGAGGTAAATCGTAACGGAAAGGACTATAAACCAGGATATGCCTATGTAATTCCAAAAAACCAGAAAAACTACGGCCTGATCAAGGCCATGTTCGAAAAACGGACGCAATTTAAGGACAGTATTTTTTACGACGTCTCCGCATGGACCCTCCCCTTGGCCTTTAATCTGGATTATACAGAGTTGCGGTCTTTGGATATCGCCGGTGCTGAAGTAAAAGATTTAGAGCCCCTGACCGGCAGTGTTGACGCCCAAAGCGATTATGCCTATCTCTTCGAATGGTACGGATACTACACGCCCAAGGCCTTGAACCGCATAACGAAGAAAGGGCTGCGCGCCAAAGTCGCCAAATCGCCCTTTAATCTAGGTGGGAAGGAATATGGATACGGCACGATTATGGTCCCGGTGCAGCACCAAACCCTAAAGCCCACCGAAATTTACAAGTTTCTCAAAGAGGTCGCCCGGGCAAGCAAAATACAGATTACCGGGGTGGACACGGGACTCACCCAAGGCATCGATCTCGGCAGCAATGACTTCGACCCTATAAAAAAGCAAAAGGTCGCGTTACTTGTCGGCGGCGGGGTACGCTCTTATGATGCCGGTGAGATTTGGCACCTGTTCGATACCCGGTACGATATGAAAATAACCAAAATCGATACGGAATACTTCGATGCCGTCGATTTAAGCGAATACACCGATTTTATTGTCCCCGGTATGGGCGGCAGTGGGCTCTCGGAAAAACAATTTAAAAAACTAACGGCCTGGGTCGATCAGGGGGGCACCCTGATCGGCTATCGAAACATGGCGGAGCAGTTCGAAGAAAACGGACTTATGGAACTGACCTTCCGAAAGGATACCTTGGTCGCCCAAAATATTGCCTTTGACGAGAAAGACAACTTCGAAGGCGCACAAGTGACCGGGGGCGCCATTTTCGAGGCACGGCTCGACCTATCGCATCCTATCAATTACGGCTACACGAATGATAGATTGCCTCTGTTCAGAAATACAAATGTGTATATCGCGCCCAATAAGAACAGTTATAACAATCCCCTTCAATACACCGAGACGCCCCTGATGAGCGGTTATATTTCAGAGGAGAACCTGCAACTATTGAAAAACAGCGTCCCCTTCCAGGTCCAGAGCAGGGGCAAGGGACGTGTTGTCGTATTCACCGACAACACCAATTTCAGGGCCTTTTGGTACGGCACCAATAAACTGCTGATGAACGCCATCTTTTTTGGAAACATGATGTGAGACTATCTTGAAATCAAGATTAATACCCTGAATTTTTAATTGGTAGGTGGCTAAAAAGTTGGGACGTAAGGTTTGGCCATAAGGCTGTGTTTTTCACGATATTTTGCGTCCATTGGCCACTGATACTCCCGGCTGTACGAGAACGACATCCGTGCCGTCAACGGCACCCAAGATAAGACATTCGCTCATAAAGTTCGCGATCTGTTTTTTTGGAAAATTGACCACCGCCACCACCTGGCTCCCCATAAGTTCCTCTTTCCCGTAACGCAAAGTAATCTGTGCGGACGATTTCTTGATACCGATTTCCGCCCCAAAATCCACATGAATCCGGTAGGCCGGGTGACGGGCTTCGGGAAAATCATCAACCTTAACGATAGTGCCAACACGCATTTCGATCTTCGCAAAATCGGACCAGGTTATGGTTTCTGACATAGTCGGGGTATTCGGTTAAAATTGTATCCAATATAACAAAGATTGGCAAAAAAAATAGCTACCTTGAGTTTATAGGAATGAACTACCCCGAGGCAAGCCGTCGGGGTATCAAAACAATTTAAGCTGATTTCTG
>DASSWC010000386.1:0-2571 GCA_035705395.1 Pricia sp. | reverse complement strand
CGATCTGACCAGGGCCACCTTTAGACCACGCGAAGCGGCATCCAGGGCTATGCCCCCGCCGGTAATTCCGCCTCCGATGACAACGAGGTCATATTCTTCCTCGGTTAATGCCCTTTTCGTATCCGCCCTATCGCGGTTTGAGAATCTTATGTTCTTTGGCATGTATTGGTATCCTGTTTTAGAACTCATTTAGACTTTTTGGATTAAAGCGAAAATCAGTCATTTTTTGCCCGATTGAAGGCTTTTTTGAGTTGCATAGCAGGGCTACGGAAGGAAAAAAAGACAAAAAGCGGGTGAAAAAGGGCGATTTTTTAGCCAATTGAAAAAGTCTAAATGAGTTCTTATTCGCCATTTGGGTCTTCGATACAAGCATCAAAGAATTAACCCCTATGAAATCAACAGGGTTATTGCTCCTCCCAACCCTTCGTACGTTCCACGGCTTTCTGCCATTTTTTGTATAGCCGCTTCCGTTTGACCCGATCGAAAGTCGGTTTAAAAATCCGGTTCATAGGACGGTTTTGGTCGACATCTTCCTGTTTCCAGAGTCCGACTTGTATGCCCGCCAAAAAGGCCGCGCCCATGGCGGTGGATTCGATAACTTCGGGGCGATGGACTTCCGAATCGAGGATATCGGCCTGAAATTGCATCAGGTGGTTGTTGGCACAGGCTCCACCGTCTACCCGCAGGTTTTTCAATTGAATACCAGAATCGTCTTCCATGGCTTTGAGGATGTCCTTGGTCTGATAGGCCAATGCTTCAAGGGTAGCCTTGGCCAGATGGGCCTTGCCCGTATCGCGGGTCAGCCCGAAAATGGCCCCGCGGGCGTACATATCCCAATAGGGAGCACCGAGACCCGCAAAGGCGGGCACTACGTAAACGGGATTCTCCCCCTCCACCGAATCGGCCAGTGCTTCGGTATCCTTGGCATCCTCAATCAGCCCCAATCCGTCACGCAGCCATTGGATAGCGGCGCCGGCGATAAAAATACTTCCCTCAAGGGCATAGTGTACCTTGCCATCGAGACCGTACGCAATGGTGGTCAACAGTCCATTTTTGGAGAATTGGGGCTCCTCACCGGTGTTCATCAGCATAAAACAGCCGGTGCCGTAGGTGTTTTTGGCCGTACCCTTTTTAAAGCAGGCCTGGCCGAACAGTGCGGCCTGTTGGTCACCGGCGATACCGGCAATGGGAATTTTCACGCCATTTAACTCGTAATCCCCGAAATGGTGGGCCGATGGTCGTACCTCGGGCAACATTGTTTTCGGAATGCCCAGCGCTTCAAGCAAGCTTTCGTCCCACCTAAGGTTCACGATGTCGTAGACCATCGTACGGCTGGCGTTGGTGTAATCGGTGACATGGTTTTTCTTTTCGGTCATGTTCCATACCAACCATGAATCGACCGTCCCCATTAAAAGATCGCCATTTTCCGCTCTTTTTCGTGCACCTTCGACATAATCTAAAATCCATTTGACCTTGGTACCGGCAAAATACGAGTCGATGACCAGGCCCGTAGTCTTCCGAACGTGCTCCGTCCATCCGCTTTTCTTCAGATGTTCGCAGATATCGGCGGTTCGCTTGTCTTGCCAAACGATGGCGTTGTACACCGGCTCCCCCGTGTTTTTGTCCCAGACGACCGTGGTTTCCCGCTGGTTGGTGATACCGATGGCCTTGATATCCGCGGCATCGACTTTCTCCTTTTGAATCAAGGCATCGAGAACGGCCAGTTGCGATTGCAATATTTCCTTCGGGTCGTGTTCCACCCATCCGGATTTCGGAAAGATCTGTTGGAACTCCTTTTGCACCATGCCCCGTATTTTTCCTTTTTCGTCGACCAGCAGGGCGCGGGAGCTTGTAGTGCCTTGGTCCAGGGAGATGATATATTCCATGTTTAGCTATGTTACATCGGTTCCGCTGTCAAGCGGGCGATCATCCGGTTGGCATACGCCTCGGAACCTCGTAATTCCTGGGCTTTATTTTGATACCAAAACCGAAAGATACGGTTTAAACTTGGGGTTCCAAAGTACAGGATCCATTCTCGGAAATAAAATCGGTGCAGCTTGGTTGCAGAGGGTCATTCAATCGATACTTCTACCGAAACCTCGTTACCTAGCGCATCCATAGTGGTAATTTTATGCCGTCCCGGGGATGGAATCATTCCGATTTCATGAAAGTTTAGGGTCTGTTGCAGAAACCTTGCGTCAAGATACCAATATACCTCGGTATCCGGTGCGGTAAGGGCCAGTTTCAGCACAAGCTCATTGGTCTTGCCCTCAAAATTTTGGGTCAGGCCGATGCGGATTCTGAAAACCTGTCAGGGGTTTTGGGAATTTTTTCTTGTCGGATTTCCTTTAGCCCTCTGCATCCCTTTCCCTATCCCTCTTGGGATACGTCTCGAACCCGTACTCCCGTTCTACATGACAAATCCGTACTTTGTAGCATTTATACCAATCGGTTTTGCCTTTCTGCTGTGCGAATAGATGGTCGGTATTCGCTTTCCATTTCGCAATGGCTTCGCGGCTTTCCCAATAACTGACCGTAATGCCGATGTCTTCCCGCGCACTTTCGATGCCC
>DASSWC010000385.1:0-5802 GCA_035705395.1 Pricia sp. | reverse complement strand
CCGGCGGTGTTTCAGGAGTGACAGTAACCTACCATGAAACCCTAGCCAACGCGCAGAACGACGTGTTGGATATCGCGTCTCCCACGGCTTTCGCCAATACGGTATATGAACAGCAGACCATTTACGCAAGAGTGGAAGCTCCCGGAGTGGATTGTTTTGTAATCGTGGAGGTGGTTTTGCAGGTAGTGGACAGCCCTCAGCCTGTTTTGTCGCAAAACCTTCCGGATTTGATGGGGTGTGATGAAAACGGCGATGGGCAATACCAGTTTGATTTGACCCTTATGGAAGATGATATTGAGGCCAATGAAGCCAACCCCGCGGACTTCACTTTGGAATATTTTGCTGATCCGACGGATATCCCTGACAACCCGATTGGGGTTCCTTCGGCGCATGTTTCCGGAAGCGGGACTATCTATGTGGTGGTGACCGGACCCAACGGTTGTACAAAACAAACCAGTTTTCAAATTGTCGTGAATCCCTTGCCAAGCATCACCACGCCCCAGCCTTTGGAACTTTGTGACGTGAACAATCCGGGAGATGAGCAAGAGGTGTTCGATCTTACGAATGCCACTTTGGACATTGCCATGGGCGACCCCAGTATTGATGTTTCCTATTACCAAACCGAGCAAGAGGCCCTTGCCGGAACCAACCCAGTTCCCAATCCAACCAGTTATACCAATGAGGTCAATAACGAGACGATTTACATAAGAGCCGAAGATACCGACACGGGCTGTGTGAGCGTTCAGGGCTACACCCTGACTCTGATAGTGAACCCTTTGCCCTCGCCGGAGATTCCTGCTGAGCCGGTAGCGGTCTGCGATGCGGACAACGATGGTTTTGCAGAGTTTGATCTGGCAGCGCAAATTCCCATTATTCAAAATGGGGAGCTCGGTGTGACGATTAGTTTTCATTATACCCAAGCCGAGGCGAATTCAGGTGCCAACCCAATAGATACCTCTGTGCCATTTGGGTTGAACAGCATCAATAACCAAATCTTGTATGTGCGTGCTGAAAACGATATCACGGGTTGTTATACTACTGGTGTTCTGGAACTGGAGGTCGTGCCGACTCCGGTCATTGATTCGTTAGTGGATTTATACGAATGTGATGATGACACCCCCAATGGGTTAAGGGTGTTTGATTTGACCGAAAACACCCTCAATATCTTGGGTGGTCAAAGCCTCAATGATGTTGATATAACCTATCACACCAGCCAGGCCGACGCGGAATCTGGGGCTAATGCCATCGTGGTCCCATCGAGCTATACCAATACCAGTAACGGGCAGTACATTTACGTACGCATAGAACATACGGAAACGGGCTGTTTCGACACTTTTGATTTTACGGATGATAACAGTTTCCAATTGTTTGTAGAGCCGTTGCCCATAGTGAACAACCCTATGCCTTTAATGGTGTGTGATGATGATTATGGAAAAGATCCGGTCGAACAGGCGATTTTTGACCTTACTGTTAAGGAAGGGGAAGTTACCGGGCAGGCTTTCCCGCCGAACGATTATGGGTTTGCTTATTATGCAAACCAACAGGATTTCCAGGACGGTATTCGGATTTCGGAACCAGCGGCTTATGAGAACGTAGAAAATCCCCAGACCATTTATATTACGGTGGTGAACGAAGATACTCAAAACCGTTGTGAAGATTATACGACTTTGACCATCATCGTGCAACCTTTGCCCAGCCCGTCAGAGACCGACCAAGAGGTACTGCGTTTGGAGCAATGCGATGACGACAATGATGGCGTGGCGGCGCTTGCGTTCGACTTGAGGCAAAGTGGGAACCTAATTGCCGGGGGCGAAAACGTGAACCTTTCCTATTACAAGACCGAACAGGCGGCCAAGGAAGGGGAAACGACTTCGGCTGAATACATTGTGACGCCCGATGGGTATACCAATGAACCGAGCTACAATACGATCAATGGGCAAGGAATGGAAGTGCAGGTGATTTACGTGCGTGTGGAAAGCGGCGTTGCCGGAAACGAGTGCTATGTAATTGCCCAGTTCGAGATCCGGGTGATTCCCGCGCCGGTGTTGAATGATATTGATCCGTTCGGATATACGCTTTGTGAAGACGGCAGTAGCGGTAGTGCTGCCTTGTTTACGGAAGACATCGCCCGCAACCTTTACGATGCTTCTGTAATAACTCCGGATCCATCGGTGATTGTTCCGTTATTGGACCAAACCGAAAACACCGATTTGGAATTGGGTAATTACACGATCCATTACTATTCCGATCAAGCTACTCCTCCCACGCCATTTGTTTCCGGAACGACGGTTAGTACCGACGATATAATCTATGTACAAGTGGAATACGACGAAACCGGCTGCACGAGCTTGATCGGGGAAATCATCATCACCGTGGAACCACGGCCGGTGATTCCGGGAACGGACCTGATCAGAGAAGTGTGTTCGGACGAACCGGGCGGCACTACTGCAACAATTGACTTGACGCAATTCGATGTGGATGTGAACCCCGGCGCCCCTGCGGATACCGAAGTGGTGTATTACGAAAATATGGACGCCTATAATAACGGGAATGCACCGATTGATACCCCTGTTGTTTATACCACCGTGGAGAACCCACAGGAAATAATCGGGGTGGTGCGCGATGTGAACACTTTATGCGAATCCTTGGATTATTCCACTATTCTTATCGAAGTGAATTCTTCCCCGATGGTAGATTTGAGTATGTATGACGGAATGATAATTTGTAGGGACCTCGATCTTTTCACCCCGACTATTGGTGGTGATTACCAGCCCATTGAATTGGAAACGGGGCTTTCGGAAACGGATTATACTTTTGAATGGAGTTTGGACGGAACGGTGCTAGCAGAAAATGGACCTAATTTGTTGGTTACTCAAGCCGGAACCTATACGGTTACAGTGACCGATATATCCTCGAGTGTAAATACGTCTTGTACCACCACTTCCAGTGCGACGATCTTGGAGAGCAATCCGCCGGAGTTTATGGTGGAAGTTTTGACCGAATCCTTTAGTGAAGAGCATACGATCACCATTGGAAATGTAACCGGCGCTGGCGATTATGAATTCAGTGTAGATCAAGGGCCTTGGATGGAATTGGGCGAAGATGGCACCTTGACCTTTACGGGTATCTCCGCAGGAACGCACACGGTTTATGGTCGCGACAAGAACGGATGTGGAACCACGGCGATCGATGCCTCGATCATTGACTACCCGAAATTTTTCACCCCGAATGCGGATGGGTACAATGACACTTGGAACATCATCGGTATCGATGGCCAGCCCAATGCGGGAATATACATTTTTGACCGTTATGGCAAGCTATTGAAGCAGTTGAGCCCTGTCGGCCCGGGCTGGGACGGTACCTATAACGGACGCCCAATGCCTTCGAGCGATTATTGGTTCCGCGTGGAGTATATCGAACCCAAACCCGACACTCCCGCTACCTTTAAAGCTCATTTTACGCTGAAAAGATGATACCTTTCCTGCAGCATTTTACAAAGGGCTTGCTGTCGCCACGGTTCCGCAATAAACACAGAAAAACTATTTTTTTATTTCCCTAACCATCCGAAAGAAACCTCGCTTCGTGCTCCGCGAAGTGGGGTTTTTTATAGAAACAAATATTGATATGAAATTCACTGCTTTGTTAGAAAATTTTCAAAAAGAACTCGATGAAATTGCGGTAAAACACCATGGCGTTTTGAAGCAAGCAAATTTATCCCTGTTCGTATGCAGCAAATACTTTCAAAAATTAAGGGATTGGGTCGTGGAATTTCCTTTTGCTTCGCAACAAGATGAGGTTTATTTTTTCAAACATATCAAACCCCAAGTCGCAAGTGAACTTATTTTTTTCAAAAGGATAAAAAGCTTGGAACTGGAATTGCCCGAAACCGACATGGGTAAGCAAAAAAAAAATCAAAGCACATATACACGAGGTCAATAATTTCCTGCTCGACCACAGGGAGCTCTCCTTGCACATAAAAATGGGTCACGAACAGCTAGACCGGTATTATTTCACGCGTGGCCAGCAAGAGAAAATAATCCCCAAAGACAACTTGGAATATTATACCGACCCGGAATTTAATACCACGCACGATTGGCTTTTGGCCGAAATCATCGCTTATCGAAAGTTAATGAAGTACCTTCAGGGTCGGCTAATAAATCCTGCCAAAAAGATAAATGGCATCCCCTTGCAAGAAAATGCCGTAAAGCTGGAATGGACACATAACAAAAGTGCCCTTGCAGAGCTTATTTATGCCCTGCATTATTCGGGTAGCATCAACCATGGAAAAGGAGAGATTAGCAAATTAGCCAGGGCTTTCCAGAGCTTTTTTGATATTGAAATCGGGGAAATCTATCAGATATTCTCCGAGATAAAAATGCGACAAAAATCGAAAACCAAGTTTTTAGAGGAGCTTGCTTACACTTTGAGACATGAAATAGAAAAGTCGGAGCGGTAGTTCCTTTGCTTCCCATTTGCCAACCTCCGTATCATCCGTAGCGGCAAGATCCACCACAAATTGAACGGAGGATTAAGATAGAAGTGGATTCCCTGCCTACCGGCGGGTCAAGCCTGCCTACGCGTACTGCTTCGGCAGACCAGCCCGGAATGACAGTTTGAGACATACACCCAACTCGTTTCCGAATCAGAAGCTTATTAAATGTTAAAAAACAACCATACGTATGGAGGACTAATGATTTTTTATGCGAGGTTTTCCGCAAGTTTGTCCTACGAAAGTCAAATTATTGTAAAATTCATCAAAAACTCAACTCTTATGGCAACAACAATTGTTACCCCTTCCGATCTGGAGCAACTAAAAGAAGAATTGCTCGAAGGATTTCAACAGCTAATGCAAAAAAAATTCGGAGCTCATGGGCACAGATGGGTCAAAAACGACGAAGTGAGGAAATTGCTCAAAGTGAGCAGCAGTACACTTCAGACACTCCGAATTAACGGAACCCTTCCCTTTACAAAGCTGGGGGGTATTATTTACTACGATATGCAGGTCATCAATAAATTGATGCTAGACAACCAGGTACAGAACAACGAGCAGAAAAATCCATGAATTACATCAGGCACCTTAACGGGATTTTTATCGCTTTTACCAAGGATTCCCGGCTCAATCCCACGCATGTTAGTTTGTATTGGGCTTTGTTTCATTTTGCCAATATCAATCGATTTCCGGAATTCTTCCACATCGACCGGGCGGAAATCATGAAGATTTCCAAAATCGGATCCAAAGGCACGTACCACAAATGCCTGAAAGAGCTGCACCATTGGAAATACATTCATTATTCCCCGTCCTACAATCCGTACAAAGGGAGCAAAATCAACCTGTTCGATTTTGGAACAAGTACCGAACAGGTTTCGGACGGGCATCGAACAGGCAGTGAACAAGCATTGGTACCTAATACAACTATTTATAAACAAAATAGAAACAAAAATGAAAACAGAGGGAAAGGACTCCCGCCAAAAAATTTTTCAGAGGTATTCGATTTTTTAAAAAAAGAGGAATGTGCAAAAAATATTGGACAGGAAAAATTAAAAAAAGAAGCGCAAAAATTTTTCAATCATTATTCCGCCAATGGTTGGAAAATCGGTGGAAAAACACCGATGGAAAACTGGATGCCCGCGGCCGAAAACTGGCTTCTGAAAGCAGAAGAGTTTGAAAATAAGTCCGATGGAAATGAAAAAAACGGAAGGAAAGATAATTTGCATATCTCAAAATCAAAAGATTACCATCAACCACTTTGATAGTGAACTCATTTAAACTTTTCCCATGACCTGCAAAACCATCATTTTGTC
>DASSWC010000384.1:0-21431 GCA_035705395.1 Pricia sp. | reverse complement strand
TTGGCAACTGGCTTTTTATTTTATACGTTTCAATTTTGGTAGATTTTGTTGAGTGTCAAAAACATCAGCAATTTTTATAAATCCATTTTCGGCATCCACTGAATAAATCAGTTTGTAGTTTTTGAAACTAAATATCTGTATTCAAAATTTCTAGGTTTGAGTAATGCTTCTTCTTGACCGATGTTTGGTGTCTTTATCAATTGTTTTGGTTCGTTGATAATAATTCCTTCCGATTGGTCAATCAATCGAATTTCGGTTATCTCGAATAAATCCGCGCATATATTCTCGTTGTCAAACGATTCATATACATAGCCGCTAAAAACAACCCTCGCACTATCCACCTGAAATGTCTCTGCCAGGTTACACGGATAAAATTCCCCAAGAGGGCCGCTTTGCTCTTCATGATCAGGCTCAAGGAGAAAGGCCTTACCAGAACAACGCGAGCCAAGTACAGTCCCGGTGGCATTGTTTACTTCGTCCACGATTCTCCTATCTGATTCTTGATAGCATCCAGGCTCGGGCCCGTCGTCGTTAGAGCAGGAAACCGTCAGAAATAACATAATTAAAACCAAACCTTTCATAAGGAACAATTTTGCTAAAAAGCAAGAAAATACCGATATATTAAGCTTTAAGGTTTTTTTGCCTTTGTTCATTAGATGTAATTTAATCCAATACGTTGCGTCCAAAGCTCAATAAACTTTCTCAATTGGAAGATATGTATTTTTTTTCGATGGGTTTCCGGCGGAGTCCATCTTTTTGCCTTTCGACCTCCATGTCTCATAGGATCATACAGTCCGGGGGGCCGTAAGAAAATGTTGTACCCATGGAAAATAAAAAGGCCCCCGGTTTCCCGAAAGCCTTGATTTTATTGTGGCTCCTCCAGCTGGACTCGAACCAGCGACACCCTGATTAACAGTCAGGTGCTCTAACCAACTGAGCTATGGAGGAATAAATAGGTGTTTGAGCCTCTCGGCCTTTGCCTTCCGTAACTCGACCGTATGAGTTTACGCGGGTGCAAATATAATCGTTTTTTTAATTGTCCCAAACAAATTTGCCGGACTATTTATCCGTCAACCACCGGTACAAATCGTTGCCATTTGCAAACAGTATCAGGGCCAACAGCAAAAAGAAACCGATCATCTGGGCATATTCCAGAAACTTATCGCTGGGGGTTCTTCCGGTGACTATTTCATAGAGCAGGAACATGACATGGCCACCATCGAGGGCTGGAATCGGCAATAGGTTCAATACGGCGAGCATTATGGACAGAAAGGCGGTCGTGGCCCAGAAAACCTGCCAGTTCCAGGCATCGGGGAAGAGTCCGCCGATGGCGGCAAAACCTCCGACACCCTTGTAGGCGCCCGTATCGGGGTTGAAGATCTTTTTTAGTTGCTTTAAATAGCCGGTCAGGGTGCTCACGCCTCTATTAATGCCCGCGGGAACCGATTCCAATAAGGAATATTTAACGGTCTCTACGCGTAGCAGGCCACGTTCCTCCATTTCCTCAAAGGTCAGGCCGCCGAGACGGACGCCGATTTGGGCAGAATCGTTGACGGTTATAGGTATCTGCTTTCGAACGTCATTGTCGCGCAAAATATCAAATGTTATTTGCTTGCCCTTATGTTCTTCCAGAATAGGCTTGGCCTCATCGAAATAGGTGATCGGCTCACCGGCAATTCCAACCACCTCATCATTCGGTTGCAAGCCTGCATCCTTGTTCTGGGAATCGGGGGAAACCTCAGCGATAACGAAATGAAACCTCGGAGACAAAAATCGTAGCTTGTCCGTATCCTCAATAAGGGTAGAAATGAAATCCACCGGAATTTCCAACTCCATGATTTCACCATCCCTTTCAATGGTGACGGTGTTGCCGCTGACGATTTTTCTTAAAATATTATTAAATTCCTTGATCTTTTCCCCGTCGACCGCCAGGATCTTGTCCCCCGTTTGTATCCCGATCTCGTCGCCGATCTCCTTTTCGGTAACCGCGATGCCATCCTTCAAACTGTCCACAGGTACATATTGGTCTCCGTATGCGTAGGCCAGTCCGACATAAATAATAAACGCCAGGACAAAGTTTACCGTTACCCCGCCCAACATAATGATCAAGCGCTGCCAGGCTGGTTTGCTTCGGAATTCCCAATCCTTGGGTTCCTCCTTCATCGCATCGGTATCCATACTCTCATCGATCATCCCGGCAATCTTTACGTAGCCGCCCAATGGAAGCCATCCGATACCGTAGACCGTCTCCCCTATTTTCTTTTTGAACAGGGAGAATTTGACGTCAAAAAAGAGGTAGAACCGCTCGACTCGGGTCTTAAAAACCTTGGCAGGAATAAAATGCCCGAGCTCGTGCAACACGATTAGCAACGAAAGGCTTAGGAAAAATTGTATGGTCTTGATCAGTATGGGATCCATCTAAAACTATCTAGGATTACACCGAAAATGGAAGTTAATTGTAGGGCATTTTCCACCTTTCGAATTCAGCGCACAAAAGTACGCTTTTAGCCCTTCTTAAAAAAAGAAAGCACAATCGGGCATTGGGTTTTAAGAAACATTTGGCAGCACCAAGCCGGCCAACCCTTGAACGCCACTACTTACTAACGTATCTTTGCGAAAAAACGTATGCGATCGTTTTTCGCCAAATACAAAACTTTCGGTATCGTATTTTTCTTTCTTTCGGCCGTTATCGTCTATCTATTCTACAACGCACTGCAGCCCGAAAAGACCTTGGCAGTCTACCAGCCTTCCATGGTAAATGCGGAATTGGTGGACAGTACCCTGCAAAGTGTTAGAAAGTATCATACCGTGGCGGACTTTTCGCTGACGAACCAGAACGGGGAAACCATTACGCAGGAAGATTATAAGGATAAAATTTACATTGCGGATTTCTTTTTCACCACCTGCCCGACCATCTGCCCGATCATGACCAAGAACATGGTCGCTATCCAAAAACGCATCAAGAACGATCCTAACATCATGCTGTTGTCCCATTCCGTAACCCCCCGGATCGATTCCGTAGCACAGCTTAAAAAATACGCCTTGGAAAAAGGGGTAGATGACAAGAAATGGAACCTGGTCACCGGCGATAAAAAACAGATCTATGACTTAGCCCGAAAATCGTATTTGGCGGTTAAAGAGGATGGCGACGGCGGGCCCTACGACATGATCCATACCGAAAACTTTATTTTGGTTGACAAGCAACGCCGGATCCGGGGGTTCTATGACGGGACCAGTGAGGAGGAGGTGGAAAGGTTGATGGCGGATCTGGAGATTTTGAAAAAGTCCTACCTTGACCAGTAAGCGGTGGAGGAAAGTAGACCGTGGCGGTCGGCAGTAATCCTATCTAAATACCACTTTCTGCCAACGGACAGTCCCGTATCGGCCGGAGGGTATTTATGCGGCACAATTCCAAGATTTCACGGCCGGCTTCTGCCGGTTTGATTCTTTTGTACACTCGGGCCAATCCGAGGCATTTATTTTCCCCGATTCATCCCGCAGTTCAAGAATTTTCCCTTAAATTTGCCTTCCTTATAATCAATCTAAATAAAAATTATCTTGACGGTAGCACAGTTAAAACGGGGACAAAGGGGGATCATCAAGGAATTTGCCGATGACATCCTCCCCATAAAACTTTTGGAACTGGGCTGCCTTCCCGGCAACCAAATAGAACTGCTGCATATCGCCCCCTTCAAGGATCCCATCTACATCGACGTCAACGGATGCCACATCGCCATACGCCGGGAGACGGCACTGCTCATCGAGGTCGATATTCTCGAAGATATCCGTGAGCTATGAGCAAACAGATCAATGTAGCCCTTATCGGCAATCCCAATACCGGAAAGACGTCGGTTTTTAATGCGTTGACCGGCCTGAAACAGAAGGTCGGCAACTATCCGGGCATTACCGTCGAAAAAAAGGAGGGCATCTGCAAATTGCCCAGGGGCGTAAAGGCCCATATCCTGGATCTTCCCGGCACCTACAGCCTGAACACCACATCTTTGGACGAAAGCGTTACCGTTGAACTCCTGCTCGACAAGAACAATAAAGACCATCCCGATCTGGCCGTCGTGATATCCGATATTGAAAACCTAAAACGTAACCTGTTGTTGTTTACGCAGGTAAAGGACCTGAAAATCCCGGCCGTTCTAGTCATCAACATGGCCGATCGCATGACGCGCAAAGGAATTTCCTTGGATGTAGGGCTGCTTGAGGAAAAACTCGACACCAAGATCGCCCTGGTCAGCACCCGGAACGGCACAGGTATCGAAAGGCTAAAGGAACTGATCGCGGATTACAAGACCCTCTCCACCGCCAAAAATGTGGATGTCCCCCTGATTGCGCCCGACTATTTCGAAAAACTGAAGAAAACCTTCCCCGAACAGGACCTGTACAAGTTGTGGCTGGTTATCACCCAGGATGTCAACTTTATGCCTATCGAGAAAAAGTTGGTAGAGAATACCGGTTCGTTCAGTACCAAGTCGAAATCTGAATTGAAACGCCTACAGCAAAAGGAAACTATTCTCCGATACCAGTTTATTAACGGCATCCTCAAGGAAACCTATAAGGTCGATCCGGCCGCGGCCAAAGGCTTCCGGGCCAGCTTGGACAAGATACTGACCCACAAGGTATTCGGGTACCTGATTTTCTTTTTCATCCTGTTACTGATCTTCCAGGCCATCTATTCGTGGAGCGAATACCCGATGGATCTTATCGACAAACTTTTCGCCGCGGCAAGCGAGTGGGTCAAGAATACCCTGCCTGAGGGAGCGCTTACCAATCTTATCGCCGAGGGAATACTGGCCGGTATAGGGGGCATCGTCATCTTTATCCCGCAAATCGCATTTTTATTTCTTTTCATTTCATTGCTGGAGGAAACCGGTTATATGAGCCGGGTGGTCTTTTTGATGGACCGGTTGATGCGTCCCTTCGGACTTAGTGGAAAAAGCGTCGTGCCCTTGATGTCCGGTACCGCCTGTGCCATCCCCGCCGTTATGGCCACCCGTACCATAGAAAACTGGAAGGAACGGCTGATTACCATTTTGGTCATCCCGTTTACCACCTGTTCCGCCCGCCTGCCCATCTATTTGATCATCATCGCCTTGGTCATTCCCGAAGGCACCTTTTTGGGCCTTGGCTATAAGGCTCTGACCCTCATGTCACTCTATCTGATCGGTTTTGCGACATCGGTACTGGCCGCAATGTTGTTGAACAAAATCCTGAACATCAAAGGGCGGTCCTTTTTCGTAGTGGAAATGCCCAACTACAAACTCCCCCTATGGAAAAATGTAGCCTATACGGTACTTGAAAAGACCAAAAGCTTCGTTTTCGGGGCAGGTAAAATCATTCTTGCCATCTCCATCGTACTCTGGTTTTTGGGTTCGAACGGGTTTTCGGAGGATTTCAGGAATGCGGAGAGCATCGTGACCGAGCGTATCGAAAAGCAAGGATTTTCGACCTACAGCAAGAACTACATGGCCAAAAAACTTTCCGAATATAAAGGGGAAAACGGGGTCGGGGTCGGCGAACAGCTGCACGTGTTGGGCCTCCAAGCCTTTCAGGATAGTTTGGAAATCCAGTCCCGCACGGTGAAGGAAAGGGCCAAAAATCAGGAAATCGCCAGCTATAAACTGGAACATTCGTACATCGGATATATGGGGAAGGCCATCGAACCCATTGTACGGCCCCTCGGCTATGACTGGAAAATCGGTATCGCCGTACTGACCTCCTTTGCCGCCCGTGAAGTGTTCGTGGGCACCTTGGCCACCATCTACAGCGTGGGCAGCGATGAGGAAGAAACCATCCAAAACCGGATGGCCGCCGAGATAAACCCAAAGACCAAAAAACCGCTGTTCAACCTTGCGTCGGGCGTTTCGCTGTTACTGTTCTACGCCTTCGCCATGCAGTGCATGAGCACCCTGGCTATCGTAAAAAAGGAAACCAATAGCTGGAAATGGCCCATGGCACAATTGGTTTTTATGAGTGCTTTTGCTTATATTGTGGCATTGATTGCCTATCAAGTCTTAAAATAGAAAATGGATTTTCTTCAAAGTATACTGGTATATATCGTACTCGCCCTTGCGGTCGGATATCTTGTCAAAAAGTTTTTGCTTCCAAAATCTTTGTTTTCCTCTCGGAAGGAAAATTCCAGTGGATGCGGACAGGGTGATTGTGGCTGTCATTGAAAGCCATCAAAAGTTAATGGTCTAAACAGTAGTTTTCTGAAAGTCTTAAGAAATGTAGGATTGTTTTCCAGTATGTAAATAGACGATAGTTCCTACATAAGCCAATGAACTCAATAAGAATATTGCAACAATTTCGCGTAATGGAATAGCCCTTACGCGCCTTCAATGCGATTTTCAAGGCATCGGGTGAAATATTCTGGTAAGACCCGTGGGGCGCTGCGCCCCTCTAAAGATGTTTTTCGGGGAGCATTTTCGTATGAAGTATACGGACAATAAAGATATCGATCTTGCGCTTTCGGTAATAGACAACATGGCTTTGGTACCTGAAGAATAGGTATTTTCGCTTTGTGTGGATATGTTCAAAACCACGTCCCTATCGGACCGGTCCGCCGCTTTCCTCGCCTTCGTCAAGGCCATCATCAAGGCTCCGTATTTAGCTTCTTCCGCTTCCAGCAAATGCAATGCCGACCGCACCGCCTCACTAGCGGAGCCATAACGCCCCACTTCAGTTTTTGGGAGTCATAATGCCCTAAGTCCGAAACTCCCGTTACCTTTTCACAATTTTCCAACTTCATAGGGGACTTCATGATAATTTGCTATCTTCTCTTCAAAATCTGAAAGTTCAAATAAACGATCATATCCTTCACGATACGCTATCCATGGCCAACTTTAGAAAGTTTAACCTGCCCTTACTCCTTCTCTTGGCTACCACCACGGCCCAATCCCAAAACTTGGGTTCCATAATCGTTGACTCCGTTACTAAAAAACCCGTGCCCTACGCCACCGTTCAACTGAACAACAAGGGCATGATCACCAACGAAGAGGGCCGGTTCAAGTTTTCCTTCGACGAAAACGTTGAAGAAACCGATTCCCTTTTTATCTCAAGCATCGGCTATGCATCTATCGGGAAGCCCTTGTCGGAATTTACGGATAGCCTTATTTTGCTCAGACCCAAGGCCATCGAATTACAAGAGGTAATCGTTTCGAACAAGAAGTACACCCCACGGGAAATTATCGAAAAGGTAGCGGACAACATCGAAATAAATTACTACACCGATTTTACCAAAAAACGGCTGTTCCTGCGGGAAACCTACCAGAACGAAATTCTCAAGACCGATTACGAACTGAAGGAATCGACCATTCCGGCCTTTAACAAAAATTTTTTCGACAATTTGATACGCACGGTTCCTAAACGGAACATCTACTACACCGAAATGCTGGGCGATCTCTACGGCAACGACGATCCCGACGATCAAAAACTGGACCTGATCAAGGCCTCCGAGATGTACAATAAGGATATGGAACTGGATTTTGAAAAACTGGAGGAAAAGTTCAATGACATCGTCAGGAAAAACATTAAATCCGATTCTTATTTTAAGATCAAATCGGGATGGTTTTTCGGCACGAAAATCGATGCGGACGAGATGGGGGGACTTTTCAAGGAGGAAATCGACTCCACCGACGTGGCCGTCCTGAACAAAAGGCTTGAGGAAGAAAAAAAGCAGAAGGAAGAAAACCGTAAGTACTTTTCGACCAACAAGAGGAGAACGTTGGGCAACCTGTTCGAAAACCTCCCTATTTTTGATGATACCGATTACGATGTCATCTTCAAACCTGGAAGATACGACCTCACCCTGGAGCACTTCACCTATCTAGGTGACCAAGCGGTGTATGTCATAGCCTTTGTGCCTGACGGCTCCCCGGAGTTCAAGGGAAGGCTCTACATCAACGCCGACGATTTTGCCCTGATACGAATGGATTTCGAAAATACCGAGCCGTTGCGGGATTTTAGCCTACTCGGCATATCCGTCAACCAATACCTCGTCAAGGGCAGTTTTTTATTCGCCAAGGGCGAAGATGAAAAATACCATCTGCGGTATTGCGACATTGTCAAAGGGGTACGGGTAGGTGCCAACAGGCCACTTAAAATTATCGAAAAGAACAAAAACGTGAAGGGGCGGCGAAAACAGAACGAACTCTCCATGGAGGTCGACTTCGCGTTCGGCAATATCAACCGGTACGAACTGGTGGTTTTCGACGAAGCGGCAATCACCGAGGAGCAATTCGAATCCTTTAAACAAAACAACGAGGTGCTGCCAACCTATATGCCCAACTACGACCCCGAATTTTGGAAAGGCTACAACATCATCGAACCCAACCGGGCTATCAAGGAATTTACTTCGGAGGCAGCGCTTGGGGATTAAAAATACCGCCCGATAAACTGATAGAGCAGCAGGGCCCAGCCCGCCATCAACAGCAGCCCCCCCAGCGGCGTAACAGGCCCAAGAAATTTCCATTTTCCGCTTCCCGGACCAGAACCCGTACCCTTCTGGCGGGTACGTATCGCCAGGCCGTAGATGCTGAACGAAAACAGGAAAGTCCCGATGACAAAGCAGTAGACCATAAATTCTTGCAGTGGGGTATCCAAATTGAAATTGAATCCCAATATGACGAGCAGAATGGCGTGGTACATCTGATATTTGACACCGGTCTCGAAACTTTTCAGTTGTTCCACGGAAAGAGATTTTTTAAGGGCGTGCGCGCCGAAGGCACCGAAGAGTATCGCTAAAAGCCCATATAGGGCGCCAAAAGTTTGGGCAATAAGAACCGTTATCATGAAGTTGTAAATTACGGGCCTGCCAAAATTCGCCCGCTTATCCCAGCTATTTAGTGCGTTGGGACTGCAATGCATCGCCCATTTTATCCGATAGCAGCTGGTACATCGCCTCGGTTTCGCTCGAATCCCTCAAATTGATGAACAGGTTTAGGGAGTCGTGGTGCACCAACTTTATCTTCGGATTTTCGTAATTGTCCACAAATACATAGACTTTTTTATCGGTCAACGAATCTTGGAATTCCCTGAAAACTCCCTTTTCCTTTTCCCAGGCCGAAAAACCATGAAGACGTTCCATAGGCGGAATTTTATCGACCCACCCTATACTGTCCATTTCCGAATATTTTAGGTTTTGATAGTAAAAACCGGAGAGTATCCGGAAACGGCCATTGTCTGTTTTCGTCCAATTTTTATAGTGCATGACGAAGGCGACAAGACAAACGATGACCGTAAGTACCGCCAAAACATTCCAAAACCAGAGCCGTTTTTTCAAACCAGTTCTTTTATACCTCGCATAAATCGGCCGGGGAAAAACGGAAAAACCATTCCATTCTCAATAAATCAGTCGGATTTCCGGCACCTACCTATCAAACTATTCAGACCGGAAATTATTGTTTTAATAGCAATATTTTTAGATTTTAAAACACTATAAACACTTGGAATCAGGCCAAATCGAAGCGATCGAGATGCATCACCTTGGTCCACGCAGCGACGAAATCCCTTACAAACTTCTCTTGGGAGTCGTCGCATGCATAGACTTCGGCGACCGCCCGCAGTTCGGAGTTCGACCCGAAGATAAGGTCGACCCGGGTTCCGGCCCATTTGACCTCGCCGGTGTTACGGTCGCGGCCGGCAAAAATCTTTTCGGTGTCGGAAGTCTTTTCCCATTGGATGCCCAAATCGAGCAGATTCACAAAGAAATCATTGGTCAAGACGCCTTTGTTCTCTGTAAAGACCCCGTGCTGCGATTGCTTGTGATTGGCATCGAGCGCCCGCATACCCCCTACCAAAACCGTCATTTCCGGCACGGTCAGGGTCAGCAACTGCGCCCGGTCGACGAGCATTTCTTCTTGGGAAATGTCGTGCTCCGTTTTATCAAAGTTCCGGAATCCATCCGCTTGAGGCTCCAAGGGTTCGAAGGCCTCTACATCGGTCTGTTCTTGCGATGCGTCGGTACGACCCGGTTTAAACGACACCACCATATCATGACCGGCGTTCCTTGCCCCTTTTTCGACGGCCGCGCATCCTCCCAAAACGATCAGGTCGGCCAGGGATACTTTTTTATCGCCGGATTGGTTGTCATTGAATTCCTTCTGGATCCTTTCTAGGGTATCCAGCACCTTGGCGAGACGCTTGGGGTCATTGGCTTCCCAATTCTTCTGGGGGGAAAGCCGAATACGGGCACCGTTGGCACCACCACGCTTATCGGAATCGCGGTAGGTCGAGGCAGAGGCCCATGCGGTAAATACCAAATCGGATACCGAAAGTCCGGAAGCCAGAATATTGCCTTTTAGACCCTTGATATCCGCTTCGTTGATCAATCCGTGATCGACCTTCGGCACAGGGTCTTGCCAAAGCAGTTCTTCCTCGGGCACTTCAGGTCCCAGATAGCGGCTTGTGGGACCCATATCGCGATGGGTCAACTTGTACCACGCTTTGGCATAGGCTTCGGCGAACTCATCGGGATGCTCGTAAAAATGTCTCGAAATTTTTTCATAGTCGGGGTCCATCCTCAATGAAAGATCCGTGGTAAGCATGAACGGGGCGTGCTTTTTAGTCGGGTCGTGCGCATCGGGCACCGTACCGGCACCACCATTATCCTTAGGTTTCCATTGGTGGGCGCCGGCCGGACTTTTGGTCAACTCCCACTCGTACCCGAAGAGGTTTTCAAAAAATTTGTTGCTCCACTGGGTAGGGGTATCCGACCACGCCCCTTCAAGGCCACTGGTTATAGTATCGGGGCCACTACCGGTTCCGAAGGAATTTTTCCAGCCCAGACCCATTTCCTCAATAGAGGCACCGGCCGGTTCCATCCCCACATATTCTTCGGGGTCGGCCGCACCATGGGTCTTGCCAAAAGTATGGCCCCCTGCGATCAATGCCACGGTTTCATAGTCGTTCATGGCCATTCTCCCAAAGGTTTCTCGCGTATCCTTGGCAGCTGCCACCGGATCAGGTTCCCCATTGGGTCCTTCTGGATTTACATAGATTAACCCCATGTGGGAAGCACCTAGGGGCTGTTCTAGATTACGGTCACCGGAATAGCGCTCTACATTACCCAGCCATTCGGTCTCGGCGCCCCAGTAAATATCCTCCTCGGCCTGCCAAACATCTTCCCGGCCGCCGGCAAATCCGTACATCTTCAGCCCCATGGACTCGTGGGCGCAGTTGCCGGCCAAAACCAAAAGGTCGGCCCAGGAAAGTTTTTTGCCGTATTTCTTTTTTATCGGCCAGAGCAACAGACGTGCCTTGTCGAGGCTTGCATTATCGGGCCAACTGTTTAAGGGCGAAAAGCGTTGCGAACCCGAACTGGCGCCTCCCCGGCCATCGGCAATGCGATACGTACCCGCACTATGCCAGGCCATCCGGATAAAGAACGGACCGTAGTGCCCATAATCCGCCGGCCACCAGTCCTGCGAATCGGTCATCAGGTCGTACAGGTCTTGTTTGACCGCTTTCAGGTCGAGGGACTTAAAGGCTTCCGCGTAATCGAAATCCCCGTCCATCGGATTGGATTGTGGCGCATGCTGCCTGAGAATGTTCAATTTTAACTGGTTCGGCCACCAATCGCGGTTGGTCGGGCCGCCACCGGCGACATTGTGATGCTCCCCGCCCAGGAACGGACATTTTGCGGTCGATTCGTTGACATCCCAAACATTTCCGTGTTCGGATGCATTTTGTTTCTCAGTACTCATTTTATCTTGGTTTTAGTGTTATCGATCGCCGATAAAAACTCGTGCTATCGTCGATGAAAAATAATAAATACAATATAAAATGCATAGACTATCCATATTAAAATATTATTAAAGGATAGGTGTTTTCTATTTGGGATAATGCGTAGCCCTGACGAGGACAAGATCTTCTGGGTCTCAATTCCGCTCCCCCGGTGTAAAATCCTGAGGTGCGGTCTGGGGCTTGTCGACCGTCGCCGCATCTCCCGAATCGTTATAGACCACCCATTCGTCAAAGGTATAGATCGGGGATCCCTCGGTTATATCCGCATTTCTTACCGCCCTGCCATCTTCAAACTCATGGTTCGTGCCGCTACCGTCTTCACCAACAACACCGAATACGTCTATGACCTTCCCGAAGGGGTCGATCAGTGCCAGGTTGTCGTCCCCGTTGGAGTCGGCGGGACTGTTCTTGCCGACGCCCAAATCGGGAGCAAAGCCGTAGACCGTTTCAAACTCAGTCGCGTCCGCCGAAATTGTAAACGTACTTTCGGCACCGATCGTAAAATCGGACAAGTCGATTGACGAGCTTATCTCGGTATTCGCATTGGTATACCGCTGCAAGGTCCAGCCCTTTAAGGAAAGTGGTTCGTCGGCCGAATTATAGAGTTCGACGAACCGGGCCGCAATGTTGTTATCGGGATCGGCCAGTTCCGAGATGAACAGGGAGGGAGACGTGAACTCGTCGACCAGTTCTTGGCAGCGTTCCTGATCAAAGGCGATATCGTTCAGGTCGCGAACGGCAAGGCTGTAGCTGTCGTTCTCCCGAAGCAAAATTCCCGTAATACTGCCTTTCCCTTCAGGAAGGATTTCAGACTGGAAATCGGAGAACCCGCTATTGCGCAACACGATTTCGTTGTCGTTGCAATCCAAAAGGCTGCGTTCGGTCTCTTCGCGTTCTACGGCAAAGGGTTGGCCAAGTTCCGCCTCGGAGATTTCGACATTTTCGAGGCGGACCAAGGTGTTCGTATAATTTTTGGGGATGTCCGGAAGGGATACGAGGCTAGGCTCGATGTCGGCAGTGCCATCACAGGAAACAAAAATATGCATATCCACCACCGGCGCGGGCAACCTTCCTACGGATGCATTGCCAAACGAGGTAAAGACCCCACCGATTTTAAAGACGTCCTTACTTTTTCCCAAATACAAGCCTTTTAACTTTATGAATATTTTACTGCCGACGGGATAGAACAGATGCGAGTCGCGCACGTCGAACTCAATTTCGAAACCTTCTGTGGGATTCGCGGGAAGGTCCTGAAAATGGAGTACGCTAAAGAAATTGCCGGCCGCATCGGAAGAGACCACATAGCCCTCGATGATCAGGTCTTGTTGTATTTGAATGGTTTGGTCGACGTACAGCGCCTTGACCTCGGCGTAGGTGGCGTTGGCAGCCAAATCCGCGGTACAGTCCGTAGGCGGCGGGTCGAAATCACGGCTTTTTACGCATGCGAATAGAAGTACAAAGCCTATTGTAAGCGTTAAAATCGGGATAATTTTTTTCATGAATAATCGCTTTAAAAACTGAACGCTACATTCAAAAAATACGTCCGTCCGTACCCGTACCAATATTTTGGGGCGAAAGAGGGCGTTCCGCTAAGATCATCGTCGCGTAATTGACCGTAATTGCCATTTCTACTCTGCTCGTACCCGCCGGTACGGAACACGGTGTCGAACAGATTGTTGACGCTGGCGAAGACGCTCATGTACTTCCCATTCTTCAGCCAGGATTTTCCGCCTACCAGATTTAGCAAATAAAAATTATCCAATGGTTCCTGTGCCAATAGCTTGTTGACATTCTCCGGGGTCGCATCGGGAAAGGCCAGGCCGGTTTCCGGGTCGAGATAAAAGCTTCGGGTTCGGGTGATCGCGGAAATATTGGCGTAGTTGTCGGCCAGATAATTCGCGGTCGCGCCGACCCACCAATATTTCGGATCTCTATATTCCACTCCAATGGCAAAGGCCTGTTGCGGGCCTTGCGCCAACCGGTAATCTTTGATATTGGCGAGACCCAAATCGACATTTCCCTCTAAATTGATCAAATCCTCCTCCCGCCCGGCGGTATCGAAATTAATGCTGAGGTTGGGATCGCTGGCATAAAGATATTTCCCCACGGCCGCCACCCCAGTCAGCTTGACCGCCGATGACACCTGATATTCCAGACCGAGTTCGGTACCCATATGCAGTTTGTCGAGGCCGGTCAAGACTTCCTGTACAAAATCGGAGCCCACCCCGGTATCGACAAAAAAGAAATTGACATCCGTAGTATTTTGAAAGCGGGTGTAAAAACCGGTCAGTCTACCGGTCAGTTTGGGTAGGCTAAGAAAATAGCTCAGGTCGACCGTCGATACGGTCTCGCTTTGGATATCAAGAACCGTACGGTTGTTCTCCCGGGGATTGATAAACACGTTCTGTAGCACCGGCGGACGGGTCAGATACGCGCCGTGGGCAGTAACCCAATGCCTTCCGGTCAGTTTATAGGTAAAGCCGGATTTGATGCCGTAATCGGCAAAGGATAGTTTTTCGCTTTCCCCTTGTGAATCATCCGGAAATCGCCCGTTTTGAAACAGACCGTCACGCTGATAGCTGGTGGCGGAATCGGTTCCACCGAGAAAGGCGTTCCATTTGGTGCGAGTGTACCTGAATTGGGCAAAGCCGTCGAATTGTGTGGCATGCATCCTATAGTTGTAGTTGAAAACGGCATCCTCCCTTTTTTGGAGGTCCCCATTGACATCGTTCAGTGTGTCGGAAAACGGATCGACATCCGAATGGAACCCCGCACCCAACAAATCTTTTATTTGCGCATAATTTTCCGAAGTCAGCTGTTTATAGGTCCCCCCGAAATCGGCCTGGAAATGCTCGTTGATCAACCAGTTGCCTACCATATTTCCAGTGAGTTGGGTGTCGTCGGCCACATCGTCGTACAGAACATAGGCCGCCTGTTCACGGGCATTGGCCGTGTACACGGCGCGCCAATCGAGCTGCGGATTTTTTAAAAATCCTTCTTTGGCGGTATTGGCACTGACAAAATTCGCGCCAATGGGACTGTTCACGTAAAAACTAGGCAGGTACCGATAATAGGTCGGATCGGGATTCGGGGCATTGTAATAGCCCAGCCTACTGCGGGCGTTGGTGCCGAACTGGTAGGAAACGCCCGTATTCAGATTGAAATGGTCCGATTTATAATAGTGGTTCAACATCAAGATGGGTTCGGCAATCAACCGTTCACGCGAGTTTCGGATCTTCCCATCCTGTTCGCCCCAATAGGGATTGTACTTTTTCCCGGCCAGTTCAAAGACTTCTTCCGTTAGCGCAGAAGAGCGACCTCGGCGGTTGCTGGCAAGCATGCCGGTGAAGTTGAGACTGTTGCTGGTATTGAACCGATACTCCAAAGCCCCGAAAACCGAAAAGGCATCGTACAGCGTGCCGTCGATATAGCCCTGTTTCGCCCATCTTCGGGAAGCCGAAACGCTGTAGGCCACTCCGTTTTTCCGTAAGCCGGAATTGTAGGTCGCCATCAACCTTCCGGCATAGGTGCGGTTCGATGCGGATGCGGATAAGCGTGTACCGGGGCGCAACCCGGATGGCCGGGTATCGATATTGGTGTTCCCGAGAATTCCACCGAAGGTGAAATCCGATGCGGCCAAGCCGTTGGTAAATTGCTGGTTACGCGTTATGTCGTTCAGCCCGCCCCAGTTATTCCATTGCGGTCTACCGTCATAGAATTTATTCATGGGGATGCCGTTGACCAGCACCATCCCGTTTTGGGAATCGTATCCGCGTACCCGAAAGAAGGCCTGCCCAAAATCGAAGGCGGCACGGTTGAGAAAGACATCGCGGGTGGCCTGTAACAGGGCGGATGAATTGGAGTTGATTTCATCGTCCAAAAGTTCCGATTCGGTCAGGGTGATCAGGTTGTCGGTCTGTTCTACGGAGATATCCCTTTCCAGATAGAGGATGCCCAAATCAAGGTTTTCACTTTCCAGGGCAATGGGAATCCGCTGTACTACAAAATCGGATGCGGTAAGGTTTAAAATATAGTCCCCTGTAGCTGGAATGGTAATCTTGAACCGGCCTTCGCTATCCGTTCGGATTTCGTATTGATTTCCCTCAACGGCGACCATCACCTCGGGAACAGGTTCTTTGGTACGCCCATCCAAAACGGTTCCGGTCACCGTCAAGCCATCCTGTGCCAGCACGGCAACAGGAAAGATAAAAATCAACGAAAAAATGGACAAAAATTGCATCGAATGGAGATTGGCGGTCGAAAGATTCCGGCAAATTATCGAGAAGTCGAACCCTTGAACAAATAAATCCCCTGAAACGGTGCTTTATTCGTTAATTGGCATATTTATCCAAATAAATTTATGAAAACAGGATTGATACCCGCCCTTTTACTATTTTCTTTTCTGGCCAATGCCCAAGAAAAGCAATACAAAATCAGGACCATTGCGTTTTACAATGTCGAGAACCTCTTCGATACCGAAAACGATACCCTGACCTTCGACGATGACCGTACGCCCGAGGGAAAGGATCGCTGGACGCTCGAGCGTTACTACCAAAAACTCGAAAATATGTCAAGGGTACTGTCCGAAATCGGTTCGGAAACGGCCAAAACCTCTCCCGATATCATCGGCATCTGCGAAGTGGAAAATCTCAAGGTCATCCAGGATTTGGTCAACCATCCAACCTTATTGGACAAGGACTACGGTATCGTCCATTTTGATTCCCCCGACGAACGGGGCATCGACGTGGCATTGCTCTACAAAAAGGCAGCTTTTCTGCCTACCTCGTTTGCCAGCCACAGGTTGCTTTTGATCAATGACGAGGACGAGCGCAATTACACCCGCGACCAACTGCTCGTCGGCGGGATGCTGGATGACGAACATTATTATTTCATAGTCAACCACTGGCCCTCACGCAGTGGCGGCGAAGCGCGGAGCAGACCCAATCGTATGGCGGCTGCGAAACTGAACCGGCGCATTATCGACTCCCTCCAAAGATTGCACCATTCCGCAAAAATCATCGCAATGGGCGATTTTAACGACGACCCCACCGACGACAGTTTTAAAAAGATACTTAGGACGAATACCGAATCCGATATAGCTGAAAATGGGGAAGAAGAAACAAAACCAAAATGGGGGTGGAAATGGAAAAAGAAGCGGAATGGGGGTGGGGATTCCGATGAAAAAGAAACAGATACGCAAGGGCGGGAGGTAGGCCGAAAAAAGATAGGCCAAAGGCAGGTACTACCCAAACCTCCCGGTCTTTACAACCCGATGGAGGACCTGTATCGAAAAGGAATCGGCTCCTTGGCGTATCGGGACAAATGGAACCTCTTCGACCAAATCTATTTTACGGAGAACCTGATAGCACCGGAAAATGGCGATTATCGTTTTTGGAAGGCCGGGGTATTTAATGCGCCGTACCTGATCACCAAAAAGGGGCGATACAAAGGCTATCCCTTCCGGACCTACGCAGGCGGAAGTTATGCCGGGGGCTATGCGGACCATTTTCCGGTGTATATGTACTTGATAAAGGAAGTCGCTCCGGATTAAGTAAAAAGATAAAGGCAATTGTGAAGTGCCTAGAGCCGAAGGAATCGCTCCCCATATTGGTTTTAATTCAATTTTTCCAATTGAATATCCCGCCACTTTACCTTAATGCCTCCACCGTCGTGGATTTGAAGTGCAATGGAGCCTTCTCCCTCCCCTATTTTTTCATCGGTCAGGGTGACCATTTCAGTGCCGTTGAGCCATGAGGTGACAGTATCTCCCTCAACGCGGATTTTCATTTTGTTCCATTCCCCCATCTTTAGGGCCTTGTCCTTTTCGGGATCGGGCTTAATGAGCCAGCCGCGGCCGTAGGATTCGTAGATGCCGCCGGTATTGTGGCCCGGGGGGGCCACTTCGATTTGCCAGCCGCTGACCTTCGTGCCATCGATTGTCGAGCGGATAAAAACGCCACTATTGCCGTCGGCCTCTTGCTTGAATTCCAAGGTCAGTACGAAATCTTTATATTGGGCATCGGTCGCCAGATATCCATATTGGGCATCGGGACCGCTTTCGCAGATCAGTAGGCCGTCTTCGACATACCATTTTTCGGTGCCGTAGACCGTCCATCCGTCGAGGTTCTTGCCGTTAAAAAGTTCCTTTTTTTGACCAAAGGTTATGCTGGTAAGGAGGATGGTGATTAAGAGGATTTTAACTTTCATTTCAGAGGATTTTTAGTTAGTATTTATGTGGGGTTTCAGTAATAGGGCACGGGATTGGTAAATGAAGGCCTCATCCACTGAACCATTGGTTCCATGGGATGCGACTTAAAATCAAAACAAGGCCGAGGCCGTAAAAGATGGCGATGCTCTTGAACTTCTTTCGCCCTTCCATAAACTTTTTATGCCGTGACCATCCGATGGTTATCAATATAATGGCGATGATGTTGATGAAAGGATGTTCTACGGCCAATAGGCGTGCGGCCGAGTTCAGACCACCCATTCCCAAAGCCTTTATGGCCTGTAGGCCGCTCGGGGATATAAAATAGAGCAGCAGCCCGATCAATAGCTGAATATGCGACAATATCAGGGCAAAAAGGCTGATACGCAAATCCTTTCCCATGGTAAACATCTTATTGTTGACCCAGCCCATAATGGCATTGGCAACAGCAATAAAAAGGAGGGCCAGAACTACGTAGGCCAAATAGGAGTGCAATTCTTGAATCCATTGATACCCCAGTCCACTATCGTTCATTTGAGTGATGTTTAAAATTTTTTAAATGTACTGATTTTTGGGGGACAAAAAAACCCCACATAGTAAGTGGGGGTATCATATCTCAGCGAGGTGTCATATCGATAAAGTCGCAACAATTTAGAAACGGTACATCACACTGGCGTTCCAGGTACGACCCAGTCCGTAAAATACGCCAAAGGCATCGGTTTGGTTGATGTATGCGTGGTTGAACAGGTTGTAGATATTGGTTCTAACCATGATTCTTTGACCCCCTAAGTCAAATTCATACCCTGCGGTAAGATCCATTACACCGTAGGGATCTAACTTGGTAGTTTCATAAGAATTCCCCTCGGCTACTACGTCAGCCACATCGACGAACTGGTAGAGATTGCTATAGTGGTTGTAGAACAGACCGGCCTCGAAGCCTCCCGGCGCCTTGTAATTGAGGTTCGCCCCGAAGGTCAGTTGTGCTGCGTTACTCACCTCGACCCCATCGAGATTGACCTCGCCATTAAAGAAATTGTCCGGTAGGGGATCGCCATTCTGATCGACATAATCATCGGTATCCGCGTTGACGAAATAGGTGTTGTCCCTAAAATCGCGTGTCCTGTACGGTGTACTTCCGGCAAACTTCCAATCTCCGATAGAGGTATAGGCTCCAATCGTCAAGCCTTGTAAGGCTCGGTACTTGGCGTCGATTTCGATTCCTTGGTGCAATTGGGTCACGTCTGTCTGTTCCCTGTTGACATCGATTTCCTCACTGGTGCTGACATCGACAATGGAATTTCCATTGGCCACAAAACGATTGGCCCATTCCGTACGGTAGAGGTTTACGTTCAACCGGAAATCATACGTATCAAATTTATAACCCAATTCCAATCCGTTAATTTTCTCGTTTTCTACTTCTGGTTCCGCCAGTTCTGCGGTTCCCGCAAAAATATTGTCCAAAAACGGCTGCCGGGAATAGAACCCAGCATTAACGAACACCGAATTCTGATCGTTGAAGTTGTAGGCCCCACCACCTTTTACATTATAACCGAATTTATTGGCCTTGTCGGAAGTTTGGGTCGTCAGGTTACCAGCATCGTCGGTTGCGAATCTGTTTTCCCTTATATACGATTGATTTGAGGCTGCTCCTTGGAAGAACACCGAATAGGCATCCTTTGCGAATTCCAATTGGCCAAAAATCCCTTGATAGTTGATGTCCTCGGAATAATCATAGTCGATTCTTTCGTTCTCATCGGCAAAATTGAATACGGTCTTCCACGGATTAAAACTGAATTCTTCGGTCACGATCCGGCCATCGGGTCTGTAGTTAGACCAGCCCTCCAATCCATAGAGATCAATTACTTGTCTAAAATGGTCGCCCGTGTAAAATCTAAAATCGGCGCCGACATTCATGCTCAGGTATTCGTTGAACTCATGACCATAATTCGATACCAGTCCGTACCATTGATGGTTATTCATGGATCCCCTTCTGATGTAGCCCGCCCCATTGGGTGCATCGAAATCACCGCCAATACCGACCAAGGCGTTCCGCTGGCGGTTTGCCGGATAATCGATTTGGCCGTCGATACTCTCACCAGCTACCTGATAATCAGGCAACCTCAAGGCACTTGAACCAAGGGGCCCTGTACCGCCGCCCCGGCCAAAGGAGGCATAAAGTACAGTGGATAGGTCGGAATCAGCGGAAATGTCCCAGTCCCAGTTAAGGTTCAGCACTGGCTTATGGTAAAAATTGGTGCGTTCCGATTCAAGCTCGCCCTCATCGATGCCCCAATGCTGGTTGTACAATCTGTATTCCTCTACTACCTCCCTTGGCTGTGACCAACGTTGCATGTGCCACTGGGGGGCCCCAAAAACCAGAAAGTTGAAATTATGGTCGCCCATAAGCTTTCCTACGGAAAAGAAATAGTTTTGGCCTTGGCCTTTTGTTCCTTCCGCCCATTTGCGCTGTGCCTGCCAATGGTCCAACATTATGGAATAGCCCCATCCATTATCGTTCAAACCGGAATCGTAGGAAGCGGTGACTTTGAAATAACTATCGTTACCGGTCATAACCCTGCCAAAACCTCCCTCTTTTCTACTCGTCGCCTTGGTTACAATATTTACCGTACCGCCAACCGAGGAAATCGCCAATTTCGACGATCCTAACCCGCGTTGTACCTGAACGGCGTTGGCGATGTCCATCACTCCTTGCCAATTCGACCAGTACATTCTACCATCCTCCATGCCATTGATGGGTTGTCCATTTAAAAGAAAGGCGGTGTTCGTTTGGTCAAAACCCCTAAGGTACATTTGCGAGTCGCCAAAGCCCTGTTGGTCGGAAACGTATACGGAGGGTACATTCTTCATCACCTCAGGAAATTCCACATTCCCCGTTGAGGTTGCCTGAATAACGTCTTTGGTAATTGTGGTTACCGCAATGGGCGTACTTCGATCTTCCTCCAAATCGATAATTCCCGATCCGATTACCACGACTTCCCCCAATTGTTCGGCATCCGATTGAAGCGTGATGCTTCCAATACTTCCCGGAGAGGAAAAGTTAGCTGCTTGCCTTACGTAACCAATGTAGGAAACCATTAAAGTCCCCGAATCGGTAGAAACATCAATACTGAAATTTCCATCAAAATCGGTGGTCGTGCCGTTGGAAGTGCCCCTTTCGACCACATTGGCCCCTGGTAAAGGATTTCCGGTCTCCCCATCGACAACCGTACCCGTAACCGTGCCCTGCGAAAATGCCGCAACCGTCATCAAAAACGCGGCCATGGCGAAGTAGAATTTTTTCATTTTCCTGAGTGTTTGTTCGTTTTCAATTGCCCTGCAAAAGTGCCGTAATTCTCGCTCCCGTATATTAAGGGAACGTTAAATCCGCATAAAACAAAAATAATAGAAAATTGGCATCGCCCGTGCCTGCCGGACAATAAGTTATACCTAGGTTATCAAAAACTATAAAATG
>DASSWC010000383.1:0-10155 GCA_035705395.1 Pricia sp. | reverse complement strand
GATAACGATTCCCTTGAACTAAGGGAATCGAGTCTCACTAAACCTTGATCTCCACTTCAACACCGCTCGGAAGCTCCAACTTCATCAGGGCATCGATGGTCTTTGAAGAGGAACTGTAAATATCCAGCAGCCGTTTGTACGAACTGAGCTGGAACTGCTCCCGCGATTTTTTGTTGACATGGGGCGACCGCAAGACCGTAAATATCTTCTTGTGCGTGGGCAAGGGAATGGGGCCCGTAATCACGGCACCGGTGGTCTTTACCGTCTTTACGATCTTCTCGGCGGACTTGTCCACCAAATTGTGATCGTACGACTTTAGTTTAATCCTGATTTTCTGGCTCATGTTTACAAGTTCAGAGTTAAGGCTTATGGGCTATGAAATGAAAAGTAAGATTGGTCTTTCTATCAATGCCCATGTCACTTTGCTCTATTCAATTTTTTATTCTTTTATGCGGTTACCCCTTTGGCCTTTTTGATGACCTCTTCCGCAATATTGGATGGGGTCTCAGCATAGTGGGAGAATTCCATGGTCGATGTCGCCCTACCGGAAGACAGTGTTCGCAACGAGGTCACATAGCCGAACATTTCGGATAAGGGTACCTCGCCCTTGATTACTTTGGCTCCCGCCCTATCGCCCATGTTCGAGATCGTTCCCCTTCTGCGGTTCAGGTCGCCCACGATGTCGCCCATATTCTCTTCGGGTGTGAGCACCTCGATTTTCATGATGGGTTCCATCAATACGGCACGTGCCGCCTTTGCCGCTTGCTTATACCCCAGCTTGGCCGCCAATTCGAAGGACAGTTGGTCGGAATCCACCGCATGAAACGAACCGTCTTTTAGCGTCACCTTCATACTATCCATCTCAAAACCGGCCAGAGGCCCGTTTTTCATGGCTTCCCTGAATCCTTTTTCCACAGATGGGATGAACTCCCTCGGGATGTTACCCCCTTTAATTCCGTTGACGAATTCCAATCCGGTCGTTTCTTCATCCGCTACCGGCTCCATTGTAAATACGATATCGGCGAACTTACCGCGGCCACCAGTCTGTTTCTTGTACACTTCCCTATGGTCGGCGGATTGCGTAAGCGCTTCCTTGTATTCCACCTGGGGTTGGCCTTGGTTGACTTCGACCTTGAACTCCCGCCGTAAACGGTCGACGATAATATCGAGGTGCAGCTCGCCCATTCCGGAAATGATGGTCTGGCCGGAGGCTTCATCCGTCTTGACCTGAAAGGTAGGATCTTCCTCGGCCAGTTTACTCAGGGCCATCCCCAACTTATCGACATCCACCTTGGTTTTGGGCTCCACGGCAATACCGATAACGGGGTCGGGGAAATTCATGCTCTCCAACACAATAGGGTGCTTCTCGTCGGAGAGGGTATCTCCGGTCTTGATATCCTTGAAACCCACCGCGGCTCCGATATCACCGGCACCGATGCTCTCAACGGCATTCTGTTTATTGGAGTGCATTTGATAAATCCTGGAGATGCGTTCCTTGTTCCCCGAACGATTGTTCAGGACGTAGGAACCGGCATCCAGTTTTCCGGAATAGGCCCTAAAGAAGGCCAAGCGCCCCACGAAAGGATCGGTAGCAATCTTAAACGCCAATGCGGCAAAGGGATCATTTATGGTCGGTTTTCTCTTTTCCTCCTTTTCCGTCTCGGGATTGACACCTACGATCGCATCCTTGTCCAACGGGGAAGGCAGATACCGACATACGGCATCCAACAAGAACTGGACGCCCTTGTTCTTAAAGGATGAGCCACAGATCATGGGGATGATGCTCATATCCATGACCGCTGCGCGCAATGCGGCGTGTACTTCATCCTCAGTGATGGAATCCTCGTCCTCAAAGAACTTCTCCATCAGGTTTTCGTCATACTCGGCTACCGCCTCAATCAATGCGGCCCTGTGTTTCTTGACATCCTCCTTCATATCTTCGGGAATATCGACCACATCAAAAGTCGCCCCGAAATTATCCTCGTGCCAGACTACCGCACGGTTCTTGACCAAATCCACTATTCCCTTAAAATCCGCTTCGTCACCAATCGGCAAAACGATGGGTACGGCGTTGGATTTCAACATTTCCCGGATCTGCTTGCCCACACCCAGAAAGTCGGAACCCTGGCGGTCCATTTTGTTGACAAAGGCAATTCGGGGTACCTTATAATTGTCGGCCAACCTCCAGTTGGTTTCGGATTGTGGCTCCACGCCGTCGACAGCACTGAAAAGAAAAACCAGGCCATCGAGCACCCGAAGGGACCGGTTTACCTCAACGGTAAAGTCCACGTGTCCCGGGGTATCTATTATATTAAAGTGGTAATCCTTGGCATCTTCCGTGGGCTGGGCATTTTCCATCGGAAAGGTCCACGAACAGGTAGTTGCGGCAGAGGTAATCGTGATACCGCGCTCCTGCTCCTGCTCCATCCAGTCCATCGTGGCCGCACCGTCATGTACTTCGCCAATTTTATGGCTTACGCCGGTGTAGAAAAGAATACGCTCGGTAGTGGTTGTCTTTCCCGCATCGATATGGGCCGCAATACCTATGTTTCTTGTATATTTTAAATCTCGTGTTGCCATTATAAAATCAAATTCCAAATTTCAAGTTCCCAATCCCAAATGTGGGGTTGATCCAATAGTAATATACCTTAGATTAAAACCTAAAGTGCGAAAACGCCTTATTGGCTTCCGCCATCTTGTGGGTATCCGCACGTTTCTTGACCGCGGCGCCCTCTTCCTTGGAAGCGGCCAACACCTCGGCGGCCAGTTTTTGGGCCATCCCCTTTTCGTTTCGTTTTCTCGAAAAACTGATCAACCACTTCATCGCAGTAGATATTTTCCGGTCCGGTCGAATTTGCATGGGGATCTGGAAAGTAGCTCCACCGACCCTTCTGCTCCGCACCTCTACGTGGGGCATAATGTTCGAAAGCGCATCCTTCCAAAGCTCCAACGAAGTTTTTTCCTCATCGGTCTTCTTTTCCTCCACGATATCCATAGCATCGTAAAACACCCCAAAGGCTATGGATTTTTTACCATCCCACATCATCATGTTCACGAATCGGGTGACCAATTGATCGTTAAACCGCGGATCCGGTAAAAGCGGTCTTTTTCTTGCCTGTCTTTTTCTCATTCTGTAAGCGTTTGTGGTCGTGGGTCTGACCTCTTATCAATTCTTAGGTTTTTTTGCGCCGTATTTGGATCTCCGTTGGGTACGTCCTGCAACTCCGGCCGTATCAAGGGCACCCCTTACTATATGGTATCGTACCCCGGGCAAATCCTTGACCCTTCCGCCACGCACCAATACAATGGAGTGTTCCTGGAGGTTGTGCCCTTCGCCGGGAATATACGCGTTCACTTCCTTTCCGTTGGTCAAGCGTACCCGCGCCACCTTACGCATGGCCGAGTTCGGTTTCTTCGGTGTGGTCGTATAAACACGCGTACACACGCCCCTGCGTTGGGGACACGAATCCAATGCCGCCGATTTGCTCTTTTTGGTGATGCTGGACCTTCCTTTTCGTACTAATTGTGAAATTGTTGGCATACTACTATATATGTATAAAAAATATCCCTCTGTTTAAGGGCTGGCAAATGTAAGACTATTTCGTAGAAATTCAAATGTCTGGCGGTTAATTTTGAAGGTTTTTTTGGGCACCCGTTTTTTTTCGTACGCCTGGAGCGCCAACAGCCGCCTCTATTATAGGAATAGGGGGTCGATAAAAGTCTTCGGAAAGGAACTAGGTCCGGAAAGGCTACCTGCCTTGCAAATGACAAGGGCCAAAGAAGCGTGTTTTACATGATATCCGATGAAGTCAAAGAAGATTGTCTAATCGTATTGAATCATGTCCAATCGTATTGAATCATGTCCAATCGTATTGAATATGTGTCCCATTACAATTATTATTGACTGGATGAAACGCAGCTGTTTTACGAGGTTTGTACGACATTGGGGGAACAATAGCCCTAATTCGTGATTAAATGCAGCATTAAACGGTATTTTGTTACATAAATCCCCAAAATCGCAGCTTCTGACAAGAAAATTTAACAGCATAAAAATTATGCGCGCATAACTTAAAGTTAAAAATAGTTGGATTATTAACTTGAATTTAGCACTTTTGCGAATAGCTAATTCAAATACATCTAAAATGAGAGCAAAATCCAAAGGATTACTAACGCTATTCTTGGCGTTGGTCGTGCAGTTTTCTTTTGCACAGGAAAAAACGGTGACCGGTACGGTGACCGATCAAGACGGCCTTCCATTGCCAGGGGTAAACATCGTTGTGCAAGGAACCACGACCGGTACGCAGACCGATTTTGACGGCAACTATTCCTTACAGGCCAGCGAAGGGGACGAACTCTTGTTCACCTACATCGGACAGGCTGACATTGTCGAGACCGTCGGTGCCAGCAATACCATCGACGTTCAAATGCAGGAAGATGCACAGGCCCTGGACGAGGTCGTGGTCACGGCATTGGGTATCTCAAGGGAGAAGAAGGCTCTCGGCTACGCTACCACAGAGGTTCAGGGCGATCAGGTGAATACCGCCAAGGAAACCAACTTTATAAACTCCCTTTCCGGTAAGGTCGCCGGACTCAATATTAAAAAGAGTAGCTCGTTGGGAGGTTCCTCCAATGTTATCATCAGAGGATATACTTCCCTGACGGGTAACAATCAACCTTTGTTTGTGGTTGATGGTACGCCGATCGGCAATACCAGTAACGCTACCACCGGTTCTGCTAATACGGCAAATCAAACTACCGGTAGGGGCGGGTATGATTATGGTAATGCCGCGATGGACATCAACCCCGAGTCCATTGAGTCGATCAATGTACTTAAAGGTGCAGCGGCCTCAAACCTGTATGGTTCCCGTGCTGCCAATGGTGTTATTATCATCACGACCAAATCCGGTAAAAAAAGCAAGGGACTCGGTATCACGATCAATTCCGGAGTTTCCCTATCCCGCTACGACCCGGATACTTTCCCCACGTATCAAAATGGATACGGAGCAGGTTACGGCCCTTTCTATGGGAATGGTCCGGGCGGCTTCTTTTCCGCCCTGGATGTGGATGGCGATGGCGATGAGGAACTGACCACTCCCTTCACGGAGGACGCTTCGCAAGGGGCACCCTTTGATCCGAACCTTTTGGTATACCAATGGGATGCCTTTTATCCGGAATCCCCGAACTATCTTCAACCTACCCCTTGGATTGCCCGGGAACACGGACCGGAATATATTTTCAACACCGGGGTTACCTTGAACAACAGTATATCGGTATCGGCCGGTAGCGAGACCGGTTCCTTTCGTCTCGGGTACACCAAACTCGAACAGACCGGGATCGTTCCGAACAGCCTTATCAAAAGGCATAGCGTTGATTTCAGCGGCTCCCAGGAGTTATCGGATCGGCTGACGACCAAGGTCAATGCTACCTTTACCAAAACAGACGGCAAAGGCCGATATGGTACGGGCTACGATGGCAGAAACCTGATGCAGCAATTTAGGCAATGGAACCAGATCAATGTGGATTACAAAAAACAGGAAGAAGCGTATTTTGCCACAAGAAGAAATATTTCCTGGAACTATGGGGGCAATCCCCTTACGCCCGAAGGCCAGGTACCCATCTTTTTTGACAACCCGTTCTTTACCCGCTACGAAAGCTTCCAAACCGATACGAGAAACCGCATATTCGGAAATGTAGAACTGAAGTATGATGCTGCGGACTGGCTCAACATCACCGGCCGTACTTCCCTGGATACCTATTCCGAACTGCAAGAGGAAAGATTGGCGGTCACCAGCGTCGGTGTACCGGAATACGAGCGTTTCAACCGTACGTATACCGAATTGAACTACGATCTGTTGTTCAATTATACCTTTGACTTGACCGACAAGTTGGGCTTGGACGGTGTTTTGGGTACCACGGCAAGGCAGAATCGGGTGGAGTGGATCAGGGCCGAAACGAGTGGTGGCTTGGTCGTTCCCCGCCTGTACTCCCTTAGCAACTCGGTCAACCTATTGGAGCCGCCTCAAGAGTATCTTGGCAAACTAAAGCAATATGGCTTTTTTGCCAATGCGTCGTTCTCCTATGATGGTTTTCTGTATCTCGACCTTTCAGGGCGATACGACATATCATCGACATTACCCCAGGGTAATAATGGATTCTTTTATCCAGGCGTATCGACGTCGTTCGTCTTCTCGGAACTGTTGAACGCAGATTGGTTGACCTTGGGTAAATTCAGGGCCAATTATGCCCAGGTGGGGAACAGTACGTCACCCTATCGGGTATTCGACACGTATTTCAGTCCGACCAATTTCACGGTGCCCTTGTTCTCGGTTGATGGACAAAAAAGTAATGAAAATTTGGTCAACGAACTATCGGATTCTTTCGAAATAGGCCTAGAAACAAGCTTCTTTGACAGACGTGCCGGATTTGATGTATCTTACTATAAGACCAACACCATTGATCAGATTTTTCCGGTCACGGTAAGTAGGGCCACCGGTTTTCAATCACGGGTAATCAACTCAGGTGAAGTCCAAAATTCCGGGGTCGAAGCCGCCCTTTATGTCTCCCCGGTACGTACGGAAGACTTTGAGTGGCGCGTCAATGCCACCTGGGCTAAAAATGTCAGTGAGGTAGTATCACTGTTTACCAATGAAGCCACAGGTGAATCGGTCAACAACGTTCAACTAGGCTCTTTTCAGGGAGGAATCAGTGTCAACGCCACGGTGGGAGAACCTTACGGCAGTATCTGGGGATCCAATTTTTCCTATTTGACCGACGAACAGGGTAACATTATCGATCCCAGGCCATTGGTTGATCCCGAAGACGGAAAATACATTATCGATGCCACTCCCCAACCGATCGGCGATATCAATCCCGATTGGAGAGGTGGTCTAACGAATACGCTTACCTACAAAAATCTATCGCTCAGCTTTCTGATCGATGTCCAAAAAGGAGGCGATGTCTGGTCATTGGATACCTGGTACGGATTTGCAACCGGTGTGTACGACGTAACCGGTGGACTGAATGAACTGGGCAATCCCAAGCGTGATCCCGTGGCAGAAGGCGGGGGTATACTTGTCGAAGGAATAAACCCAGACGGTAGCCCGAACACCACGCGTAGCGAAATGGATTTTGAGAATGCGATCGGGTATCGTTCGGCCCCAAATGCGTACCACCTATACGATGCCGGTTACGTGAAATTAAGGGAGCTGACCCTTTCCTATAAATTGCCATCAAAACTGTTGCAGAACATGCCGATCAACAACATGACTTTCTCCTTAGTGGGCAGAAACTTGTGGATCATCGATAAGAACATGCCCTATAGCGATCCCGAAGGCACCTTGGCCTCAGGGAATCTACAAGGGTACCAGTCCAGCCCCTACCCCACGGCAAGGGAATACGGATTCAATATTAGATTTGACTTTTAACAAATAGCACTATGAAAAAACAGATATTTTTTTTAATCACAGTTGCATTGGTGGTCTCCTGTTCCGATTTTGGGGATATGAATCAAGACCCAAAACAGGCCACCGCGGTTCCGCCGGAAACCGTATATGCCAATGCCAATAAGGAACTGGTCGACCTGATGACCGAAAGCAGCGTCAACATAAATATATTTCGGTTCTTTGCGCAAACGTGGACCTCCACGACCTATACCGATGAGCCGAACTATGACCTGAAGGTACGGGATCAGCCCGGTGCGCATTGGGACAACTCCTATAGGGATATCCTTAAGGATTTGGACGAAGCGCGCAAAATCATTAACAACAGCGATAACGCGAATATTGATCCAGCGGTCATTCAAAACCAATTGGCCTCGATCAGCATATTGGAGGTATTTACCTATCATGTCTTGGTCGATGTATTCGCCGATGTGCCGTTTACCGAAGCGCTAAACATTGAGAATGTAAATCCAAAGTATGACGATGACGCCGCGATTTACCCTGCCCTGACGGCCAAGTTGAACGAAGCCATCAACAGTATCAATGTCGATGCAGGCTCTTTTGGGGACTCCGATCTGCTGTACAACGGTGACATGGCCGGTTTTAAGAAGTTCGCCAACTCGTTGAAGCTGCGAATGGCGGTACGTATTGCTGCCGTTGATGCCGGAACCGCGGCGACCATGGCCAGCGAAGCCATAGCCAGCGGCGTTTTTGAATCGAATGCCGACAACGCCACCATGCCGTATCTAGACGGATCACCAAACGCCAACCCGGTTTGGACCGATTTGGTCGAAAGTGGGCGACAGGATTTTATTCCCTCCGACGTCGTGGTCGATATTATGGTAGCCCTCGACGATCCCCGTATTCCCATTTATTTTGACGATAATTTGGGGGCAGGCGTCTACAAGGGTGGGGCCTATGGTCAGAACGCGCCCTATGCCGACCATACCCATCTGGGCGACATATTCCATGAACCCGATACTGAAGGGGTCCTTATGGACTATCCCGAAGTGGCCTTCTTATTGGCCGAGGCGGAGGAATTGGGACTTGCCAATCCGGCAGGGACACCCGAAGAAAATTATAACGCCGCAGTGACGGCCTCGATACAATATTGGGGTGCCGAGGGGGCGGACGCCTACCTGTCGCAGCCTAATGTGGCCTATGCCACCGCCGGCGGTACGTGGCAGGAGACCGTTGCGGTACAGAAATGGATCCATCTTTTTAACAGGGGCTTTGAAGCTTGGACTACCTACCGATTATACGGCTTCCCTGATTTGGTGACTACCCCCTTCTCCGAAGAGGAATCACCGAGAAGGTATACCTATCCCAATGATGAGGCTTCGGTCAACCCACCTGGTTATCAGGCTGCGGCGAGCGCCATCGGCGGCGATGAAAAATCGTCCCGGGTATTTTGGGATGTTCCATAAATATAAAACGTTCTTGCAAGTAGAAGGCATCCTAAGGTCGAGGATGCCTTTTTTTTGTGCCATCGCCACGCAGTTGTGCTATTTATCCCGTTCGCACAACGCTATTATTTTTACCTTTATACCATGCAAAGAACAACCCAGATTTATGGCATTAGGGCCATCATTGAAGCCATAAACGCCGAAGAACCTATTGATAAGGTCTTTATCCAAAAAGGACTACAAGGTGATTTGTCCAAACAATTGGAAGGCCTCATCCGCAAAAATGGAATCAATTCGTCCTACGTACCCTTAGAGAAGCTGAACCGCCTTACCCAAAACAACCATCAAGGGGTAGTCGCCAATATCTCACCTATCGTTTTCCATACCCTCGAAAAGCTGGTGAAAAAAGTACTCGAAAGCGATAAAATCCCACTTTTTCTGTTATTGGACCAACTTTCCGATGTTCGAAATTTCGGGGCCATTATTCGAACGGCCGAATGTACGGGAGTCGATGGCATCATCATTCAAAAAAAGGGATCGGCACCGGTTACGGCCGATACCATCAAAACGTCGGCCGGTGCGGCTTTCAAGGTGCCGATCGCCAAAGTGGACCATATAAAGGATGCGATCTATTATTTGCAGGCTAGCGGAATCAGCGTCGTTGCCGCGACCGAAAAAACCGATACATCGGTGTACGATGTATCGTTTACCGAACCCTGTGCCATTGTGATGGGCTCGGAAGACCGCGGCATCTCCCCCTCCACCCTAAAAGCCGCCGACCATTTGGCGAAACTTCCACTATTGGGCGACATCGAATCGTTGAACGTTTCCGTGGCCTGTGCGGTGTTTTTGTATGAGGTGGTAAGACAGAGGAGGTAATCGAAACTCTTTTCGCTATCCGATTCGTAATGTAGCTGTTCTTACCGCCGTTCATTTGAACAGCATCCGAAAGAAATAACTGCTTAGGGATACGGGCGCGACGCTTGCATTAACAGGCAAAACGGAGGAGGTAGTTATAGAGGGTAGTAGTTAGTAGGCAAATTTGCGGCTCGATGTCCGGTTCTATAAAAAACATCTATTCTTTTTTATCGTATCTTTGAAATATGTCCAAATATCAAAACCATATCATATCCAATCCTGAAATATTGTTGGGAAAGCCCGTTATACAAGGTACCCGTATCTCTGTAGAATTTATATTGAAAAAGCTTTCCGAAGGTGCTACATTTGAAAATTTGGCCAAACAACATAAATTAAGTCATGAAGAAATTTATGCCGTTCTCGATTATGCTTCGGCAAGACTTGCCGACAGG
>DASSWC010000382.1:0-3159 GCA_035705395.1 Pricia sp. | reverse complement strand
TTTTTGAGAACGAGCTCAAAATAATCCGGATATTCCTTTTTTTCCGCATCGATAAAAACCAGATCGAACACCGCATCCAAAGTGGGAATGATGTTCTTGGCATCGCCGGTATGCTGTACGATCCGGTCGCCATGACCGCTTTTGTCAAAGTATTTCCGCTGCATTTCGTGGAGTTCCTCGTTGCTGTCTATCGTGTGTAACAATCCTTCTTTAACCAAGCCCTCTGCCAGGCATAGGGCCGAATAGCCGGTGTAGGTACCGATTTCCAAAATGTTTTTGGGGCGGATGATTTTGGACAGCATACTTAGCACCCGGCCCTGATAATGGCCGGTCAGCATTCTGGGCCGCACGACCTTTAAATGTGTCTCACGGGTCAGCTCCCGGAGTAGTTCGGGCTCCTCCCCAGAGTGGGCTCGGATGTACTCGTCGAGGTTTGAGGATAGAAAATGCATGGGCTTGTTTCTGCAAAAATACTCTTTTACAAATGGTATGGGTCGGGTATAATGATGAACGGTTATGAAGGTCGTCATATACTTACCCACTTTTGAAAGAACCTTACATGACCCGTGCCTTATCTTGATTGAAGTCGTATTTTTGAAAAAAACACGCGATGTGCTTTGAGAATACCTTGACCTATGCCCAAAAACTGGATGCGGGGGATCCCCTTCGCACATACCGCAACGAATTCCACTTTCCCCAAGTGAACGGAAAACAAGTCATCTATTTTACGGGTAATTCGCTGGGACTGCAGCCCAAACGGACCCGGAAATATGTCGACCAGGTGATGGTGGACTGGAAGGAACTCGCCGTTGAGGGCCATTTTCATTCCGAAAGACCTTGGTGGGATTATCATGAACAACTGGCGGCCCCTTTGGCGAAGGTCGTAGGGGCAAAGCCTGAGGAGGTATCAGTAATGAACACGCTTACCGTGAACCTGCACCTTTTGATGGTTTCGTTCTACCGGCCGACGCCGAAACGCTTTAAGATTCTTTGTGAGGAAAAGGCCTTCCCGTCCGATCAGTATCTGCTGCAGAGTCAGGTGCGATACCATGGACTTGACCCCGAGGATGCGATTGTTGAGGTTAAAAAACGCCATGGCGAGCAGTATTGGCGCACCGAAGACCTGCTGGCCAAAATCGAGGAGACGGGAGAGGAGCTGGCCCTGATATTGATCGGCGGTGTCAATTATTACAACGGACAGGTTTTCGATATGGGGGCCATCACCGCGGCGGGTCTATCCGTGGGTGCCAAGGTCGGGTGGGACCTCGCCCATGCCGTGGGCAATGTGGAACTTCGCCTGCACGATTGGAAAGTGGACTTTGCCGCTTGGTGCAGCTATAAATATATGAACAGTGGGCCCGGTAACGCTTCCGGGATATATATCAACGAAAAATATCTCGATCAAAAGGATATTCCCCGGTTCGAAGGATGGTGGGGTACCCAAAAGGAGCTCCGGTTTTTGATGAAACCCGAATTTGAGCCAATGCCCAATGCCGATGCCTGGCAGGTGAGCAATCCCCCGATACTATCGCTGGCCCCCTATTTGGCGTCCCTCGAAATGTTCGCCGAAACGGGGATGGAACCCCTCATCGCCAAGCGAAAAAAAATCGTGGCGTATTTGGAATTCATCCTGCTGGAAATCGATAGGGAAACGGACGGCCATTTTGAGATTATCACGCCCGAGGACAGGGGAAGCCAGCTATCCGTCTTTCTCCACGGCCACGGAAAACCCTTGTTTGATTACCTTATGAAGAACGGCGTGGTCGCCGATTGGCGTGAACCCAATGTCATCCGGCTGGCGCCTGCCCCTTTCTATTGTTCTTTTGAAGATATGTTCCGCTTCGGGCAGATTTTAAAGAAAGGCATCCTAATTAATACGGCCTGAAATTTTTAAATTTGTGACGATTATGTTTTTCCACACCCATCCATACCCGCCATTTGTCTTCGACGAGGCCACCAAATTGATTGTCGGTACGCTTCCCCCGCCCCGGTTCTCTACCCGCGAACTGAAGGAAGGTGATGTGGATTTCTGTTACGGCAGCCGCGACGGACAGTTATGGCCCATCTTGGACCGTATTTTTGAATTAGGACTTACCTATGCCAACACGCAGGAGGCCATCGAACAGCGGAAGCATTTTCTTTTCAAAAGACGCATCGGTATCTGTGATATCGTAGAAGTGGCCGAGCGGGAAAAAATGGATGCTTCCGACCTGGGCCTGCAGAACGCCGAGCTCCGGGATCTCGTGCGGTTGCTCGAGGCCTATGGGAATATCGATACCCTGCTGTTTACGGGTGGAAACAGTAAAAACGGTCCCGAATATTTTTTCAGGAGGCATTTGAAGACCTACGGGCTACAGCTCCGGCGGGTGCACGATACGCTGCCGCGCACCCACCGTTTTAGGCTTCCCATATCGGGCCGTACGGTTACCACGGTGTCCCTCACGGCACCCTCCGGCTCCGCCAACCGGGCGGTAGGAAGCATGGCATCCTATAAAAAAATGAAGACTGAAAATCCCGATTTCACGGCGGTGGATTTTAGGGTGTTGCAGTACCGGGCTTTTTTTTAACTACCCTACCGGCTTAACCGCCCCGATTACCTGCCCATTTTCTTTCAAGGATCAATTCCAAATCGCTGTACCCAGCTGATCATCCCAATCCGGTATCCACCCTATTTGATGCCCCCCAACTAAAAAGAGCCCTACCGGGTAAGGCAGAGCTCTTTTACGAGAACACTATATGAAAATGAAAAATCGTACTTGCTTTTTGAGTACAGCATAAAAATACTTTGCCATCCCCGTCTATTGAAATTATTGTTGTGAACCCTGTTGTTTTTGTGGTGTACATGCCTTATTTTGTTGTTTCCTTACAAACCGGTCGGACGAAAACGTATTTATCCCGATATTTACGGACGAATTAGGCCGGTCCATCCCCCTTAATAAATACGAAAAACAGTATAACCACCTATGCAGCAAACAGAAAGACTCGAGACCTTCAAAAAATCGGTCACCAATAAGTTCAATGTCTACAACAGCCTTTTTCTAAACCTGCCCTACCGCAACATAGAGAACGTGGGCATGCTTATTCCCGTACTCTTCGACCGGTGCGCAAAGGGCTTGGGATCCGGCCAACAACCGCAGGAAATCTTGGACACTTTTTTTA
>DASSWC010000381.1:0-5684 GCA_035705395.1 Pricia sp. | reverse complement strand
GAATTTTCAATAAGGTAACCGAATTCCCACTCGTTCCGATACCGAGGCCCCCTTGACGCTTGGGTACATTTGCCTTCAGCAGCCCTAGCGAACGCAGATGGCCGAAGGCTTCTTCAGGAAAGGTATCCTCGCCCACCGATGTATTTTTGAACAGCAGTTCGAGTTGCGTAAGTTTTTCGGAAATGGCGGAGCCGGAAAAGGAAGTTGTTTGCATCATTATTATATATCAAAAAAATCCCTTCAGGTGAGGTAAAAGGTGATTGTCTTCGATGAAGTATTTTTTTCCTTAGCTCCCAATGATTTCACCACCGTTGATATGCAGCACCTGTCCCGTCATATAGCTGCTGTCTTGGCAAGCTAAAAAAACATAGGCCGGACCGAGTTCCGAGGGTTGGCCGGGGCGGCCCATCGGAACATCCTTTCCGAAATCGGCGAGCTTTTCCTTGTCAAATGTAGCGGGTATTAGGGGGGTCCATATCGGACCCGGAGCGATAGCGTTCACACGGATTTTCTTTTTTGCCAGAAGTTTTGAGAGGCTCCGGGTGAAAGATACAATGGCGCCTTTCGTACTGGCATAGTCGATAAGGTGATGTGATCCACGATAGGCGGTTACCGAGGTGGTGTTAATGATCGTGTCGCCCTCTTTCAGGTGCTTTAATGCCTCCTTACCGATATAAAAATAGGCGTATATATTGGTTTCGAAGGTCTGGTGCAGGTTATCAATTTCAATATCCCCAAAATTTTCCTCAGGAAATTGAACGGCGGCGTTGTTGACAACTACGTTGAGATGCCCAAATTTCCCAACGGTTTTTTGAACGGCCTCCTGGCAGAAGTTTTGATCCCTGACGTCGCCCTTGAGAAGGAGACACTGTCGGCCTTCTTCCTCTACTGCACGTTTCGTGTCCTCCGCATCCGTGTCCTCTTCCAAATAAATGATAGCCAGATCGGCGCCCTCCCGCGCAAAATGTACGGCGGCACTTTTTCCGATACCGCTGTCGCCACCCGAAATCAGGGCTACTTTGCCCTTTAATTTATCACTTCCCCTGTAACTACTACGAATCGTTTCGGGCGTTTCCTTCATTGTATGCTGCTCTCCGGGCTGTGCATCCTGTCGTTCTTTTTCGTCTTTTTTAATTTCGTCCATAGGTGTGTTTTAAAAGGATAAATTTCGAATGAGAGGTTCGCCCAACCGGTTCAAGTAGCGTTCTCCATGTCTAATGTAGCACATCTAAATCACAATCCGGAGCCCAGGCATTCTTAGCGTTAAATTTAAAATTGATAACGACAACCATGGCCGATTAACCCTCCTAATTTTAACTTTGAGTATCGATTTAACCCCGTTCGACAAGCTGGCTTCCCAATACCCAACCTGACCTGATTTTTTGCAAACCTGCCATTATCCAGAACATCAAAAAATAATCTATGGCTACAGTAAGCGATTTTATAGTTGAACGGCTGCTCGATTGGAACATCCATCGCATATATGGTTATCCCGGCGACGGCATCAATGGATTTATAGGGGCGGTGCAAAAGGCGGACAAAGACGAAAAAATGGAATTTATACAGGCCCGGCACGAAGAATTGGCGGCGTTTATGGCCTGTTCCCATGCTAAATTTACAGGTGAAATCGGGGTCTGTATGGCCACATCGGGCCCGGGGGCGGTGCATTTGCTCAACGGTCTATACGATGCGCGAATGGACAATATGCCGGTTCTGGCCATCGTGGGCCAACAGGCGCTTACCTCCCTTGGGAGCGACTATCAACAGGAAATCGACCTGGTATCACTCTTTAAGGATGTGGCACGGGATTACGTTTATATGGCGACCCATCCGGATCAGGTGCGGCATTTGATCGATCGTTCCATCCGAATCGCCAAGGCCGAACGCACCGTTACCTGTATCATTTTGCCCAACGACCTTCAGGAAATGGATGCCTCTGACAAACCTCCACATATCCACGGGGCAGTACACTCTGGTATCGGTTTTTCGGCACCCAAGGTCGTTCCGAGGACAAAAGATCTTCAGCGGGCGGCGGATCTCTTGAACGAAGGTAAAAAAACGGCCATTTTAATCGGGGCGGGGGCTATTAACGCGGCAGACGAGATCATCGAAACCGCCGAGATGTTGGGGGCCGGGGTCGCCAAGGCTTTGCTGGGCAAGGATGTACTGCCCGACGATCTTTCCTTTGTGACCGGTACCATTGGGTTGCTGGGCACCCGTCCCAGCTGGGTAATGATGCAGCAATGCGATACTTTGTTGATGATCGGTACTGATTTTCCCTATTCCGAGTTTCTGCCGGAGGAAGGACAGGCCAAGGGGATACAGATTGATATTTCGGGACGTAAGGTCGGTACCCGATATCCCACCGAGGTCAATCTGATCGGTGATAGTCGGGAAACCCTTAAAGAACTGATTCCCCTGCTCAAAAGAAAGGACGATCGGTCTTGGCGGGAAGAATTGGAGGATGAAATCAAGACCTGGTGGGAAGTGCTTGAAGAACGTGCCGATAAAAGTGCCCATCCCATCAATCCCCAAAAGGTGTTTTGGGAACTTAGCAAACACTTGCCCGACAACTGTATCCTAACCTGCGATTCGGGATCGGCCGCGAACTGGTACGCCCGCCACATCAAAATCCGGAAGGGTATGCGAGGATCACTGTCGGGAAAATTGGCGACCATGTGTCCGGGTGTTCCCTACGCCATAGCGGCCAAATTTGCGTATCCCGAACGAACGGTTATCGCAATGGTCGGTGACGGGGCCATGCAAATGCTGGGCATCAACGGCCTGATAACCATTTCGAAATATTGGAAAAAATGGAAGACCCCGAATCTCATCGTCATGGTGCTGAACAATGGCGATCTCAGTCTGGTGACCTGGGAGCAGCGAATAATGACTGGAAATCCTAAATATGAAGCCTCACAAAACCTACCTGACTTTCCCTATGCGGAATACGGGGAGATGCTGGGTCTGAAAGGCATCAAAATAGACAAGCCCGATGATATCGATCGTTCTTTCAAAGATGCCTTTTCCGCAGACCGTCCGGTGGTAATCGACGTCTTGACCGATCCCGATGTGCCGCCTATCCCCCCGCATGTTAGTGCCGAACAGGCCGGAGCCTTTATGAAAGCCGTACTGAAAGGCGATCCGGATTCCATCGACATAATCAAGCAGTCGTGGAAAGACGTACTTGCTAAGTATTTTCATTGAACCTGAGTCCTTCGAACGGTAAACATAAAGATCATAAGGACGCAGGCTCGCCTGTTTTGGAGATTGAGCAGCGAAGCGGCCAATACGTAGATTTGCAAAAAAAAGGGAATTCACTAAAAAATCTAAACGTTATGTGGACCCTGGCCGCCTTGGAACAGATGCTCCGATAACGACACCAATCGCGATGTCGATCATATTCCCTTTGATGGCGAATTCCTTAAACTCCTTTATAAATCGTATCATCCTTACCCGAAAAATTTAAAGTTTATTACGGTGGTAAGATAATAAGTTTTTAGACGGTCACCCGCCGTTTCAGTTGTTTCTTAGGGCATGCATCAGGTCCCCTTTGTTCATTTTTGAGCGGCCCTTGATGCCTACTTTTTTCGCTTGATCATAGAGCTCCTGTTTCGTCCACTTTTCATATTTCTCCGATTTCCCCCCTTTTTTTCCCGAGTCGGGTGTATTGGCGATTCGTGCGGCTTTTTCCTTACTATAGCCCTTGTCACGCAACGCTTCATATTTGTCCTCGTCTTTTAATCCGTGGATTTGGCATCTCTAACAAATTTTAATGTTAATAATAAAATGAATTTACAAGGCAAACATCGATTTGATTGCCCCTTTAACAATATATGTTATCTCAATAGGAAGGTGGTCTTATAACCCCCGCATTTTTTACGGTTAATTATCTTATCGATGGAATCAATCCCAAACCGATCCGCCCCTTAATTTAGCAGCACTTAATAATTTAAAATAGATAGATATGAAAACATTGGAAGAACTTTTTGCACATCAATTGAAAGACCTTTACAGTGCCGAAAAACAGCTTGTAGAGGCCCTTCCCAAAATGCAATCCAAAGCCAACGACGGCAAGTTGAAAGAAGCTTTTGAAAGCCATCTGGAGGAAACTAAGGGGCATAAACAACGCTTGGAGGAGATTTGTAAAGGGCTAGACATAGACCCCGCTGGCGAGGATTGCAAAGCCATGGAAGGATTGGTTAAAGAGGCGGAAAGCTTTATCAAAGAGGCTGAAAACAAGGATGTAATGGACGCCGGTCTTATCGCGGAAGCGCAACGGGTCGAACATTATGAGATTTCCGGCTACGGGACTGCCGTTCGCTATGCCAAGGAACTGGGGCACGACGATGTCGCCGACAGACTTCAGAAAACGTTGGACGAGGAGTACGCGGCAGACGAGAAGCTGAACAAGCTTGCTGAAGGCCGGTTGAACAGGGAAGCGATTTCCTAATTTTTGTTGAAAGGCAATCACGGCAAGAGAACTTAAACACGGCCGCTATACTTTAATTACAAGTCAAGTGTTGGTGTCGCGTTGTGCTTACATTGTTTTTGGATGGATATGCAGGGGCGGCAAAAGCTGCCCCCTGTTATTTAACATAAAACATAGTCGCCTATGGTGCCGAGGCGCTTGAGGGGATAAAACGACATGGGGTTTTACCTGCGTAGAGCATCCCGAATTTGCGGAATGGGACAGGATGCCAAAGAGTGCCTTGGCCCGGGGAGTGGGGACAGCACCGTTTTCGTGCGCCTGCCTAACTTATGGCATCGGCAAAAAACAGGATAACACCTACGATTAACAAGATTATTACCACCATTACGATGGTAGTCCACGGAAACCTGCTTTGGGTAGAGTTAGTGGTCTGGTTGTTGTACTGTGCGCCTTTTCTTCCTTTGGTAGGCATCGGGGCACTGTCCTTTTCTTTCCATTCGGTATCGTCCTCTATTTTTCTCATAATCCTACATTCTTTTCAGAAAATTACTGCTTCTCCGAAAACAGAGTTATCCCAATACACAGAAATCTTGACTGTAACAATAATCAGAAAATTTGCACAGGTTCTGCCGAGAGTAATGGGACAATCTATTTTTATGAGGTAATTAATTAATGTATTGGGCTACCGTTTTCGAGTACGCGCTTTTAACTTTATGGCTCATTTTCTTGAATTGACGATTTAAAAACCTTCTCATATGTCCGATAACGAAAAGAATTCCGCAAAACTTGAACAACTCGAAAAATATAAATTAAATCCAAAAGATCGCCCCCTGACCACGCGTCAGGGCGTCAAGATCAACGACACCAACAACTCCTTAAAGGCAGGGCCGCGTGGCGCAACCTTACTTGAAGATTTTGTGCTGCGTGAAAAAATCCACAGTTTCGACCATGAACGCATTCCCGAACGCATCGTACATGCCAGGGGCAGTGGTGCCCACGGAGTTTTCGAGCTCTATGAGAGTATCGAGGAATATTCAAAGGCCGGAATTTTTACCGACACCAGTAGAAAGACGCCTGTTTTTGTCCGTTTTTCTACCGTGGCGGGATCCAAGGGATCTACCGATTTAGCAAGGGATGTCCGTGGTTTTGCGGTTAAATTTTATACCGAGGAAGGTACCTGGGACCTGGTGGGTAATAATATGCCCATCTTTTTTATTCAGGATGCCATGAAATTTCCGGACTTGGTACATGC
>DASSWC010000380.1:0-4681 GCA_035705395.1 Pricia sp. | reverse complement strand
CTTAAAAAAGGACGCTGAACTGTACCTACAGGCTATGGCGTTTCATGATAAATACATCATGGGCGAATTTGACGAAACCTTTACCGAGGGCCTGTTACTCGATTTTTATACAGGTTCCCACCCCTATGCCCCCTTAGCGGTCGGAACGCTCTCCGATGCCGTGGGCCTGTACCATACCAACCCCAAACTGTACTACGTGCCGAAACAGCCCTCGTTGGCATATTTCAACGAGACCTTTGGCGATGAGCTCTACTTTATCGAGGAACATGCCGGCGATGGCCATGGCGACCTGAAAAGTTTTGGATATTCCGACGAGCTGAAGAGTACCGATAGCATGTTGGAAGACCTTCGTGACGACGAAAAATACGAGGTCGATACCGAACTGTACCTGCGGGCACGGCTTTTCGATATGGCAGTAGGGGATTGGGACCGCCATGTCGACCAATGGCGCTGGGCGGAGTTTAAGGACGAGGACGGCAATAAGATCGTTTATCGCCCTGTTCCCCGGGATAGGGACATGGTCTTTTCGAAACATGGCGATGGTTTTCTGATGTCCCTGGCTACGAGGATCCTGCCCGCTTTGCGCTTGATGGAAGGTTTTGACGAAAAGATCCGGAATGTCAAAGGCTTTAATTCCTCGCCCAAGACCTATGTGCTCGATATCACCCTGTTGACCGAAACGACTCCGGAGCAATGGGAAGAACAGGCAAGGTTTATCCGGGAAAATATCACAGCAGCTGTAATCGACAGGGCCTTATCGGCTTTTCCCGAAGAAGTTCAAGACGAAACCATCCCGGAAATCAAAAGGATATTGTTGGCACGATTGGCCCGTATTGAAGATACCGCCAAAGAATATTACCGGGTGCTGAACAAATATGCCGTGGTGGCTGGTACCGATAAAGACGATTGGTTCGAGATCAACATCCTGAATAAGAACGAGACCGAGGTAAAGGTGTTCCGCAATATCGGGGGCGAAAAGAAGAAGCTATTTTTCCAGAAGCTATTCGACAGATCCGTGACCCGGGAAATCTGGGTCTACGGCCTTGACGACGACGATCGCTTCGAGGTGCACGGCGAACATCGAAGCCCCATACAAGTCAGAATAATCGGGGGACACGATAACGATAGCTACGATTTTGATCAGGGAGGGAATATCGCGGTCTATGATCACCGCCTGAAAAAGAGGAATACCTTCAAAAATACTGAGGGTGCCAAAGTGAAGTTGACCGATGACTACCTTACCAATACGTATCTGCCGATGCAGCTGCGCAACTCGACCAACCGGCTCTTACCGACTATCGGTTACAACCCGGATGACGGCGTAAAAATCGGCCTGACGGATACCTATACTTACAACGGTTTCCGAAGGAACCCGTTTACCCAAAAGCACAGGCTCGATGCCGCCTTCTTCTTTGCCACCAGTGGATTTGAGTTGGGCTATACCGGGGAGTATGCCCATGTTTTTGAGCACTGGAACCTGGAGACGGCCGCGCGTTTCACCAGTCCGAATTTCAGCATCAATTTTTTCGGACTGGGCAACGAATCCCTTAATCCGGACGATGAATTGGGCTTCGATTACAACCGGGTACGGCTGCGGATCCTGCGATTGGCACCGTCGCTGGTACATCGATGGCCACTGGGGGCCGTTTTTAAAACAGGCGTTTCGTTCGAATCGATAGAGGTCGAGCAAACCCCGGGCCGGTTTATCAATACCTTTTTTGGAGAAAACGGGGAACAGGAAGAAAACAATTTTTTGGGCCTCAATGCGGAATATAGCTATGCCAATGCCGATAACGAGGCCTTTCCGACCCTGGGTATGGCGACGTCGCTACAACTGGGATACAAGGCCAACATTGATACCGGTACTAATTTCGGCTATGTCGTTCCTTCGTTTTTCCTGGCTTACAAACTTGTACCCAGCGGTAGGTTGGTACTGGCCTCGAAATGGAAGGCCCATTTCAACATCGGCGACACCTATGATTTGTACCAGGCCGCCAGTATTGGAGGGGTCGATGGGTTACGTGGATTCAGGAACCAACGCTTCACCGGAAAAAAATCCTATTACCAGAATACCGATATCCGGTATAGCCTGAGGGAAATGCGAACAGAACTGCTACCGGTCACCATGGGCCTGTACGGCGGCTTCGATTACGGAAGGGTCTGGCTGCCGGAGGAAAGTTCCAATATTTGGCACACCTCGTACGGCGGGGGATTTTTCGTGAACGGAGCGGACATCCTTACGGCCAGGATAGCCCTTTTCCATAGCGAAGACGGGCTGCGGTTCTCTTTTGGGCTTGGGTTCGGGTTTTGAAAATACAGGGTTCAAAACTACTACGTAATTTGGTTCATGGTTCAATGTCCTCTTTAAGAGGCAAAAAAATCTCCGCTTTCCATTCCAACGCGTTTCCGCCCATGTTGGGATTGGTATGAAAGATTTCGACCGGTTTTTTGTCGACGGGGATGTTGTTTTTTACGGCATAGTCCAACAACGCATACCATGCCCGGTCGGAGGTGATGTAATTGCCGTTGTAGACAGCCCGGATGGCAGGTCGTTTCACTATTTGTTGGTAGAAAATTTCCTCATGTTGGGGGAGGCTATCCGATTTAATCACGGGAAAACAGAAGTTAAAGGTTATACTATCGTTTTTCATGTTCCAATCTTGCACCTCGATCATCGGTCGGCCATCAAGGGCAATGCCATTACCGTTCATGATATTGCTTAACAGCGAATAATATTCCTTCATACCCCTCGCCTTTTCCCGCTGCGTGCCTTCTAACGACACGCAGGCACAGTATTTGGCGGGAATATCGGCTTTGCCGGTCACGGTAACCTTAAAATTTTCGAGATGGTTTTGCAGCGATTCCGCAAAACTCCTTACGGTTTTCTTGCTGCGTTTTTCAAAATCGGTCTTCGAGAAAGGAAGGGCCCAACGGTTGCCCAAACTATGGTCTTCGTCCGTCACATAGGCTTTTACCCTCGAAACGGAATCGTTCAAGATTTCGAATTTCCAATGGTAAATATGGGTGGAATCGTTAAAACGGATGCGATATTTCAGGTCGGAAAGGTTGTTCTGCCCCATCATTTGGGCGCTGTCGAGACGACCGCTCCATGATTTAAGTTTCTGATTGATGGTGCCGGGTAGCGCCTTGGTCTCGAACCGGACCACATAGTCGTGCGGCTTCAAAAAAAAATACCAGATGAAGCTTCCCAAAAGAGCGGCCCCGACAAGCAGCCCCCATTTTCTATGCATATTTTCTAACGATTTACGGCCAAGCTTTGGTCGGTCTTCATCCCTAGGTTGTCCACTACAAAATTTCCCAGTGCACGGCCTTGGGTAAGGCCCACCTCTATAGCCATACGATAATGGATGCCGCCATACATCCGGCTTATGGCCGCTTCATCGGAAGCATGTTTGAAGGATTCAAAATTCCGTACCGGAAGGCCAAAGGCCGTTTCCGTGTCATCGGCAAATGCAAAATTGTCACCGAAAATACTGGTAAGGGCTATGGCGGCTGCCCCCGAAACCACGGAATGCCCACTGGTGTATTCGGGAAAGGGCGGGGTCTGCAACACCGGTTTCCAACTATCGTCGATATGCTGATTGATCAGGGTCTCGGGACGGACCAGATTGCTACGGTATTTCTCGGCCCAACAGCTGATAAAGCCATCGAAAATGGCCATTGAGGTCTTCGTATAGGCGTACACGGTTTTGGCAAAATCGCTCTCCGTTTTTTTTGCGGCTATTTTGGCAATGCCGATCCAGTGGCCGCCAGGGGTAATTTTTTTGGTGGCGAACATCAAATGGCCACGGGTGACGGAAACGTAGGGGTTGCAGTCCCAAAATTTTGCGATTTTTAACTTTTCCGAGGCATCCCCTGCTTCATCGATCTCTTTGCCGATATCATAGACTTCCTTTAATTCCCTATAAAAATCGGAACCTTCCTCCAAAGAAAATGCGACCGGTGGCGCGGGTTTGAACTGTTGGGCCGAATCGATGACGAAGGGGCGGATTTTGTCCCAGTGCGGTTCCAGTCCGTCCATATAGGCCGGGGGGGTGGGCTGCCAACGTGCGGGGTCATCGGTATTGACGGTGAACTTGGGCATCGTTCGGGTCTGGGGATAATTGTCTTTGTTCATCCATTCGCCGATATGGTCGGCAACGGTCAGCCCGTAGTCCTTTGAGGCATTGAAGACGGCCGGGTTTTTGCCTTCATAGATGCGGTACAGGCTATCGCGAAAGGCTTCCATGCGGTCTTCCGAAAAAATAAGGCGTTTGCTGAGTTCCATATGGGCGACTAAAGCGGCCAGGTCATAGTTGACCGTCTTTGTCGAATCAGGTTTTGGAATGGGCGTTAGTTCGTTTACCTGACCTACCAATGAACGATATTCGTCATGGTTTAGGGCCACGATTTCATAGGCGGCAATGTTCGGATACGCATAAATACGGCTGGCAACCGGCGGCGAAAAGATATCGTGGATCATGATTTCCGTTATCTTGTCGATCGAACCGTGCAGATCGTCGGCTGTTATGACTATGGGTTCGTTGCGCTGCTCCGCGCTACAGGAGGTCATTGCGTAGGCCAATACCGTCATCGTTAAAATTCCTATCTTTTTCATGTTCTTTATATTTTGGGGGGATGGCCCCCGTGCTTTGTCCCTTTACAGGTTCATTTTTCGGAT
>DASSWC010000379.1:0-2503 GCA_035705395.1 Pricia sp. | reverse complement strand
AAAGCGCCAAAATCCTTCCGGGCACCGCTCCTTTGATAATCGATACGGCACAAATGACGCTTCCCAAAATGCTCAAAGGGCAGGGATATAGCACCGGTATCGTCGGGAAGTGGCATCTGGGCTTGGGCGACGGCAACGTGGACTGGAACGGGCATATCGCCCCCGGCCCCAACGAGGTCGGGTTTGAGCATAGCTTTATCATGGCGGCCACGCAGGATCGGGTCCCGACCGTTTACATCGAGAACGGCGAGGTAGTGGGCCTCGACCCGGAGGATCCCATCCAGGTCGACTATGATAAGAACTTCCCGGGGGAACCTACGGGCAAGGAAAATCCCGAAATGCTAAAGATGAAATGGCACCATGGGCATAACAACAGTATCGTGAATGGCATCCCCCGCATCGGATTTATGAAGGGCGGCGAATCGGCCAGATGGGTGGACGAGGATATGGCGGATACCTTTCTGGCCGAGGCCCAGAAATTTGTCAAGGCGAACAAAGACGGACCTTTCTTCCTGTACTACGCCCTGCAGCAGCCCCATGTACCGCGTACCCCGCATCCGCGCTTCGTGGGTAAATCGGGTATGGGCCCTAGGGGCGACGTTATCATCGAGGCCGACTGGTGCGTGGGAGAATTTATAAAGACCTTGGAATCAGAGGGGCTGCTGGAGAATACCCTTATCGTATTCAGTAGCGACAACGGCCCCGTGGTTAACGACGGCTATTATGACGGTGCGGTCGAGAAACTGGGCAATCACGAACCCGCCGGTCCCCTGCGGGGCGGCAAGTACAGCCTGTTCGAGGCCGGTACCCGCGTCCCCTTTATCACCTACTGGAAGGGGCGTATCGTTCCCGGCACGTCCGACGCACTGGTCTGCCAAATAGACCTGCTTACTTCGTTGTCGGAACTGGTCGGCAGCGATGTAAAAGCCGAAGACAGTATGGAGCTGCTGGATGCCTTTCTGGGCAAAAGCGAAAAGGGACGCGAACAGCTTGTTCTGGAAGCCACATCGCGCACTGCCCTGCGCAAAGGTGACTGGGCGATGATCCCCCCATACGGAGGTCCCGCAGTCAGCCCTAACGTAGGCATCGAATTGGGCAATGCCGATGAATACCAGCTCTACAACCTAAAGGACGATATCGGGCAAGAGAAAAACCTGGCGGAATCCAACCCCGAAAAACTGGAGGAGATGATAGCCGCCTTTCAAGAGATCCGGGGAGAGGCGTCGGATGGGGTGGAGCAGTTGGAGCTTAAGTGAAGGCGGACCTGTTTGTCCGGCCTTGCCCGCCACAAGCGTCACCCTCATAATCCCAATAGAGTCGCCAAAGTTAAATGGGTCTATTGGTTTGTAGGTCTCCCAAAATTTTCTACCTTCAACTGTTTTTCATTCCAGTAGGCGTCGTCGCGGAACTCGAACTGGGTAGGGTCGAAGTCCCCTACAAGCCTCACATCCGCTTTTTCGGGCACTTTTAAATCCAGTGCCCAAAAAACGCCGTTGACCAATAGCCTTCTTGTACCTTCGATCAACATATCGCTGGATGAACCTACGGTCGCCGTAAAAGCCTTCCCTTGTTTGCCGCCGGGAAGTTGGTAGCTTTTCGTCCATGCGATGGGCATTTTGACGGCGTTGACGGTTTTGCCTTCATTATTGACCTCCGCGATTTCTTCGTCGGAAGGCCGCATTCCAAAGTGGATATCCCCGTCATCATATTCTCCCTTCCGATTCATAACTTGGCCGTAAATAATGGGTTCAGCATCGCCGGGAAGGGGCAGGCGGACTTCATACACATCGGAAGCGCCCCAGATGTCGCCGTCTTCTATACCCTTGGTGATAGGATGGTCTTTTGCCTCCGCGAAAACCATCCCTTTTTGGCTTTGGTGTTTATGGTGTCCGTGGTGCGCGATCCATTTTTCGCCCAACACGAGACGCCCAAAACCGCCGGTCCACGCCGTTTTATCCCCCGAATACCCATTGCTGTAATGGGTGTAGCTGGATTCCGAATCGTCGGGAAACATAAAGGCATGCGTGGCCGTACGGATGCCAACAACGGGTTTACCGCGCATTAGGTAGGCGTCGATATGTTGCATCTGATCGTCGGGCAAGGCGCGGAACCGGGTAAAAATGACCATTAGGTCCGCACGCTCCAAAGCCGATAGGCCCGGAATATTGCTCACGAAGTTGGCATCGATAGTTCCCGGTTTTTCGGGATCTTGGGCAAAAAGTACCGTGCATTTAAATCCGTGGCGATCAGACAATATTTTGGCCAATTGTGGCAGGGCTTCCTCGGAGCGGTACTCTTCGTCTCCCGAGATCAGCACAATGTGTTTTGCCTCGGCACCTTCCCCTTCAAAAACCAACCATTCCGTCGGTGGTTGGTCCTGTTGTCCGGTTTTCGCAACTTCCTTTTTGTCTTCCTTACAGGCAAAAAGCACAAAACACACAAAAAAATATATCAATTTTTTCATTGGTATACTGTATAATTTATTTGAGATTTTTGGCTCCGA
>DASSWC010000378.1:0-6232 GCA_035705395.1 Pricia sp. | reverse complement strand
GAACTGGTTCAGAAGCCACTTTGTGGGCTGCCCATCCGTCCACCCCAGGGGCCGCACCCCGAAAAACTGCGCCCGTTCACTGGTTTCGTCACCGGACGCATTGTTATAGGTAGGGAAACCGCTCGTCTTGCCATTGTTGTTCGTGAACTGAATCTCGAACAGCGATTCTTTGTTATTTTCCATTTCATCGGTAAAATTATCCTTGAAGTTGGGCATCAGATCGTAGGTTCCGGGTACCATGGCGATGATTTTTTCAAATTCCCCCGCCGCTTCGGCCCACTTCTTTTGTTGTAGGTACGTTCTGCCCAGATAGCCGATGGCACCACCTTTCGTGGCCCGGCCTATATCGGCACCCGTATAGCTAACGGGAAGGCCGGCAGCGGCATCGATAAAATCCTGTTCTACCAGAGCCCAAACTTCTTCAACGGTACCCTGTGGATATCGGGTATTCGCATCCTCGATCCCGGTGACCAAGGGTACGCGCCCCCATAGGGTGGCCAATTTATAGTAACAATGTCCCCTTAAGAATTTGGCCTCTGCCAATATTCTTTTTTTTAGGGTTTCGTCCATTTCAATATTGGGCACATTTGCCAACACCTGATTGGCCTTGTAAATGGTGCGGTACAGTTCACGCCATACCTCAAGAAGCCAAGGAAGGTCATAGTTATTGAACACAAACCGACCAACGTTGCCCAAATCCGTCCACGGACTCTGGCTATAGCCCTCGTCGGACCGCATATCGTAGTTGAAAATTTCCCAAAGACTTAGTTGGCGGTTCTGGGTACCGGCATACACCGCGTTTATCCCCAAAATGGCATCCTCTTCGGTTTGCCAAAACGTATCGGGCGTGGGGGCGTTGGGATTCACTTGGTCCAGCAGTTCTTTTTCGCAGGATATGGTCGTTCCTAGGAACACTATCAAAACCGGTATTATCCTTATCGTTTTCATTGTTGTATCGTTTAAATTTTCAAAATCGATTTAAAATCCTATCTGGATGCCCATAATACCCGATCTCAACGATGGGAAATTGCCATTGTCCACCCCCCTGTTCAAGAAATCGCCATTGCCGTTGGCCCCGACTACCTCGGGATCATATCCTGAATAATCGGTAATGGTAAACAAATTCTGACCGGTTACGTACAATCGAAGCTTGCTAAGTCCGATGCTACCAATGACATCTTTGGGAAGGGCGTAGCCTATCTGAAGGTTTTTTAACCTGAAATAATCCCCCTTTTCAACATAACGATCGGAATTCTGCGTCGGATTCAGGGACGAATCCGCATGGATCGGTTTGGGTAGGAGGTTCGAAGTGCCGGGGCCGGTCCAGTACACATCGTCGACCAAATAGTTTGCGTTGTCGTCATAGCGTTGCGACCACCATTTTTGTTCATTAAAGATACTGTTGCCGGTTACTCCTGCAAAGAACGCGGTGGCATCGAAGCCTTTGTACGACATGTTCAGGTTCAGGCCGAATTCAAAATCGGGCAGGGCCTTGCCTACCACGGTGCGGTCATCGAAGTTGATATCCCCGCTCCCGTTATTGTCCACATATTTTACATCTCCCGGACGGGCATCGGGCTGAACGCCCCAGGCATCGATCTCGGCCTGATCCTGAAAGATACCTGCCGTCTCCAAAACATAGAAAGACGCTACAGGCTCGCCTACAGCGGTACGCAATATCTGGCCAAATCCGAAGATAGGCAGGTTGCCCGCTTCCTCCACCAAGGCCTTTACCTCATTTCTCAGAAAAGTACCGTTCGCCGAAATACCATAGTTGAAATCATTGATGGCATTCCGGTAGCTCAGGCTCAGCTCAAGCCCCCTGTTCTGCACTTGACCGACATTGGCCAAAGGGTTGCCCCCGGTATTTCCGGAAGAAAGGGGAATCGGAACGGCCAAAAGAAGGTCTTTCACATCGGCCACATAATAGTCAGCGGTAAGGTTTAGGGAATTGTTAAAAAACCCGGCATCCAATCCCACGTTCGTGGTCGTTTTACTTTCCCAGCGAAGATTGGGGTTTACCAGCTGTAGATTTGTTGCCCCGGGAACGACCTGATTGTTCAATACATAGTTCTGGTTGTACCTAAGTACACTCTGGGTGGCATAATTACCGATGGCCTGGTTGCCTACCTCTCCATAACTCCCCCGTAGTTTGAGGTTGCTGAAGATGTTGCTGTTCTCCATAAAACGCTCTTCCGAAATCCTCCAGGAGGCCGAGACTGACGGGAAATTGGCGAACTGGTTGTTTTTACCGAACCTTGAGGACCCGTCTCTTCTGAAATTGACCAATAGGGTATATCGATCATCATAGGAATAATTGAAGCTTCCCAAGATAGATCGCAGACCGGCCACTTCTTCCCTACCCTCCGTACGTGGACTTGAGGTTCCGTTGTCCTGTACCCAAAACTCCCCGCTCAGGCCTTCTACATGGGCAAAATTAAAGGTGAAATTATCCTTTTGGGTCGTGTAGCCGACCAAGGCGGATAGATTGTGTTTTCCAAATTCCTGATTGTAGTTTAACGTGTTTTCAGCCAGTATATTGAAGAATTCCGTATGGCGGTCATCGAGAAAGGCGGCTCCCGGGGTATTCTGCCGCAAGGCACCGGCCCGTTGATAATATTTTTCCCTGATTTGTGCATAATCAAGACCTAGGTTCAATTTGTATTTCAGGAAAGGAAAAATTTCCAATTCGGCATATATACTACCCAAGACCTTGCTGGTTACCGCAGTATTGCTATAATGTTCCTGCAGACCGATCGGGTTGGTCGCAAACGAACTGTTATTGTCGTCTCCGTAGCCATATCCGCTTTCATTGGCATCATCGTATACCGGTATGGTAGGCAGCATCCATACGACATCGATAAAAGGATTTCCGTTGACCCTGGTCTGGTTGCTCCTGCTCATAGCGATGTTTTCGCCAAAGGTAAAAGGTCCCTTTTTCGCTTCGGTATTCACCCGTACCTGATACCGCTCGAAATCAGGGCCCACGATGGCCCCCTCTTGATCATAATAGTTCAGGGAAATGAAATAGTTGGAATTCTCGGCCCCACCCGAAAAATTCAGATTGTGTTCCGATATGGTTCCTGTCTTAAAAAGTGCTTCCTGCCAATCCGTGTCCACGCCCCGTCTCAGATTTTGGGGGGCATCGCCATTATTGATATATGCGAGATTATTGATCTCTATAAATTGTGCTGCATTGGTCAGGGGCAGCTTTTTGGCTATTGTCTGGAAACCGTAATAAAAGTCATAATCTATTTTCAATGGACCCGGTTTACCTTGTTTTGTGGTTACAACGATAACCCCGTTCATTCCCCTTGAGCCATACAGCGCGGTAGCGGCGGCATCCTTGAGTACCTGAATGGATTCGATGTCGTTGGGATTGAAGTCCGCCCCAAGACTGTTGATCAGCATACCGTCCACTACATAAAGCGGTGAATCCTGGCCCGAAAACGAATTCATGCCCCGAATCTTGACCGAAGACGAGGCACCCGGGGTTCCCGTCGATGTTATGGTGACACCGGCCGCCCGACCTTGGAGCATTTGGCCCACGTTACTTGCAGGGGCCTTTAGCATTTCCTCGGTATCGACTACCGATACCGACCCTATAATATCACTTCGTTTTACGGTTTGGTAACCGACAACAACTACCTCATCCAAGAGATTGGTATCTTCCTCGAGCACAACATCCAACGACGTATTATTTTCGACCTCGATAATTTTCGTAACATAACCGAGGTAACTGATCTCCAATTGGCCATCGGACGGTACCTCGTCGAGCTGAAAGTTTCCATCGAAATCGGTGGTGGTTCCATTTTGTGTTCCATAGACCACTACGCTGGCTCCCGGTAACGGAACGCCTTCAGTGTCTATTACGCTACCCCTAACGGTAAGTTGGTCTTGTGCATATCCGTACGGTATACAGACACACAAAAATAATAGGGGCATCAATGCCGTTCTTGCTCGTTTAATCAGCTGTTTTTTCATTTCCTTCAATTTTAATAGTGACATGAAGTTAGGGGTTAACGGTCTAAAACTTGTAGCTAATTCTGATATTTTCAAACTTCAACGACCTAATATTGAACTGATTCGGGTCTGCAATAAAACTCAAAAAAGTTATTAAATGGCCAAAAATGTTTAATTCCTGCCTAACGGACGGTGAGGCAGGTTCACTTCACCGGGCGAGGCAGGTTCACCTTACACGCAAGAAGATTAAAACCGTTCATTGCCTCTTTGCGAACTATCAAAATTAATAATTTCGATATCGAAAATACCTATTGTTTCGTGTCAATCTCTCATACAAATCGGTCAATCTTTAAGAAGCCACTAAAAAAAGGTTGGTTTTGAAACGAATTGTGGAATGGAGGCACAAATCGCTGTGGTAGGTAAAGGGTGCAAATTCATTTGGACCGTAGACCTTGGTTTTGCGGGGGTTGATCCATACACCGGTTCCGCTTGGTACCCATTCACTTATCGGTGTCCAAATCAATTTCCCCACCCTTTTCAAAAAGTGCATGGGGAATAAAATAACCGTCTATGTCCTTTTCATCTACCAAAATACGCTGTAGTTTTCTTCCTGTATCGGGATGCCGCATCCTGAGTGTGTTTCCGGTATCGAGGTCCCAGGTGACGGCATCGAAAATGGGAACCGTAACCAAATAGTTCGCATCGGCCGGGGATAGGGGATAGAGGCCCGCTGCCGCAAAAACGTACCAGGCCGACATTTCCCCGGCATCATCCATTCCCGGTAGGGCGAGGCCATGCTCCCCCACTCCGTAATAGTTGGCCAGCAAATCATCCAGCACTTCCTGTGACTTTTCGGGTTTGTCCACAAAATAGTAGGAGAATGGCGCCTCATGGTCCGGTTGATTGCCTTGGCAATACTGACCCTTGAAACTGGATACGTTGCGTGCGATGTGTTCGGGATTCCAGGGAAGGGTAAAGAGGGAATCCAATTTCTCCTCGAACTTTTCCTTGCCGTATAGTTTTACCAATCCGGGCATATCGTGCGGTACATAAAAGGAAACCTGCCAGGCGTTGGCCTCGCGGTACATATATTCATAATAGGGATACTGCGGGTCAAACGGCGAGATCCAATCGCCATTTTCAAGTCGGCCCCTCATAAAATGGGTCTTTTTGTCGAATACATTTTTATAGTTCTGCGACCTTTTCATCAGGTCAGCGTACTTTTCGCCGTCGTTCATCGCCTTGGCCAATTGCGCCAACGCATAGTCATCATAGGCATATTCCAGGGTTTTGGATACTCCTGCGGCCGCCTTGGTCTCCACATGCGGATTTTCGATATCGGGGTCCGGAATAAATCCCTTTTCCATATACTCCTTGATATACGGCCTACCGCCACGGCCATCGTCACTCTCCTTGTACGCATTGTTGAGCAGGAGATCGTAGGCTTTTTGGACATCGAAATCCCGTATTCCCCGGGCATAGGCCCCGGCAATAAAGGCGGAAGCGTGGTCACCGTGGAAAAAGGTGGGGACAAAGCCGGTAAGCTCCCCGATATCCATAAGGGATTTGATGACATCCGTAGTTGCCTCGGGCCGTAATAATTGCAGCAATACCAGTTTGTTCCGGTAGGTGTCCCAGAGCGAGGGGATGGTGTAATATTTGAAATCTTCCTTCCTGATGTTTCCCTTGGCATCGCTAAATTCCCCATTGCTATCACTTCGCAATGCCGGCCACAAAAAGCAACGGTAGAGGGAGGAATAAAAAAGTTCCTTCTGTTTTTGGGTGCCTCCCGCTATTTTCACTTGTGATAAAAGCTGGTTCCAATGTTTTTTTCCTGCCGAATGGACTTCTTCAAAGGATTTTTCACCGATTTCATGCTTCAGGTTTTCCGCGGCGTTGGCCGTGCTTACGAACGACAATCCTATTTTAAGGATAACTGGGCCGTCGGAATCGGAAAGTCCCACTACGGCCTGGCCCCCGGGTTTGCCGTCGTCAATCCTTTCCACAGACCCAATCGGAGTGTTCAGGATGGCAAAAAAGTGGATTTTGTCCCGCCCCATATCCTGATAGCCGCTTATCGTATTTGTGTCAACCTTTTCGATGGCCCAGCTGCGGACATCGTTGTTCGCCCTTCCCAGGTCAAAAAGGATTTTTCGATCGGAATTGTTTTCAAAGCTGTATTCGTGAATGGCGGCCCGCATCGTGGAGGTCAGTCTGGTCTTGACCCCGTAGTCATCCAAAAAAACCTCGTAATAGGCCGGTGATGCCT